>NZ_JAKKFF010000572.1 GCF_022229015.1 Micromonospora foliorum
CCCGGCTCTACCGGGCCGGCGACGCTCGCCTGCTGCACCCGGCGCTGCTGCGCCCCGCCCGCGAGGAGACGGTGCGGTGAGGGCAGCGGAGGCCATCCGCCTGGTCGCGGCCGCCCGCACCGACGCCGACCTGTTCGGTGCCGACCAGCCGGCCCGCCGCTACCGGGAGCTGGTCGCGGCCCTGCACCCCGACCGCCTGCCGACCGACCCGGCGGTACGCGCCGAAGCCCTCGACGCGTTCGTCCGCGTCACCACCCGGTGGCAGGCACGGCGGGTCACCGTCCTCGGCGACTACCGGCTCGGCGCGCCAGCCCACTCGGGTGACCTGGCGGACCTCTACGACGTCGGCGACGACCGGCTGCTCAAGCTCCCCCGCCGCCCCACCGACAACGACCTGATGGCCCGCGAGGCGCACGCCCTGCGCACCATCGCCGAGCGCGGCGACCCGCGCTACCTGCCGTACGTGCCCCGGCTCGTCGACGAACTGCGGCACCGGGACACCGCGACCGGCGCGGAACGGCGGGTCAACGTGCTCGCCACCGCGCCCGGCCTGCACGACCTCGACGAGGTGCGGCGCGCGTACCCCGACGGGCTGGACGCCCGGGATGTGGCCTGGATGTGGCGGCGGCTGCTGGTGGTGCTCGGCCTGGCCCACCGGGCGGGTGTGGTGCACGGCGCGGTCCTGCCCCGACACGTGCTGATCGAGCCGGACGCCCACGGCGTGGTGCTCGTCGACTGGTGTTTCTCCGTGGCCGTCGGAAGCACGATCTCGGCGGCCGTGCCCGGCCATGGCTGGTACCCGGAGGAGGTCCTCACCAAGCAGCCCTGCGGCCCGGGCACCGACATCGCGATGGCCAGCCACTGCATGAGCTGGCTGATGGGGCCGCGCGCACCCCGCGAGCTGCACACCTTCGCGCAGGGCTGCCGGCAACGGTCCCTGCACGCCCGGCCCGACGACGCCTGGCGCCTGCTGCGCGAACTCGACCAGGTGCTGGAGCGCCTCTACGGGCCCCGCACCTTCCGACCCTTCACCCTCACCCCGTAAGGAGCTGTCATGGGCAGTGGAATCTGGTCCACCGACGTGTACGACGCCGCCGACCGCTACCGCCGGTCCACCGGCAAGAGCGCCTTCTCCTACAGCGACAGCGGGGCGCGCACCGTGCACCCCGCGCTGGACCCGCGGGACGCGACCCGGGAGAGCCGGGACTCCGCTGAGCACCCCCGGTCGACGCCCGTCGCGGTGCTCTTCGACGTGACCGGATCGATGCGCACGGTGCCGCGGGTCCTGCAGACCAAGCTGCCGCAGCTGCTCGGGCTGCTGCAACGGCAGGGCTACGCCAGCGACCCGCAGATCATGTTCGGCGCCATCGGCGACGCCACCTGCGACCGGGTGCCGTTGCAGGTGGGCCAGTTCGAGTCGGACAACCGGATGGACGACGACCTCGGCCGGATCGTGCTGGAGGGCGGTGGCGGTGGGCAGATGAGCGAGTCGTACGAGCTGGCCATGTACTTCATGGCCCGGCACACCGTCACCGACAACTGGGAGAAGCGCGGCCGGCGCGGCTACCTGTTCATCATCGGCGACGAGCTGGCGTACCAGCGGGTGAAGGCCCGGGAGGTGGCCGGCCTGATCGGCGACGACCTCTCCGAGGACGTGCCGCTGCGGCAGGTCGTCGACGAGGTGACCCGCCGCTGGGACACCTACTACCTGCTCCCCGCTGGCAGCCACTACGCCGGCAACGCGAAGGTGCTCGACTTCTGGCGGGACCTGCTCGGGCAGAACGCCGTCGTGCTCGACGACCTCGACGCGGTCTGCGAGACCATCGCGCTCACCATCGGCCTCGGCGAGCAGGCAATCGACCTGGACGAGGGCCTGCGCGACCTGGACCGCGCCGGCTCCGGCGCCACCGGCACCGTGTCGAAGGCGCTGGCCCGCCTCGGCCGGGAGCGGCGGGCCGAGGTGTCGACGCTGCCGGCGTTCCGCGACACCGCCAGCGGGGTGACCCGGCTGTGAACCACGTGGCGGTGGTCGACCTCGGCTACGGCGACGCCGGCAAGGGCACGGTGGTGGACTGGCTCTGCGCCACCCGTCCCGTGCACACGGTGGTCCGCTTCAACGGGGGCGCGCAGGCGGCGCACAACGTCGTGCTGCGCGACGGGAGGCACCACACGTTCGCGCAGTTCGGCGCCGGCACGTTCCATTCCGGTGTGCGGACGCACCTGTCCCGGCACGTGGTGGTGGACCCGTTGGCGCTGGCCGCCGAGGCCGACCACCTCGCCACGGTCGGGGTGCCCGACGCGCTCGACCGGCTGACCGTCGACGGGGACGCGCTGCTCGGCACCCCGTACCACCGGGCCGCCAACCGGGCCCGCGAGATCGCCCGGGGAGCCGACCGGCACGGCTCCTGCGGGCTGGGGGTGGGCGAGGCCGTCGCGTACGGTCTCGCCCACCCCGACGACGCGCCCCGGGTCGCCGACTGCCACCACCCGGCGTTGCTGCGCCGCAGGCTGACCACCCTGCGGGACCGGCTGACCGCCGAGCTGGGCCCGCTGGACGCGCCACCGATCGAGGACTGCCTACCCGCGTTCACCGGGTTCGCCGGGCGGGTCGCCATCGTCGACGGCAGCTGGCTCACCGGGGCGTTACGCGCCGGGACCTGCGTCTTCGAGGGCGCGCAGGGGGTGCTGCTCGACGAGTGGCACGGCTTCCACCCGTACACCACCTGGAGCACCACCACCTTCGCCAACGTCGACAGCCTGCTCGCCGAGGCGGGACGGTCCGGCGACGTGACCCGGATCGGGGTGCTCCGGCTGGTCACCACCCGGCACGGAGCCGGCCCGCTGGTGACCGAGGACGCCAGTCTGCCGTTCACCGACCCGCACAACGGCACGAACCCGTGGCAGGGCCGGTTCCGGTTCGGCCACTTCGACGCGGTCGCCCACCGGTACGCCCTCGCCGCGGCCGGCGGCGTGGACGGCCTGGCCCTGACCCACCTCGACCTGGCCGGCGCCGACCTGCGGATCTGCCGCCGCTACGACACCACCGGCCGGCTCACCCCGGGCCCGCCCGGCGACCTGGACCGGCAGGCCGCGCTCACCGCCCGCCTGCTGCGCTCCCGCCCGGTGTACGACGAACCGCCGACGGACTGGGCCGAGGCGGTACGCGTGGAGCTGGGCGCGCCGGTGGTGCTGACCTCGCACGGCCCCACCGCCGACGACAAGACCCCGTGCGGTCCGCTGCTCGCCCCACCGGCCCTGGTCCACGCCGACTGACAACTCGGGGCCGTGATCCGGCGACTCGCCCACCGGGTAGGTCGCGCCCGGCAAGCATGGGGGCATGGACGCCCTGCTCGACCTCCTCCGTGGGACGGTCACGTCGCCGTGGGTCTATCTGGTGATCTTCGGGCTCACCGCGGTCGACGCGTTCTTCCCCGCGGTGCCGGGCGAGGCGGCGGTGATCACCGCGGGGGTGCTCTCGGCGAGCGGGGGGCACCCGAGCCTCACCCTGGTGATCGTGAGCGCCGCCATCGGCGCGCTGGTCGGCGACCACGTCTCGTACGCCATCGGGCGGGGCGGGGGCGCCCGCCGGCTGGCCCGCCTTCCCAGCGGCAGCCGCCGGCGGGCCAGCTCCGAGTGGGCCCGCCGGGCCGTGGACCGGCGGGGCGGAATCATCCTGACCACCAGCCGGTACGTGCCGGGCGGGCGGACCGCCGTCACCCTCACCATGGGCGCGGTGCGCTATCCCCGCCGGTCATTCCTGCTCTACGACAGCATCGGCGCGGTCACCTGGGCGCTGTACTGCGGACTGCTCGGCTACTTCGGCGGGCTGGCGTTCGAACGCGACCCGGTGAAGGGCGTGCTGGTCGGGGTGGGGTTCTCGGTGGTCGTCACGTTCGGGCTGGAGGGCATCCGGTGGCTACGCCGCAGGGCCCACCGCCACGCCTCCTCCCGGCACTGACCCCGCACCCGTCACAGCAGGTCGGCGTCGTACACCAGGATGGCCAACTGCACCCGGTTGCCGGCGTGGAGTTTTGCCAGCGCCCGGCTGACGTGTGCCTTGACGGTGGCCTCGCTCATCGTCAGCCGCCGGGCGATCTCCGCGTTGCCGTGCCCGCGCGCCACCTCCCGGACGATCGCCAACTCCCGCTCGGTCAGCGGTGCGAGCCGCTCACGAGCCGCGTCCCGGCGGGCCGGACCACGCTCGGCGAACGAGCTGATCAGACGCCGGGTCACCGTCGGGGCGAGCATCGCGTTCCCGGCGGCCACCGTACGAACGGCGGCGGCCAACTCGCGGGGCGGGGTGTCCTTGAGCAGGAAGCCGACCGCGCCGGCCCGCAGCGCCCGGTGCACGTACTCGTCGAGGTCGAAGGTGGTCAACATGATCACCTTCGGGCCGGCGGCGACCACCTCGGGCGCGACGGTCAGCCCGTCGATGCCCGGCATCCGCACGTCGAGCAGCACCACGTCGGGGCGTAACCGCTGGGCCTGCTCCAACGCGCCGGCGCCGTCCGCCGCCTCACCGACGACGGTGATGTCTTCCGCCGCCTCAAGGATCAGCCGCAGCCCGGCACGGACCAGTTGCTCGTCGTCGACCACCACCACCCGGATCACGCCGCACCCGCCAGCGGGATCAGGGCCCGGACCAGGAAGCCGCCGTCCACGGGAGTCGCCTCCAACCGGCCGCCGAGCAGCTCCACCCGCTCCCGCAGCCCGAGCAGCCCCAGCCCGGCACCGGGCAGCGCGGGCCCGCCCTCGGACGGGCCGTTGCGGACCAGCACCTCCAGCCCGTCGGGCAGGTAGCGCAGGCAGACGGTCGTCTCGGCGTCGGCCGCGTGCTTGCGCACGTTGGTCAGCGCCTCCCGGACCACCCGGTACGCGGTACGCCCCAACGTCGCCGGTAGTGCCGTTGGCACGCCCTCGTCCTGCCGGGACACCCGCAGCCCGGCGGCACGGGACTCCCCGATCAACTCGTCCAACGTGTCGAGCCCCCGCTCCGGCGTCACGGCCGGGCCGGCCTGGCGCAGCACACCCAGCACCTCGCGCAGGTCGGTGAGCGCCTGCCGACCGGTCGTCCGGATCAGCGCGGCGGCCTCGACGGTCGCCGGGTCCACGGCGGTCACCTCCAGCGCCCCGGCGTGCACCACCATCAGCGAGACCCGGTGCGCCACCACGTCGTGCATCTCCCGGGCGATCCGGGTCCGCTCCTCGGCGCGGACCCGGTCGGCGCGGGCCTCCTGCTCGCGTTCCAGCCGCTCGGCCCGGTCCCGCAGAGCGGCGAGCGTGTCCTGACGGGCCCGTACCCACAGGCCGAAGACCAGTGGGAGCCCGACCAGGCAGGCGGCGAGCAGCAGCAGGTTGCCGGTGGTGGCGGTGGTGATCCGGCGTACGCCACCCACTGCCAGCCCGACCAGCACCCCGCCGGTCAGCACCACTGCCGCACCGGCGAGGTAGCCGGCGAGTTGGCGACCGCGCAGCCGCAGACCGGCCTGGTACGAGGCCAGCACCCCGGCGGCCGCCGCGGCGAGCACCAACCAGCCGACCGCCGCGGCCAGGAACAGCGGCCAGCGGCGGGTCCGGACCGTGCCGGCGGCCCACGCCGAGCCCAGCGCGATCAGCAGCACGAACGCGCCCGGCAACGGCGAACGGACCCCGATGTCACCTGTCGCGCTGGCCCAGACTGCCGCGGCGACCAGGACGGCGAGCAGCGGCGGGGCGTACCGATGGACGACCCGTTGGAGGGCGACGGCGCTGGAGGCCACCCAGCGAGCCTAGGGCTCGGCCGACGGATCGGGCTGCCCCGTGGCGCCGTACCCGGGTGAGGTGGGGGATGACCCCGACCCGCAGTCCGGGCCGGCCGCTACCTAAGTAGTGCCGCCCACCTGACCACTGGCCGATGTCGACGGCCGCCGCCCCGACCAGCATCGGGATCATGGATCTACTCGACCTGCTGCACGACACGATGACCTCGCCCTGGGTGTACCTGGCGATCTTCGCGATCGCGGTGCTCGACGGTTTCTTCCCGGTGGTGCCGAGCGAGACGGCGGTGATCACCGCAGGGGTGTTCGCGGCCTCCGGAGCGCCGTACCTGCCGGCGGTGATCCTGGTGGCCGCCGCCGGGGCGCTGGTCGGCGACCACATCTCGTACGCCATCGGGCGGGGCGGCGGCACCCGGCTGCTCGACCGGCTGCCGCCCGACGGTCGACGCCGAGCCGCCGTCGACCGGGCCCGTCGGGGGATCGCCACCCGGGGCGGGCTGATCCTCACCGTGGCCCGCTACGTTCCGGGCGGCCGGACCGCGGTCACCCTCACCATGGGTGCGGTGCGCTATCCCCGGCGACGGTTCCTGGCCTTCGACGCGCTGGCCGCCGGCTCGTGGGGGCTCTACTCCGCGCTGGTCGGCTACCTCGGCGGGCTGGCCTTCGAGCAGGACCCGCTGCGTGGCCTCCTGCTCGGTCTGGGCCTCGCCCTGACGGTGACGGTGGTCGTCGAGGTGGTCCGCTGGCTCCGCAACCGACGCCGTGCGGCGCGGGCGGCCGAACCGGTTGGCGACGCTGTCTCGGCCGGGGCCGTCAGTCGGCCGGCGGACGCCAGGTGACGCCGTGCAGCAGTTGGGCGGCACCGAGCCAGGCCACGTTCATCATTCGGGTGGCCGTCTTCTCCGGGTCGGCCTCCGGGTGGTCCGCGAGCCAGTCGGCAAGCGACTCGGTCGCGCCGACCAGGGCGTACGCGACGACCTCCAGGTCGACGGCGGCGATCTCGCGGCCCTCGGCGCGTAGCGCGTGGTCGAGCATCCCGGCGACCACCTCGACCAGCCGGGCCCGCATGGTGGCCAGCTCGCCGGCGAACGGCTGCTCGCCCCGGGCCTGCCGGTAGAGCACCGCCCAGCCGTCCCGGTGGGCGCCCACGAAGCCGAAGAACGCCTTGAGCCCGCGCCAGAGCCGCTCGTCGGCCGGCAGGTCGGGGGCCGCCGCCCCGGCGATGGCCTGCATCATCCGGGTGCCCTCCCGGTGCAGGCAGGCGACGAAGAGCTCCTCCTTGGTGCCGAGGTACGCGTACACCATGGGTTTGGAGATGCCGGCGTCCTCCGCGATCTCGTCCATGCTGGCGGCGTGGAAGCCGCGCCGGGAGAAGACCTTGACGGCCGCGTCGAGCATCTGCTGCTCGCGGACGGCGCGTGGTAGGCGCTTGAAGGCGGGGACGGTGGACACCTTGCGAGCATACCTACTCGTGCGTAGGGTTACGCGCGAGTAGCCAATTCTTCCGGAAGGCGCACCTGATGACTGACTTCGACCCGGCCACCTTCGCCAACGTGGGCCCCAAGGAGTTCGCCCAGCTGGTCAAGTCCACCCCGGACGACAAGATCGCCCAGGTGATGTCGGGTGACCTGCGCGACAAGGTCCTGGGCGAGGTGTTCGGCCGGATGCCGTCGCTGTTCCGCGCGGACCGGGCCGGTTCCACCAACGCGGTCATCCACTGGATCATCACCGGTCGCCCCGACGGCGGCAGCGACACCTACGAGGTGGTCATCGCCGACGGCACCTGCGTCGTGAACGAGACCCCGCAGCACGACCCGAAGCTGAGCCTCACCATGGGCCCGGTCGAGTTCCTGAAGATCGTCTCCGGTGGCGCCAACCCGGTGATGATGTTCATGACCGGCAAGTTGAAGGCGAAGGGCGACCTCGGCCTCGCCGCCAACATCGCCAACCTGTTCGACATCCCCAAGGCCTGACATGGCTGAGTTCTCGCTCGACCTGAACGAGGAACAGCGGGATCTACGCGACTGGGTGCACGGCTTCGCCGCCGAGGTCGTGCGCCCAGCCGCCGCCGAGTGGGACGAGCGCGAGGACACCCCGTGGCCGGTGATCCAGGAGGCCGCCAAGGTCGGCCTCTACGGCTTCGAGTTCCTCGCCACCTGCTGGGCCGACCCGACCGGCCTCTCCCTGCCGATCGCCAGCGAAGAACTCTTCTGGGGTGACGCCGGCATCGGCCTGAGCATCTTCGGCACCTCGCTCGCCGTCGCCGCCATCTACGGCGCCGGCACCCCCGACCAGATGGTCGAGTGGGTGCCCCGGTGCTTCGGCGACGTCGACTCGCCGGCCGTCGCCGCGTTCTGCACCAGCGAACCCGAGGCAGGCTCCGACGTCGGCGCGATGCGCACCCGGGCCGTCTACGACGAGGCCACCGACGAGTGGGTGCTCAACGGCCAGAAGGCGTACGCCACCAACGGCGGCATCGCCGGAGTGCACGTGGTCACCGCCTCCGTCGACCCCACGCTCGGCTCCCGGGGTCAGGCGGCGTTCGTCGTACCGCCGGGCACCCCCGGCCTGGCCGCCACCCGCAAGCTGCGCAAACTCGGCCTCCGCGCGTCCCACACCGCCGACGTCTTCCTCGACGAGGTACGCGTACCCGGCCGGTGCCTGCTCGGCGGACGGGACGCCCTACTGGAACGCCTCGACCGGGCCCGCTCCGGTCAGCGCGCCACCGGGCAGGCCGCGATGCGCACCTTCGAGCTGTCCCGGCCCACGGTCGGCGCCCAGGCGCTGGGTGTGGCCCGGGCCGCCTACGAGTACGCGCTGGACTACGCGAAGGACCGGGTCCAGTTCGGACGTCCGATCATCGAGAACCAGGCGGTCGCGTTCGCGCTGGCCGACATGCGGATGGAGATCGACGCGGCGCGGCTGCTGGTCTGGCGGGCCTCGTGGATGGGCCGCAACAACCGCCCGTTCACCGCGGGCGAGGGGTCGATGTCCAAGCTCAAGGCCGGCGAGGTGGCGGTGTCGGTCACCGAGAAGGCAGTGCAACTGCTCGGCGGGGCCGGCTTCCTACGGGACCACCCGGTCGAACGCTGGTACCGGGACGCCAAGATCTACACCATCTTCGAGGGCACCTCGGAGATCCAACGACTGGTCATCTCCCGGGCGATCTCCGGGATGCAGATCCGCTGACCGCCCGTCGGCCCGACCCTGCGCCACGGGTCGGGCCGACGGCGGCCCGGATTCCACGATCTGTGCCGTCTTCGTCACCCCACGACGACGCCAACTGGGCCTCCAGCCGCGCCCAGTGCATGATCAAGGAAAGAAGCCCTGATGGGCGGGGAGCCAGTCGCCCCGTCCGCGCACCACCCCGAGGAGGTCTGCGGCATGGACCTGCCGTTCATCGTTGCCACACTGACCCGGCGCGGGCTGCTCACCCCCGGCAGCCCGATCCGGGTCGCCTCGCAGCTCAACGCGTTGCGGACGTGGGGGTGGAGCCTGGCGGGCGAGCTGCGCCAGGCAGCCGCCCGGGACCCGGACCGCCCGGCCGTCATCGACGAGAACGGCGTCGAGCTGACCTACCACGACCTGCTCGACCGGGCCGAACGGATGGCCCGCGCGATGCGGGCCGGGCTCGGCGTACAGGCCGGCGACCGGATCGGCGTGCTCTGCCGCAACCACCACGGGCTGATCGAGACGATCGTCGCCGCCACCCTGCTCGGCGTCGACGCGGTGCTGGTCAACACCGGGCTCAGCGCCGCCCAACTGGGCACCGTCGCCGAGGAGCAGCGGCTGCGGCTCCTCGTGCACGACGACGAGTTCGCCGAGCGGGTCCTCGGCCTCCCCGCCGAACTGCCCCGGCTCGACGAACGCGCCCGCGAGGAGTTGGTGGCCGGGGCGCTGCCGGGTGACCTGCACCCGCCCGAGCGCGACGGTCGGATCATCGTGCTCACCTCCGGCACCACCGGTACGCCCAAGGGCGCTCGGCGGCCCACGCCCGGCGGCTTCGGCCCGCTGGTGTCCATCATCGACCGCATCCCCCTGCACGCCCGGGACCGGGTGATGATCGCCGCGCCGATCTTCCACACCTGGGGATTCGCCGCCCTCCAGGTCTGCCTGGCCCTGCGGGCCACCATCGTGCTGCACCGCCGCTTCGACCCGACCGCCACGCTCGCCGCCCTGACCGCGCACCGGTGCGACGCGCTCTTCGCCGTACCGGTGATGGTGCAGCGGCTGCTGGAGGTGCCGCCGCCGGACCCGCGCCCCCCGCTCAAGGTCGTCGCGGTCAGCGGCTCCGCCCTGCCCGGCGGGCTGGCCCCGAAGTTCATGGACGCCTACGGAGACGTCCTCTACAACCTCTACGGGTCCACCGAGGTCTCCTGGGCCTCCATCGCCGACCCACAGGACCTGCGCCAGGCACCCACCACCGCTGGTCGTCCGCCGCACGGCACCCGGCTGGAGATGCTCGACGAGGACGGCCAACCCGTACCGGACGGACGGGTCGGGCGGATCTTCGTCGGCAACGAGATGCTCTTCGAGGGCTACACCTCCGGTGCCAGCCGGGAAACCCACGACGGCCTGCTCGACACCGGCGACCTCGGCCGGCTCAACGCCGACGGGCTGCTCTTCGTCGACGGCCGGGCCGACGACATGATCGTCTCCGGCGGCGAGAACGTCTTCCCGTCCGAGGTGGAGGACCTCCTCGCGCAACTGCCGCAGGTCCGCGAGGCGGCCGTGATCGGCGTGCCCGACCCCGAGTACGGCCAGCGCCTGTCCGCGTTCCTCGCCCTACACCCCGGCGAGACGCTCGACCCCGAGGCGGTACGCGAGTACGTCCGGCACTTCCTGGCCCGGTTCAGCGTCCCCCGGGACGTGATCTTCGTGAAGTACCTGCCCCGCAACGCCACCGGCAAGGTACTCGCCCGCGAACTGCGCCGCTACTACGGCTGACCGCCGGCGCTCAGTCCGGGATCGTGATCCGATCCTCGATCGCGGCGGCGGCGATGTCGGTGCGGTGTTGCGAGCCGGCCAGCTCCACCCCGTCCACCAGCGCGTACGCGGCATCACGCGCGGCGGCCAGGTCGGGGCCGGTGGCCGTACCGCAGAGGACCCGGCCGCCAGCGGAGAGCATCGCGCCGTCGCTGGCCCGGCGGGCGGTGCCCGCGTGGATGATGCCGGCGCGGTCCGCGCCGGTGATCACGTCACCGGTACGCGGCGCGGCCGGGTAACCCGGCGAGGCGACCACCACGGTGACGGCGCTGCCGTCCCGCCACCGCAGCGGCGGGTGCTCGGCCAACGTGCCGGTGGCGGCCGCGTGCAGCAGCCCGCCCAGCGGAGTCTCCAGCAGCGCGAGCACCACCTGGGTCTCCGGGTCACCGAAGCGCGCATTGAACTCGATCACCCGAGGGCCGGCGGCGGTGACAGCGAGCCCGACGTAGAGCAGGCCGGCGAACGGGGTGCCCCGACGACGCATCTCCGCGAGCGTCGGGTGGACCACATCACGCATCACGTCGTCGACCAGGCCGGGCGGAGCCCAGGGCAGCGGCGCGTACGCCCCCATGCCGCCGGTGTTCGGCCCGGTGTCGCCGTCGCCCAGCCGCTTGAAGTCCTGTGCCGGCACCAACGGCAGCGCCGCCTCGCCGTCGGTGACCACGAAGAGGCTGACCTCCGGGCCGTCGAGGAACTCCTCGACCACGACCCGTCCACACTCGCTGGCGTGCGCCAACGCGGCGGACCGGTCGTCGGTCACCACCACGCCCTTGCCGGCGGCGAGCCCGTCGTCCTTCACCACGTACGGCGCGCCGAACTCGTCCAGCGCCCGAGCGGTGCTCTCCTGGTCCGTGCAGACGTACGCCCGGGCGGTCGGCACGCCGGCGGCGGTCATCACGTCCTTGGCGAACGCCTTGGAGCCCTCCAGCTGAGCGGCCGCGCCGGATGGGCCGAAAACGGCGATGCCCTTGGCGCGTACCGCGTCGGCGACCCCGGCGACCAGCGGCGCCTCGGGCCCGACCACCACCAGGTCAGCCGCCAGCTCCACGGCCAAGGCCGCCACCGCGGCCGGATCTGTGGGAGTCACCGTCCGCAGCTCAGCCACGCTCGCGATCCCCGGATTACCCGGCGCGGCAACAAGCGCGGAAACCCCCGAGTCGCCGGCCAACCCGAGCGCAAGCGCATGCTCCCGCCCACCACCACCCACCAAAAGAACCCGCACCCCCGAGATCCTACTGTCCCCCACCCCCATCCCCGTCGGGCCTCGGTGATCAAGAGGTTTGCGTCATCGGTGGACTCGTTCTTGACGCAAACCTCTTGATCACCTTCGATGGGCGGCTGCGATCGCTTGGCGGACCGTGTGGGGGATGTAGCTGGGGTGGAGGGTGTCCTGCCAAGTGAAACGGAGGATGGTCCAGCCGGCGTTGACCAGGCGGTTCTGGCGGCGGCGGTCGGCAAAGGCGGCCTCCGGTGTGCCGTGCGCGTCTCGGCCGTCCGCCTCGGCGATCAGTCTTGGGCCGCGCCAGCCCAGGTCACCTATGCCGAGCAGATAGCCGTCGTCGTCGCGCACTTCCAACTGCAGCGTGTCGGGCGGTACCCGGCCGTCCACGCACCGAAGCCGGCTACGCGTCTCCAACGGTGACTGCGCCCGCCCGTCCGCCTCCTCCAGACAGGCGCGTGCCACGACCGCGCCCCGCCGCCCCCGGATCAGGTTCGGGATTGCCGTCAGCTGCGACGGGTTGATGCGGCCCTGGTTCAGTGCTGAGTCGAGGACCGAGACCGCTGGGTAACGATCAACCCGAAGGATGACGTCCGAGACGGTGCGGAGCGGAGAGGTTGCCGGGATGCCCGCAGCCTTGACGACGTCGCCGGGGCCGACAGTCACCTGATGCACGGTCAACCACGGCACCAGGGGACGCTGGGGCCGGGGTCGATCGACTGGCACCGAGACGTGGACCTGTGATGTCCGCGGAAGACCCGCGATGCCGTGCAACTCCATCGCAGAGTCCAGAACAGCGAAGGCGCCGGGCCCGAGGCTCGTGACCGCCGCGCGGATTCGCGCCCGTCGGCGCGTCGAATCACTCAGCTCCGCGTCTGCAAGGAAGCAGCCACGGAATAGCCGCTGCCACCTGCCGGACCGGTGCAACTGTCGGACCTGGTCTCTGGTCAGACCGGCACGCAATGCCTGGCCCAGGGTGACCATGCCGTCCTGCTCGGCGGCGATTTGGCGAAGAAGCTGGTGTGCACCCACACCCACACCCTGCCCACCCACACCACCCGACCGAAGCCCCTGTGGACAACCCCCAAGCCCCTGTGGATAACCCCTCCCCGCGCCCACTTGGCCTCGTTGATCAAGAGCTTTACGTCAACCTAGGTGGGAAATCTGACGCAAACTTCTTGATCAACGAGGCCAAGTGGGCGCGGGAGGGGGACGGGGGGCGGGGGACGGGGGGCGGGGGGCGGGGCGGGGTTAGGGGAGGAGGGGGTGGAGGTGGACGTTTTCTTCTCGGCCTGGGCCTACGCCTACGACGCTCACCCTCGTGTTGCAGAGTTCCTCTACCCGGGCGATGTAGCGGCGGGCGTTCTCCGGTAGGTCGTCGATGGTGCGGGCCTTGGTGATGTCCTCCCACCAGCCGTCGAGTTCCTCGAAGACGGGCTTGGCGTGGTGGAAGTCCGTCTGGCTCATCGGCATGTCGTCGACCCGGACGCCGTTGATCTCGTAGCCGACGCAGATCGGCACCTTGGGCAGGCCGGTGAGCACGTCCAGCTTGGTGATGACCAGGTCGGTGACGCCGTTGAGGCGGCAGGCGTACCGGGCGACGACCGCATCGAACCACCCGCACCGGCGCTCCCGCCCGGTGGTGGTGCCGTACTCCGCGCCGATCTTGCGCAGGTGGTCACCGTTGGCGTCGAACAGCTCGGTCGGGAACGGCCCGGCACCGACCCGGGTGGTGTACGCCTTGCTCACCGCGATGACCTTGTTGATCGCGGTGGGCGGGATGCCCGCGCCCACGCAGGCGCCACCGGCGGTCGGGTTGGACGAGGTCACGAAGGGGTAGGTGCCGTGGTCCATGTCGAGCATGGTGGCCTGGGCGCCCTCCAGCAGCACCGTCTCGTCCCGGTCCAGGGCGTCCCAGAGCATCGCCCGGGTCTCCGCGATGTACGGCTTGAGCCGCTCCGCGTACGCCAGGTACTCCTCGACGGTCGCCTCGAGGTCGATCGCCTTGCGGTTGTAGACCTTGAACAGGATCTGGTTCTTCTCGCGCAGCGCGAGTTCCAGCTTCTTGCGCAGGATGCCCGGGTCGAGCAGGTCCTGGAGGCGGATACCGATCCGGGCGACCTTGTCCCCGTACGCCGGGCCGATGCCACGGCCGGTGGTGCCGATCCGGGACGAGCCGAGGTACCGCTCGATGACCCGGTCCAGCGCCCGGTGGTGCGGCATGATCAGGTGCGCGTCACCGGAGATCCGCAGCCGGGAGACGTCGACGCCGCGCTCGGCCAGGCCGTCGATCTCGGCGAGCAGCACCTTCGGGTCGACCACCACACCGTTGCCGATGACGATCATCGCGTTCGGTGAGAGCGCGCCGGACGGCATCAGGTGCAGCGCGTACTTCTGGCCGTCCGGGGTGATCACCGTGTGTCCGGCGTTGTTGCCGCCGGAGTAGCGCACGACGTAGTCGACCCGCTCACCCAGCAGGTCGGTAACCTTGCCCTTGCCCTCGTCGCCCCACTGAGCGCCGATGAGCACGATCGCTGGCATCTTTTCCGCCTCCAGAAGGCTCGGGTGCCAGGTGGCGACCGCTCGGCGAGCCCGGGGTGTCAGGTTAACAAGTAGTGACGGCGTGGCCGGCAGGGGTCGCGTCGAGAGGCAGGAGGCTCCTTCCGTGTACGACGTGGTGCTGCTCACCCTCGGTTCGGAGCGGGACGCTCCCGGGGGCTGCGGCAGCGGCGGGGCCTGCTGCGGCGGTGCGACCGCGGCCGACACCGCCCCGACGAGCCAAACCGACACCGGCCAGACCAACGCCGACCAGGCCAGCACCGGCCAGGCCAACACCGGCCAGGCCGACACCGACCGGACCAGCACCGGCCAGGCCAGCACCGGCCAGGCCGACACCGAGCAGTGCGCGACGGAGCGGCCACGGGTGCCGGTGCTGGCGTGCGCCGACGCGCTGAACGCCCTGGGCGCCCGGGTGGAGACGGTCACCGCCCGGTCCGACGCGGAGATCGACGCCGTGTTGGCGCGGCTCGACGGCCCGGCCCGCCCGGACGGCCTCACCTGGCCGGACCCGGACAGCAAAACCCGGCTGGTCGTCGCCACGGCCAGCGACGGGCAGTTGCGCGCCGTGCTGCGCCGGCTGGTCAAGCGGTACGCCCCGGCGCCGAGCAAGCGCCCGGCGGACCTGCCCGGCAACCGGACCCTGCCCGACCTGCCGCCGGTGGCCGTACTCCCGCTTGATCCGGCCCGTGGCGGCACCCACCGGGACCTGGCCGCGCAGCTCGGGCTGCCCCGTGACCCGGCGGCGGTGGCCGCCGCGGTGCTGGACGGCACGCCGC
>NZ_JAKKFF010000573.1 GCF_022229015.1 Micromonospora foliorum
CCTCGGCGACGGGCAGCGCCTCCACCTGACGGCTCCGCGTCGGCGGCAGCGGCCACCGCCACTGGGCGTCCCGGCGGGTCGGCAGGGCCGTGCCGCCCCGCTCCAGCTCGGCGAGCAGCTCTGCGGACGCCACAGTGACGTCCTCGGCGACACCGTCGGCCGGCCCACCGGCAACCGTGCGCACCACCAGAACCTGCCACGGCAGCCGGGCCCACAGGGCGACCCGGCCGGGTGCGCCGGCCGGCCGCAGCCGGACCGGCGCGACCGGATCCAGCCGGACCAGCCGGGCCAGGAAGGCGCCCGCGTCGGCCACGCCGACGACACCATGCGTGGACGCCGCCACCCGGCCCGGCTCAGCGGTGCCCGGCTGGGTCACGCCACACCGCCCTGCGGCGCGTACGTGAGCAGGAAGTCCCGTTCCTCGGTGGTGATCCGCCGGGGCACCTGGCGGGTCAGGTCGAACGGCACCAGCACCGAGCGGGCACGGCTGGCCAACACCTCGCCGTCGTACAACTCGTAGGCGACGGTGAAGCGGGAGGCCCGGATCTCCTCCACCCACAGCTCGATGCGCACGGTGGGTGCCGCCTCCGCGGTGGCCCGGCCGAGCGCGTAGTCGACCGGGCGCAGATAGTCGACCTCGTGCCGGCGGATCACCACCCCGTCGGCGAACGAGCCGACCCCCCAGGCCCGGCCACCGGCGAACATCAACGCGACCCGCGCCTCCTCGTACAGGGTGAGGAAGCGCGAGTTGTTGACGTGGCCGTACGCGTCCAGGTCGGACCAGCGCAGAGTGCAGTGGTAGACGAAGCGGTCAGACACCTTCTCGGCCGGTCAGTCGCGGGTCAGCTTGCGGTACGTCACCCGGTGCGGCCGGGCGGCCTCCGCGCCGAGGCGGTCAATCTTGTTCTTCTCGTACGCCTCGAAGTTGCCCTCGAACCAGAACCACTTGGCCGGGTCCTGGTCGTCGCCCTCCCAGGCCAGGATGTGGGTGGCGACACGGTCCAGGAACATCCGGTCGTGGGAGATGACCACGGCGCAGCCGGGGAACTCCAGCAGCGCGTTCTCCAGGCTGGACAGCGTCTCCACGTCCAGGTCGTTCGTCGGCTCGTCGAGCAGGATGACGTTGCCGCCGATCTTCAGGGTCAGCGCCAGGTTGAGCCGGTTGCGCTCACCGCCGGAGAGCACCTTCGTCGGCTTCTGCTGGTCCGGGCCCTTGAAGCCGAACGCGGCGATGTACGCCCGCGACGGCATCTCGACCTTGCCCACCATCAGGTAGTCCAGCCCGTCGGAGACGACCTCCCAGACGGTCTTGTCGCCGTTGAGGCCCTCACGGTTCTGGTCGACGTACGAGAGCGAGACCGTCTCGCCGACCCGCACCTTGCCGTCCGTCGGCTGTTCCAGCCCGACGATGGTCTTGAAGAGCGTGGTCTTGCCGACGCCGTTGGGGCCGATGATGCCGACGATGCCGTTGCGCGGCAGCGAGAACGACAGATCGTCGATGAGGATTCGGTCGCCGAAGCCCTTGGTGAGGTTCTGCGCCTCGATCACCGTGCTGCCCAGGCGCGGACCCGGCGGGATCTGGATTTCCTCGAAGTCCAGCTTGCGGGTCTTCTCCGCCTCATTGGCCATCTCGTCGTACCGGTCCAGGCGGGCCTTGGACTTGGTCTGGCGGGCCTTGGCGTTGGAGCGGACCCACTCCAACTCCTCGGTGAGGCGCTTCTTCATCTTGGCGTCGCGGCGGCCCTCGACGGCCAGCCGGGCGGCCTTCTTCTCCAGGTAGGTGGAGTAGTTGCCCTCGTATCCAATCGCCCGGCCGCGGTCCAGCTCCAGGATCCAGCCAGCCACCTTGTCGAGGAAGTACCGGTCGTGGGTGATCGCCATGACGGTGCCGGCGTACTTCGCCAGGTGCTGCTCCAGCCAGGAGACGCTCTCCGCGTCCAGGTGGTTGGTGGGCTCGTCGAGCAGCAGCAGGTCGGGCGCCTCGAGCAGCAGCTTGCAGAGCGCGACCCGGCGACGCTCACCACCGGAGAGCTGGGTCACGTCGGCGTCCGGCGGGGGGCAGCGCAGCGCGTCCATGGCCAGTTCGAGCTTGGAGTCGACGTCCCAGGCGTCGAGGTGGTCGAGCTCCTCCTGGAGCTTGCCCATCTCCTCCATCAGCTCGTCGGAGTAGTCGGTCGCCATCTGCTCGGCGATCTTGTTGAACCGCTCCAGCTTGGCCTTGGTTTCGGCGACCGCCTCCTCGACGTTGCCGAGCACGGTCTTGGCCTCGTTGAGCGGGGGCTCCTGGGCGAGCATGCCGACGGTGTAGCCGGGCATGAGTCGGGCCTCGCCGTTGCTCGGCTTGTCCAGCCCTGCCATGATCTTGAGGAGGCTGGACTTGCCGGCGCCGTTCGGACCGAGCACACCGATCTTGGCCCCCGGCAGGAAGCTCAACGTGACGTTGTCGAGCACGACCTTGTCGCCGTGCGCCTTGCGCGCCTTTTCCAGGACGTAGATGTACTGGGCCACGGTGCGGGCTACCTCCGTCGGTTGCTGTCGCTGATCGGCGGCGCGGCGCGGGCTGCGAGAACCGCCCGCCGCCGCCGGCCGGGAGCCGGCCGCGCGCACGCCATCGTCAATCCTGACAGGTACGGCGCGCTTCGCCCACATCACCCCGCCCCAGGAGTACGCGGGCGAGCCGCGTTGCCGCTCGGCAGTCCGTTTTTTATCGTGACTCGATGTCTACCGAGTTCGTCATCGAGCTGCCGGACGAGCTGGCCGACCGGCTGGCCGAGGAACCGGACATCTCCGCCTTTGTGACGGACTGCGTGCGAAAGGACATGGCCGATGAGCGCACCCTGCACACACTCCGGCAGGCGGGTTTCGCGCTCTCGCCGGCTCGGTTGGAGCAGGCCGGGCGGGTATTGGACAGGGCACTGGAGCTGATCACACCGGAGCTGGGCCCCCTCGTCGCAGGACCCAGGGCGGGCACACCGGATGCACCGGTGTTGACTCCTGACGGGTCGGCATTCGTGCTGGACACGCCGGCACTGCTGGCCTTCGCTTGCGGCGATGACGGTGTCGCCGCCCGCATCTCGGTGGCCTCTGATCGCCGACTGAGGGTGGTCATCCCGGCGGGCTGCCTGGCCAGCGCCTATCGGCAAACTTCCCAGGAGGGGTGGTGGCCGCTGGATCTACTCGCCGGCCTGCGTCCGACGCGGGTCGAGCCCTTGACCGCGGACTGCTCGGCTGCGCTGGGCCTGTGGTTGCGGAGTGTGCCGGCCATGGACCTGGCCCAGGCTGCGATGGAGGCGGCTCGGGCGATCGCACCGATCATGACGGATCGGCGGGAGTTGCTCGGCGAGGTGCTGCCCAAGGAATGGCCGATCATCGACCTCTGACCGGCGGGCTGTCGACAAGATCACCTCTAGGATTCGGTCGGACCGAGGCGGGTAGGAGACTCCGGCACGGGGCACAAGACGCCGCAGCTACGCTCAGTACGCTCATCGCGGTGGACCCGTCAGTACCCGGAGGTGGCCGATCGTGACCGTCCGTAGCTCCTTTGTCGTAGTGGCGAACCGTCTGCCGGTCGACGAGGTGAGCACACCCGAGGGCCGGCAGTGGCGACGCAGCCCTGGCGGGCTGGTCACCGCGCTGCACCCCGTACTCGCCGAACACAAGGGCACCTGGGTCGGCTGGGCCGGTGGCACCGGCGCGGCCCCCGAGCCGTTCGACCTGGAGGGGATCCGGCTGCACCCGGTCCCGCTCAGCGCCGAGGAGCTGGAGCGCTACTACGAGGGCCAGTCCAACGCGACGATCTGGCCGCTCTACCACGACGCGGTGGAGACGCCGGCCTACAAGCGCCGGTGGCGCGAGGCGTACCGCCTGGTCAACGCCCGGTTCGCGGAGGCCGCGGCCGACGTGGCGGCCGAGGGCGCGACGGTCTGGGTGCAGGACTACCAGCTCCAGTTGGTGCCGGCGATGCTCCGTGAGCTGCGCCCGGACCTGCGGATCGGGTTCTTCCTGCACATCCCGTTCCCGCCGATCGAGCTGTTCATGCAGATGCCGTTCCGCACCGAGATCCTGCGCGGTCTGCTCGGCGCCGACCTGGTCGGTTTCCAGCAGCGGCTGGCCGCGCAGAACTTCGTCCGGCTGGCCCGGCACCTGCTCGGGTTGCGCTACGAGGGGCAGATGATCCAGGTCGACGGTCGGCAGGTGAAGGCGGGCGCCTTCCCCATCTCGATCGACACCCAGGAGATGGAGCGGATGGCCGCCGACCCGGCGATCCAGGCCCGGGCCAAGCAGATTCGCGCCGAGTTGGGCGACCCGAAGACGATAATCCTGGGCGTGGACCGGCTGGATTACACCAAGGGCATCGAGTTGCGGCTCAAGGCCTTCCGGGAGCTGCTGGCTGACGGAAAGTTGACAGTTCCCGACGCGGTCATGGTTCAGGTCGCCACGCCCAGCCGCGAGCGCGTGGAGCACTACCAGGCACTACGGGTCAAGGTGGAGCGCGAGGTCGGTCGGATCAACGGCGAGTTCGGCAGGGTCGGCGTGCCGGCGGTCCATTACCTCCATCAGTCGTACAGTCGCAGTGAGCTGGCGGCGATGTACGTTGCTGCCGACGTGATGATGGTGACCCCGCTGCGAGACGGAATGAACCTCGTGGCGAAGGAATACGTAGCATCACGTGCCGACCAGGGTGGTGCACTCGTACTCAGTGAGTTCGCCGGTGCCGCCACCGAGCTTCGCCAGGCATTTTTGTGTAACCCGCACGACCCGGACGCGGTCAAGGACGCCCTCCTCCGGGCAGTGCACGTGGAGAAAACCGAGGCACGCCGCCGGATGCGGACAATGCAACGTCACCTGCGTACCCACGACGTGGGCCACTGGGCCAAGTCTTTCCTCTCGGAGCTCGGAGTTCCCGAGGCGGAGGCCGAGTGAACACGTCCGTCAACGATGGGGCGGCAGTCGCCACCGGGGTCATGGACCCCGAGTTGCGCGCCGCCATCGGCCGGATCGCCCGGGTCCCCCAGCTCCTGGTCGCCTGCGACTATGACGGCACGCTGGCGCCGATCGTGGAGGACCCGAGCACGGCCGTCCCGCTGCCCGAGTCGGTGGCCGCCGTCCGCGCGCTCGCCGCGCTGCCGCAGACCACCGTGGCGGTGGTCTCCGGTCGGGCGCTGCGCGACCTGGCCGCACTCTCGCGGCTGCCCAGCGAGGTGCACCTCGTCGGCAGCCACGGCTCCGAGTTCGACATCGGCTTCGTCGAGCGGCTCTCCCCCGAGCTGGTCGCCGTGCGGACCCAGGTCCGCAACGCCCTGCGCGAGATCGCGGCCCAGCACCCGGGCATCCGGCTGGAGCGCAAACCGGCAAGCGTCGCCATGCACACCCGCGGCGTCGACCCGCAGATCGCCGCCGCCGCCATCGAGGCGGTCCGCAACGGTCCGGCCGCCTTCGACGGTGTCACGGTGACCCAGGGCAAGGAGGTCATCGAGCTCTCCGTGGTGGCCACCCACAAGGGCACCGCACTCGATCAGCTCCGGACCCAACTCGCCTCCAGCGCGGTGCTGTTCATTGGCGACGACATCACCGACGAGAACGCGTTCGGCCACCTGCACGGTCCCGACCTCGGCATCAAGATCGGCCCCGGCGACACCCAGGCCAGCTACCGGGTCGGCGACCCGCTGGAGGCCGCCCGCGCGCTGGCGCTGCTGCTGGAGACCCGGCGGCACTGGCTGTTCGGTGAGCGGGCGGTGCCGATCGAACGGCACTCCATGCTGGCCAACGGTCGTACCGTCGCTCTGCTCACCCCCGAGGCCAAGGTGAGCTGGCTCTGCCACCCCAAGCCGGACTCGGCGGCGATCTTCGCCGACCTCGTCGGTGGCAGCCCGGCCGGTCACTTCAGCGTCGCCCCGGAACGCGGCGGCATCCCGCTGGGTCAGCGCTACCGCTCCGGCACGATGACCGTGGAGACCCGCTGGTCCGGGCTCACCGTCACCGACTGGCTGGACAAGCCGGCCCGGGAGACCACTCCGGACGACAGCCCGGCGGTCATCACCGGCGACTCGACCCTGATCCGGGTGCTCACCGGCAGTGGCAAGGCCCGGGTGGAGTTCGCGCCGAGGCCCGAGTTCGGGCAGGTCGCCGTGCAGTTGCAGCCGCTCGGCGACGGCCTGCTGGTGCTCGGCTCCAACGAACCGGTCGCGCTCTACGCCCCCGGCGTTGAGTGGGAGGTCGGCAACGACGGCGGTTACGAGACCGCCAAGGCGGTCGTCGACCTCTCCGCCGCCGGTGGCCAGGTCGTGCTGGAGCTGCGCTTCGGCACGCACAGCCTGGAGCATCACCGGGTGCCGATCCACGAGCGGCAGGCCGCCGCCGAGCAGCCGTGGAAGGACTGGGTGGCCTCGCTGCGGCTGCCGTCCACCGCCCGGGACCTGGTCGCGCGCAGCGCCCTCACCCTGCGCGGGCTCTGCCACGAAGCCACCGGCTCGATCCTGGCCGCGGCGACCACCTCGCTCCCCGAGGAGCTGGGCGGCGTCCGTAACTGGGACTACCGCTACTGCTGGCTGCGCGACGCCGCGCTGACCGCCCGCGCACTCGTCGACCTGGGCTCCGTGGAGGAGGCCGAGGCGCTGCTGCGCTGGGTGGACGGCTGCATCGAGCGCACCGGCGGGCACCCGGAGCGACTGCACCCGCTCTACACCATTGACGGCTACGAGCTGGGCGCCGAGGCGGTCATCGACACGCTGCCCGGGTACGCCGGCTCCCGGCCGGTCCGGGTCGGCAACCTCGCCAACCACCAGTTGCAGCTGGACGTCTTCGGCCCGATCGCCGATTTGATCGCGGCCGTCGCCGACGCCCGCGGCTCGGTGCGCGACGACGAGTGGCGGGTCCTGGAGAACATGGTCGAGGCGGTCCGCCGCCGCTGGCACGAGCCCGACCACGGCATCTGGGAGGCCCGGCTGCCACCCCGGCACCACGTCTTCTCCAAGGTGATGTGCTGGATGACCGTCGACCGCGCGCTGCACGTGATGCGCGAGCACGGCGGCGAGGACCGGCCCGAGTGGAAGGATCTGCGGGACCGGATCGGCGCCAACGTGCTGGAGCACGGCTGGCACTCCGACGTCGAGGCGTACAGCGTCGCGTACGGGGACGAGGACATGGACGCCTCGTCGCTCTGGATCGGGCTCTCCGGCCTGCTCCCGGGCGACGACCCGCGCTTCCTCTCCACCGTCCTGCGGATCGAGGCGGACCTGCGCAGCGGCCCGGTCGTCTACCGCTACCACTGGGACGACGGCCTGCCCGGCCGTGAGGGCGGTTTCCACATCTGCACGGCGTGGCTGATCGAGGCGTACCTGCGCACCGGCCGCCGCACCGACGCCGAGGAGCTGTTCGCGCAGATGGTGCTGACCGCCGGCCCGACCGGCCTGCTCCCCGAGCAGTACGACCCGCTCGCCGAGCGCGGCCTGGGCAACCACCCGCAGGCGTACAGCCACCTCGGTCTGATCCGCTGTGCCCTTCTGCTGGACAACATGCTCAAGCAGTAGTCGACCGTTCGTACGACGGGGCCGGAGCGCATGCGCTCCGGCCCCCGTCGGTCACTGCGGGTACGGCAGGCTCGGTTGCCACCCGTACAGGCGGGCGCCGAGGTCGACGGGCACCGTCCAGTGCGCGTACGGCAGCACCGCGCTGCTGCCGGTGTGGATCAGGCACAGCAGTGGGGCGTCGCCGGTGTGGTCGAGCGCGAGCTTCGGTTTACGGGCAGCGCCGACGCCGCCGAGGCCGAACAGGACAACCGGATCCCGGACCGGCAGCCCCTGTGCGTGCCGGCCGTCACGCCAACCTCGGTACGCCGCGTCCAGCCGCCAGGGCGCGAGGTCGGCGAGACCTCGGTACAGGTTCGCCACCCAGGTGGGGGTGAGCTCGGCGTCGGAGAGCCGGTACGGCACCCCGGTCAGCAACGCGTCGAGCTCCGGATCCGTCTCCACCCCGGCGTTGGTCAGCGCCTCGGGCAACGCGCCACGGCGGACGGCCGCGACCGCGGGGGCGGCCTGCTCGACCCGGTCGACCTGCCAGCGAAGCCCTACCGGGGTGCCGGCCTGTCGGCGGTCCCACAGCCAGCGGGCGCTGTCCCAGCGGTGCCGCTGGTTGGCAGGGATCA
Source organism: Micromonospora foliorum (assembly GCF_022229015.1). Classification (GTDB taxonomy): domain Bacteria; phylum Actinomycetota; class Actinomycetes; order Mycobacteriales; family Micromonosporaceae; genus Micromonospora; species Micromonospora foliorum. Next base: position 8,144 of record NZ_JAKKFF010000573.1, read on the forward strand.
GGTCGTCGGTGCTGATGACCAACTCCTTGCCCTCGACCCGTGCGGTGAGCCACCGGCCCCGCAGGTGCGGTCGCTGCTCGCCGTAGCCGGCCAGTGCGACCACCGCGGACCGCAGGTAGGCACCGGTGTTCCCGCGCGGGAAGTGCCAGCACAACGCGGACCTGTCGATGGCGTCGAGGTCGGCGGCGGCCTCGTCCGCCACCACGCCGATCCGGACCAGCGGTGATGCCGCACTGGCCTGACGGTGGTCGAACTGTCGACGGTCCCGGCGCTGCCGTACCTCGGCCCGCTCGACCGACGGGCTGACCGAGTACGCGGCCTTCTTCCCGGCCCACCGCAGCACCTCCGCCCCGGCCTCCTGCGGGTCGCCGAAGAGCCGGAACGCCAGCAGCTCGTGCTCGTCGGACCCGTCGTCCTCGGTCACCTGCAGCTCATACACCAGGTCACCGGGCGAGTCCAGGTCGTAGGCGGTGTGCGGGTCCCGGCCGAACTCGTTGCCGACGAGCGAGTCGCCCGGCTGTCGGCGATAGCCACGGACCACCGTGACCAGGACGCCCCAGGAGCCGCCCTCGTCCGTGCACCTCAGCGTGCGGACCGGGGCATCGCGCCATTGCGAGGGGAGGTCCTCGAAGGTGGTGGTCAGGCCGGGGCGTCCGCACCGCAGCGCGACGGGTGTGAGCAGGTCCGTTCGCCACGTCTCGTGAGGATCCTTCACGGTGAACATGGTCGACATTGTGTCGACAGCCACCGACAACCCCGCCACCGTGCCGGTCGTCGCCGCCGCAGCTGGCAATCTTGGACAGTTTCCGTTAGCACGTAACGGAAACTGTCCAAGATTCCCCGCCAGCACCCTCCCACGCCCGATCGGCATCGCCAGCACGGTCGGAACAGACCGTCAGCCGCTGATTCTTCACCCGGACCGGCGGGACGCCACGGTAGCGACCTCGATGAGACTCGGGTCCGTCGCCGGACGAGTCACCGGTCGCCCGCGCGTCGGGCTTTTGCCGGACTGATCCGCGCGGAGCGTTCGGGACAGTCCCGAACAGGCTGAACCCTTCACGGCGGAATTGGCATAGTGAACGATGGATGGGTATCGGCCACTCCGCCTCATCCGCTGCGGTAACCACCTCAAACAAATCGGGAGACTCTGTGCTAAAACGCAATGCCATACGGTTGGCCGCCGTTGCTGGAGCCGCCTTACTGGCCTTTGGGATTGCCCCGTCCCAGGCTTCAGCTGACACCTCTGTTGACAAATCGGTTGCGGCGGCAGCAGTGCCTATCGTGCCAGTGGAATCCGACGTTGCGGAATCCTTTGGACCTCCCGGGCAAGATTCGACCTGCACTTATGCAGGCTTCGCCGCAGGCTGCTTCAGGCCATACGGCGATGTCTTTTATGTGCAGGACTCCCGAGCCAATCTGAGCAGCCCCTACCTGCACTGGCAGAACCAGCTTCGCGGCCCCGACGGATCCTGGAAGCTCTACCGCGCCGGTAAGTGCTGGAACATGCTGGACGCCCCGAACTGGGGGGTCTGCAACAAGGATTTCTACGAGTACTCAACGGTGCGGTCGAATGGCGGCCAGGGAAGTCAGCTCAGATGGCGATTGTGCGCTCCCGCCGCGGCAGGTAGCGATAGTTGCTCCGCCTGGACGGGCTGGATCAACAACGACCAGTGACGGACCGCGCCGGGGATTGCGCTCCTATTGCCTAAAGCAGAGCCGGGGGTATCCCACATCGGCGCGTTTGGCAACACCCCTCCGCTAGCCTGCCACGCCCGTGGTGCCGGTGCCGGCACTACGGGCGTGGCGGCTGCCCCGGCCCGCATCGGCTGGTAGCTACGCGCATCGCGCGGATCAGGCAGGCAATCGCCACGAGCGGGGCGCACCGCCGCAGTCAGCCGTCGGGCCGCTGGTCAGGTACTGCACCAGTTCCCTCGGGACGTCGACCATGGCACGGTGAGCCAGCACGTGGAGCCCTCTCGAAGACGTGGATCTGTCGCAAGACCTGTCTATCGATGGCTCCACGTCTGTTTCGAGGACCGTCCGGTACTACCGATTCATCCGTGTCGTACCGAATCGGCCACCATTCCTTGCTGAGATCAGTTCAGTGAAGTGTTATAGATTCCGGCTCAGGTGTTGGTTGCCTGGGCCGGTTTCGTGGTGCCCGGCGCAGGCCAGCCCGGCGCCGGGCCCCGCATTCGCCCCGACGATGTGTCAGCCGTTGAGGGCGTCCACCACATCGCCGACCACCACGACTGCGGGCGGGCGCAGGTCGGCCGCGACCAGGTCGGCGGCAATCGCGCCGAGTGTCGACCGCAGCACCCGCTGGGTGCCCGTCGTGGCCTCCTGGACCACTGCGGCCGGCGTCTGCGGTGACCGACCGTGCGCGATGAGGGTGGCCGTGATGGCGGCGAGGTTCTTCAGCCCCATCAGGATCACCAGGGTGCCGTGCAGACCGGCGAGGGCGTGCCAGCGCACCAGCGAGGCCGGCGAGTCGGGTGCCAGGTGCCCGGAGACCACAGTGAACTCGTGCGCCACCCCCCGGTGGGTGACCGGGATGCCGGCCGCGGCCGGCGCGGCGATGGAGCTGGTCACCCCGGGCACCACTGTCACCGGCACGCCGGCCGCCGCGCAGGCCAACAACTCCTCGCCGCCGCGCCCGAAGACGTACGGGTCACCGCCCTTGAGCCGCACCACGAAGGCGCCGGCCAGGGCACGGTCGACCAGGATCTGGTTGATCTCCTCCTGAGCGCGGGACGGGCCGTAGGGGATCTTCGAGGCATCCACCAACTCGACGTCGGGGCGCAGCTCGTCGAGGAGCAGCCCGGGCACCAGCCGGTCGGCGACCACCACGTCGGCCTCGGTGAGCAGGCGCCAACCCTTCACGGTGATCAGCTCCGGGTCGCCAGGCCCCGCCCCGACCAGCGCCACCCGCCCGGCCTGCCGCCCGCCCGTCGTCCCGGTCGAAGCGTCGGACGGGCTCGGCGTCGAGGCGGTGGCGTCCGGTGCCAGGCGGACCGCCAGGAGGTCGCGGATCGCGTCGCGGACGGTCATCGCCCGGCGGGGGTCTCCGCCGCCGAGCACCGCCACGGTGACCGGGCCGTGCCGGGTCACCGCCGGGGTCCAGGCGGTGGCGGCCGTCCGGTCGTCGGCCCGGACGCAGAAGATCCGCCGCTCGGCGGCGACGGCACTCACCGAAGCCGCCGCGATCGGGTCGTCGACGGCGACATGGACCAGCCAGGCGCCGTCCAGGTCCTCCGGTACGAACCGGCGCTGCACCCAGTGCAGCCGACCCGCGTCGACCCGGGCGCGCAGCGCCGGGGTCAGCTCCGGGGCCACCAGCAGGACGTCCGCACCGGCGTCCAGCAGCGCGGGTACCCGCCGGGTGGCGACCGCGCCGCCACCCACCACGACCACCCGCCGCCCGTGCAGCCGCAAACCCAGGGGGTACGGATTGGAGGTCACGCCACACCACCGAGGCGGACGGCGCGTTCGTTGCGCGTGGTCACTTCTCGGCCACCCCGGCGGAGTCGAAGGTGGCCACCTCGTGCAGCACCCGGACCGCGCCGGTGACCACTGGCAACGCCAGCAGCGCGCCGGTGCCCTCGCCGAGGCGCAGCCCCAGGTCGATGAGCGGGTCGAGGCCGAGGTGGCGCAGCGCGACAGTGGCACCGGGCTCGGCCGAGCGGTGGCCGGCGACCATGGCGCAGACCGCGTCCGGGGCGAACGCGGCGGCGGCGAGCGCGGCCGAGACCGCGATCACGCCGTCCAGCAGCACCGGCGTACGGCGGGCCGCGGCCCCCAGGATCAGCCCGGCCAGGGCGGCGTGCTCCAGACCACCGACGGCGGCCAGCACCCCCAGCGGGTCGGCCGGGTCGGG
>NZ_JAKKFF010000574.1 GCF_022229015.1 Micromonospora foliorum
GGAGCGGGGGTCGGCCGGATCGGGGTCGGCTGGAGCGGGGGTCGGCCGGATCGGGGGTCGGCCGGATCGGGGTCGGCTGGAGCGGGGGGCGGCCCGGGGCAGGCGCTGCGAGAGCACGGTGCGCGGCCTGTGTGATCGTCCGGCCTGACCCGTCGCGGCGTCAAGCGACGCGGTACGGGTCCGGTGCGCGGCTGAAGGAGCCAGGGCCAGGGCCCTGGTGGGATTGATCGGCCCTGTGGAGCTGAATCGTTTGCGACATCTGGCGTGATGCGTCTACGACATCAGCTCCAAAGGGGGAGGGAACCGCGTCAGGGGGTTGAGTCACCAGCGGCGTGCCGTCTGGAGGTGCGGTCTGGGGGCGTGTCGCCCGGAGGTGCGGTCTGGGGGCGTGCCGCCCGGAGGTGCGGTCCAAAGCCCTGTCGCCCGGAAGGTGAGGTGCCGACGGTTTGCCGGCCGGGACTGGTCGAGGTCCAGGTCCCGGCCGGCAGCCGAGGAGTGGGTGGGTGGCCGCGACGGCGACCGTGGAGGGTCACCGCGCCGCCCTGGTCCGGGCCGGATGTGTCAGCGGGCCTGGAGCGCGTCGAGGGCGACGGCCATCGCGATGACCAGGCGGCGGTCGATCTGCGGGTTCTGCACCTCGACGATGTACTTGTCGCGCAGGCCCCACTTCTTGACCACGGTGAAGACCGGCTGGCCACCCGCGGTGAAGTCGAAGTGGTACGGCAGCCAGGACAGCGAGTCGACGAATCGACGCAGCAGTGCCACCGGCATGCTTCGCTCCTGGCCCGTCACCTGCGGCAGGCCGGCCTGCTCGACGTGCCAGGTGGATCGCAGCAGCGACTGGGCGAAGTCCTTGCGGAACAGGCCGATCGGGTTGCCGGCCGCGTCGGTGACGTCGTACGTGGCGCCGAGGTCGATGCGCTGGCGGGCCTTGAAGCCGAGCAACGGCTGCTGCTTGGAGTCGTCCGTGTAGATGGTCACCTGCTCCTTGAAGGCGAGCCGCTTCTGCTGCGCGAACGCCAGCAGCTCACCCTCGGTGCCGTCCGGGGAGACCGCCCGGACCTCGTACTGGTTGACCATCATGCGCAGTCGCTGGCGGATGTGGAACTGGTGCTGGCCCTGCAAGTTGTCGAGCTGCATGTGAACTCCTCTGGGGTTGGTGCGCCGGAGTCTCGCACAGCCCGACAAGCGTCGCGCCCCCTGCTATCCATGATCAGTTGCTGCTGGGTAGCCGTCGAGGCCGTCGGACGACTACCCAGCCCGGAGTGATCACTGGTGCCCTGGCAGGATCACTCCGGGAGACCTCAGCGACTGTCGACGGAGGTCGCGGCTCGCAGCGCCCAGGTGTTGAGAACCTGGTGGATGCCGCGCAGCCGCTCGTTGATCTGTTCCAGCCGTTCCGCCTGGGCCAGGGCGGCCAGTGCCGACCCCAGCGCGATTTGCTGGTCGAGGGTGAGATTGTCCTGGTCGATGGTGTAGAGCAGGTCGACGGTCTCGGCGATGGTGTCGGCCACAGCTTCTCCTCGGGCACGGGGGGCGATCAGCAACATAGGCATCGATGGAAGCGCTCCCACACCATTGTGCCCCGTGCCAGGCCGATTCATGCAAGCCGCTCAGGCCGGCAGGTTCGTCAGCACCACGTCGAGCACCCGGATCGCGTCCGGCTTGGAGAGGGGGTTGTTGCCGTTGCCGCATTTCGGTGACTGCACGCACGACGGGCAGCCGGTCTCGCAGCCGCACTCCGCGATCGCGTCCCGGGTGGCGCGCAGCCACGCCGCCGCCGTCCCGTACGCCCGCTCGGCGAACCCGGCGCCGCCCGGATGCCCGTCGTAGACGAAGACGGTCGGCGCCTCGGTGTCCGGGTGCAGCGCGGTGGAGAGCCCGCCGATGTCCCACCGGTCGCAGGTGGCGATCAGCGGCAGCAGGCCGATCGCGGCGTGTTCGGCGGCGTGCAGCGCACCCGGCACGTCGGCCGGCTGAACCCCGGCGAGGGCCAACGACTGCGGTGACAGCGTGAACCAGACCGCGACCGTGCGCAGCTCCCGGGTGGGCAGGTCCAGCGGCCGGGTGTCGATCACCTCGCCGGTGGCGATCCGCCGCCGCTGGTACGACACCACCTGGCTGGTCACATCCACCTCACCCAGGAACATGCCGACCGGCCCGGCGTCCACGTAGGAGCGCACCGACACCACGGACAGGTCGGTGACGTCCCGGGCGTGGGTGGACCAGTCCGGCTCCTCGGCGCGCACCAGCGCGCAACCGTCGGCCAGGTCCAGTTGGTCGACCACGTACGAGACGCCCTGGTGCAGGTAGACCGCGCCGGAGTGCAGCAGGAAGTGTGACGAGCCGCCGTCGACAGTGCCGAGCAGCCGGCCGGTCGACGACTCCACCACGGCGACCGGGGCGCCGCCCTCGCCGCGCAGGTCCACCTCGGGCCGCTCCCGGTGCCGCCAGTACCAGCCGGTGGGCCGTTGCCGCAGCGCCCCCGCCGCGACCAGCTCGTCCACCGCCTCCTTCGCCCCCTCGCCGAAGAGCGCCAGGTCGGCCGGGGTGAGCGGCGCCTCCGCCGCGGCGCAGGCGAGCTGCGGTGCCAGCACGTACGGGTTGGCCGGGTCGAGCACCGTCGCCTCCACCGGCGCGCCGAAGATCGCCTCCGGGTGGTGCACCAGGTAGGTGTCCAGGGGGTCGTCCCGGGCCACCAGCACCGCGAGGGCCTCCTGCCCGGAACGCCCGGCACGGCCCGCCTGCTGCCACAGCGACGCCCGGGTGCCCGGGTAGCCGCAGATCAGCACCGCGTCGAGCCCGACCAGGTCCACGCCCAGCTCCAGCGCGTTGGTGGAGGCCAGGCCGAGCAGGTCGCCGTGCAGGAGGGCCCGTTCCAGCTCGCGCCGCTCCTCCCGCAGGTAACCGCCCCGGTAGGCGGCCACCCGGTCGCCGAGCCCCGGCACCGCGTCGTCCAGGGTCCGACGCGCGTTGGCGGCCACCACCTCGGCGCCCTTGCGGGAGCGGACGAACGCGAGGGTGCGTACCCCCTCGGCGACCGTGTCGGCGAGCAGGTCCGCGGTCTCGCGCAGCGCCGACCGGCGGACCTGGCGAAGCTCGTCATGGTCGCCCGTCGCCTGCGAGGGCGCCGGAGGTGAGGAGCCGTCGCCCGTCGCCTGCGGGGGTGCCGGAGGTGAGGAGCCGTCGCCGGTCGGCTGCCGCGGCGCCGGAGGTGAGGAGCCGTCGCCGGTCGGGTGCGGGGGCGCCGGGGGAGAGGCCGACGAGTCGGGTGGCAGCAGCGGCGGTTCCCAGAGCGCGAAGGTCACCCCGCCGCGGGGGGAGGCGTCCTCGGTGACCGCCGTCACCGGCAGGCCGGTCAGCCGTCCGGTGGCGGTGGCCGGGTCGCCGGAGGTGGCCGAGGCCAGCACGAACACCGGGGTGGCCCCGAACCGGGCGCACTGCCGACGCAGCCGACGCAGCACGTGCGCGACGTGCGAGCCGAACACGCCCCGGTAGGTGTGGCACTCGTCGATCACCACGTACGCGAGTCGGCGCAGGAAGCCGGACCACTGGGCGTGCCCGGGCAGGATGCCGTGGTGCAGCATGTCGGGGTTGGTCAGCACGAACCGGGAGTGCCGGCGGATCCACTCCCGTTCGGTGCGCGGAGTGTCCCCGTCGTAGCAGGCGGGGCGTACCCCCTCCAGCTCCAGCGCGGCGACGGCGCGTAACTGGTCCGCGGCGAGCGCCTTGGTCGGTGCCAGGTAGAGCACGGTGGCCCGGGGGTCGGCGAGCAGGGTGGCCAGGGCCGGCAGTTGGTACGCCAGTGACTTGCCGGACGCGGTGCCGGTGGCGACGACGACGTGCTGGCCCTCGTACGCCAGGTTGGCCGCCTCGGCCTGGTGCTTCCAGGGCGCGACCACGCCGCGCCGGGCGAACGCCGCGCGTAGTTCCGTCGGTGCCCACGACGGCCACGGCGCGGGCACCCCGGCGCGGGCCGGCACCCGCTCGACGTGGGTGACCGGGTCGGCGGCGCCCCGGGCGCGTAGCCGGCGCAGCAGGTCGACCGGCGCTGGCCCGGGGCCGGGACCAGCGGATACGGTGGCCGCGGACGACGACTCCAGGTCGTGGCGCGGCGTGCCGCGCGCCGAGCTGAAGTCGTTGGAGGTCACGCCCTGCACTCTCGCACTGGTGTTCGGAGATGAAAAGTCGGACACCGGGGTAAGGGGTAGCCTCCGCTGGCGTCCGCAGGCCGTCCCGGCGGTAGTGGTTAGATGCCCACGAGAGTTTACGGCTCTGGCGAGGAGGACCGATGGAGCTGTCACTGGCGGCCCGCACCGTGGGCGAGCACACGGTGCTCGAGGTCGGTGGTGAGGTGGACGTCTACACCGCGCCCCGGCTCCGTGAACGACTCCTCGAACTGATCGACGGTGGTGCTCGTCACGTGGTGGTCGACCTCGGTCGGGTGGATTTCCTCGACTCCACCGGGTTGGGCGTGCTGGTCGGCGCGCTCAAGCGGCTCCGCTCGGCCGGCGGTTCGTTCGCCCTGGTCTGCGACAAGGAGCCGCTGCTCAAGATCTTCCGGATCACCGCACTGGACCAGGTGTTTCCGCTGCACCCGACGGTCGACGCGGCGATCAGCGCCGACTCGGCGGGCGCCGGCGCGTGATGGCGACAGTCAAGCTCTCGTTCTCGCCCGCCCCGGTGCACGTGCGCACCGCCCGCCTGGTCGGCGTGGCCGTCGCCCGGCGGGCCGGGGTCCGGGAGGACCTGCTGGACGAGGTGCGCCTGGCCATCGGTGAGGCGTGCACGCGCGCGGTGGCCCTGCACCGGCAGTACGGCCTGGCCGACCCGGTGCTGGTGGAGATGTCCGACGGTGGCTCGTACGCCGTGCGGGTGGTGGACCGGGCGCCGATCGAGGCGGGCATCGGTCTGACCGCGCTGCCGCCGGACGAGCTGGCCAACGAGTCGCTCACCGATGAGGCGTTGACCACCGGCGTCGGCTTCGCCCTGCTCGCCGGCTTCGTCGAGGACCTGCAGGTGCGCCCGGTCGACGAGGGCATCGGCACCGAGGTGCGGATGGTGTGGCCGGTCGGCCGCTGACCAGTTTCGCTGCGTAGGCCGCGTCCCCTGCTGGGGATGCGGCCTTCTTTGCATGGATCGGGCCCTATATCAGATTTCGTTTCATAACACAGCGACGAAGATCATCGCGACACGGTGCCACCTGGTTGTGACCTCCAACACTGCGGAGGGCTACAGTACCCGGGTTGTCAGCAAGTGACCCATCCCGCAGCCAGCGGGTATGGGTGTTCATCGCTGGTCCGCTGGTGGGTTGGCGCGCGCTTGCGAGTCCGCATCCAGGCGTCGGTCAGTGCGTCTCCACTCACCGGCGCGATTGTTCGGTAACAGGAGGACACAGATGTCCGAGACCTTGGCCGCCGACGGCGGCGGGCTTTCCCTTACCGGAAGCAATGTGACCTACGTCGTCATCGCCGCGGTTGTCGCGCTGGTGGCGCTCGGTTTCGCTGCCGCCCTGACAAAAACGGTGCTGGCCGCTGGTAAGGGCACCGAGAAAATGCAGGAGATCTCGGGGGCGGTCCAGGAGGGCGCCTCCGCCTACCTGCTCCGTCAATTCCGCACCCTGGCGATCTTCGTCGTCGTCGCCGTCGTGCTGCTCTTCCTGCTGCCGGTGCACGACACCGACGGCAGTGAGCTGGCTGTGAAGATCGGCCGCTCGCTGTTCTTCGTGGTGGGTGCCCTGTTCAGCGCGTTCATCGGCGGCGCCGGCATGTGGCTGGCCACCAGGGCCAACCTGCGCGTGGCCGCCGCCGCGAGGGAGCGGGCAGGTGGCCGCGAGGCGGCCATGAAGATCGCTTTCCGGACCGGCGGCGTCGTCGGCTTCCTCACCGTCGGCCTCGGCCTCTTCGGTGCGGCGCTTGTCGTCCTCGTCTACCGGGGTGACGCGCCCACCGTGCTGGAGGGCTTCGGCTTCGGCGCCGCGCTGCTCGCGATGTTCATGCGGGTCGGCGGCGGCATCTTCACCAAGGCCGCCGACGTCGGCGCCGACCTGGTCGGCAAGGTCGAGCAGGGCATCCCCGAGGACGACCCGCGCAACGCCGCCACCATCGCCGACAACGTGGGCGACAACGTCGGTGACTGCGCCGGCATGGCCGCCGACCTGTTCGAGTCGTACGCGGTGACGCTTGTTGCCGCGCTGATCCTCGGCCGCGCCGCGTTCGGCGAGCAGGGCCTGGTCTTCCCGCTGATCATCTCCACCATCGGTGTGCTGATCGCGATCGTCGGCGTCTTCATCACCCGGCTGCGCGCGTCCGACCGTAACGGCCTGACCGCGATCAACCGGGCCTTCTACCTGTCGGCGGTGCTCTCCGCGGTGCTGGTGGCGATCGCCGCCTACGCGTACCTGCCGGCGACCTTCGGCGAGTTCGACAGTGGCCTCACCGACGCCTCCGGCAACCCGCGGCTGGTGGCCATCGGCGCGGTCGTGATCGGCATCGTGCTGGCCGCCGCGATCCAGGCGCTGACCGGCTACTTCACCGAGACCAACCGGCGACCGGTGCAGGACATCGGCAAGAGCTCGCAGACCGGTGCGGCGACCGTGATCCTGGCCGGCATCAGCATCGGTCTGGAGTCGGCGGTCTACTCGGCGCTGCTGATCGGCGCCGGCGTCTTCGGCGCCTTCCTCCTCGGCGGCAGCTCCATCACGCTCTCGCTGTTCGCGGTGGCGCTGGCCGGCACCGGCCTGCTCACCACGGTCGGCGTGATCGTCGCGATGGACACCTTCGGGCCGATCTCCGACAACGCCCAGGGCATCGCCGAGATGTCCGGCGACATCGACGAGCACGGCGCTCGGGTGCTGACCGAGCTGGACGCGGTCGGCAACACCACCAAGGCGATCACCAAGGGCATCGCGATCGCCACGGCGGTGCTCGCCGCGACCGCGCTGTTCGGCTCGTACACCGACACGCTCAGCAGCGCGTACGCGACGGCTGGCGTGGGCGACGTCGGCAACGAGATCCTCAACGCGCTGAACGTGGCGAACCCGCGCAACCTGGTCGGCCTGATCATCGGCGCGGCCGTGGTGTTCCTCTTCTCCGGGCTGGCCATCAACGCGGTGTCCCGCTCGGCGGGTGCCGTGGTGATGGAGGTCCGCCGGCAGTTCCGTGAGCTGCCCGGCATCATGGACGGCACCCAGCGCCCGGAGTACGGCAAGGTCGTCGACATCTGCACCCGGGACGCGCAGCGCGAGCTGATGACCCCCGGCCTGCTCGCCATCCTGGCGCCGATCGCGGTCGGCTTCGGCCTCGGGCCCGGCGCGCTCGCGGCGTACCTGGCCGGTGCGATCGGTGCCGGCACCCTGATGGCGGTGTTCCTGTCCAACTCCGGTGGGGCCTGGGACAACGCCAAGAAGCTGGTCGAGGACGGCGCGTACGGCGGCAAGGGCTCCGAGGCGCACGCCGCCACGGTCATCGGCGACACCGTCGGTGACCCGTTCAAGGACACCGCCGGCCCGGCGATCAACCCGCTGATCAAGGTGATGAACCTGGTCTCGCTGCTGATCGCTCCCGCCGTGGTGGCCTGGAGCGTCGGCGACGAGCGCAACGTCGGCCTGCGGGTCGGCATCGCCCTGGTCGCGACGCTGATCATCGTGGCGTCGGTGGTGTTCAGCAAGCGCAAGGGCATCGCGATGTCCGACTCGGACGCCGATGGCAACACCGGCGCGGGCAGCACCGATCACCGTCCGGAGACGGTCAACGCCTGACCCAGGACGGCCCCCGGGGTCCCCGGTCGACGTAGCCCGTCGACCGGGGACCCCGGCCGTCCGGCCCGGTGCCACACCTGGCCAAAGGCCGTACGCTGCAACGCATGCGTACGTGCCGGGCGTCTGCCGCCGGAAAGCTCACGGTGGTCCTGGCCACGATCGTCGTCCTGGCCGGCTGCGGCGGGGGTCCCAGCCCACGGGCCTGGGCGGCCTCGGTCTGCGGCGCCCTCACCCCGTGGCGCTCCGAGATCAACAAGCTGACCAGCAGCACCGATGAGCAGATGACCGCGCAGACCACGCCGGCGCAGGCCAAGGAGAACCTGGTGCGGCTCTTCGACGGGGCGGAGCAGGCCAGCGAGGCCGCGCGCCGCAAGGTGGAGAAGGCGGGCATCCCGGAGGCCGACAACGGCGAGGCCATCTCTGCGGGCTTCCGCAGCTCGCTGGGGAAGATGCGGGACGCGTACGGTCGCGCCCGGGACACCATCGACGGCCTGGGCACCGGCGAGCCGACCGCCTTCTACGACGGCGTGCGGGCCGCCGTGGAGACCCTCAACAAGGAGTACGACGCCAGCGCGCTGGACACCAGCAAACTCAACTCCGAGGAGTTGAAACAGGCATTCGACGAGGTGCCGGAGTGTCGCTGAGCGGGCTCGGTGACACCGGGAAGGCGCAGCCGCCCCCGGCGCTGTTTCCGGCGCCCGAGTCCGACACGCCCACCCCCGGGCGACGCCGCGGCGGCGCGCCGCAGAACGGCTCGTCGCAAGGCGGCCCGTCCCACGACGGCCCGCCGCAGAACGGCTCGGCTCAGACCGGCCCGCCCCGGACTGGCGACGAGGGCCGGCAACTTGTCTTCTTCGGCGCGGATGCGGCCGAACCGACCGTCGCCGACCTGGCTGGGCTACTCGCCGGGCCGGGTGAGGTGGTCCGGATGGGCGGCACCGCCCGTCTCTCGGTGCAGGTGGACGCCGCCTGGCGGGTGCACGTGCTCGTCGCCGAACTGGCCTCGCGCGGGCTGGCGGCGAGCTGGGAGCCGACCGAGGGCGAGCGACACGCCGTCCGTACGTCGTACACCCGGGTCTTGAAGCCGCTCGCTGCCGCCTGGTTGCACGGTACGACGAAACGCCCGCCGGCTGCCTTCCATCTGACCGGCCGGCGGTTGCGGCTGTGGCTCGCTGCCGCCGGGACGCCGGAGCCTCCCGACGGCTTCCTGTTGCGGCTCGGTCCCGACGATCAGGAGTGTTGGGAGTCGATCGGCGTGGCGCTCGGCGCGGCGGGGTTGGCTGGGACGCTGCTCGGCCCGGGTGAGGGCGGCCCGGCGTACCGGATCACCGGCCGCCGCCGGTTGGCCCGACTCGCCGAGCTGGTCGGCGGACCGCCAATCGCAACGCCACCCCACGCCTGGCCAACCTGATCCACCCCACCCTTCACCGGGTCGATCATGGGGTTGTGGTGGGGGACGTATTGCGTGTCCGGGGCTAAAACGCCCACCATAAGTCCATGATCGACGGGGTTGGGCGGCGGCCCGGGGGTGGGGCGGCCGGGTGTCCGGTGCCGGACAGCCGGCGGGTCGAACCAGGCGGAAAACGGGCGGGTCGGACCTCGGTCGTGGGCCCGCCATCGTCACAGTGACCCGCTTCGAGCCCTACCCACGGTGTACGGTGGCGCCGTCCGGCAGTGCCGAGCGCGGCGGGGCGGCGTCGACCGCCGCCTTTGAAGCGGTTTGCGGCCCGCGAAACCCGAAACGCGGGCGGCGCGTTACGTTGGACATCCGGACCGCCGGTGCGACGGCGGGGTCGAAAGCGGTCGCTGTCCGGGCGCCGGCAGGCCACGAGCAGGAGTGAGGTCGGGGAGAGACGTGCCAAGCAACGCTGGAACCACCCGTCTGGTCATCGTCGAGTCACCGGCGAAGGCCAAGACGATCTCGGGCTACCTTGGCCCGGGGTATGTCGTGGAGGCCAGCTTCGGTCACGTCCGCGACCTGCCGCGCAACGCCGCCGACGTGCCGGCCAAGTACAAGAAGGAGCCCTGGGCCCGGCTCGGGGTGGACGTCGACAACGGCTTCCAGGCGCTCTACGTCGTCTCCGCCGACCGTAGGCAGCAGATCAGCAAGCTGGTGAAGCTGGCCAAGGAGGTCGACGAGATCTTCCTGGCGACGGATGAGGACCGCGAGGGCGAGGCGATCGCCTGGCACCTGGTCGAGACGCTCAAGCCCAAGGTGCCGGTCAAGCGGATGGTCTTCCACGAGATCACCAAGCCGGCGATCCAGGCGGCCGTGGCCAACCCCCGGGAGATCGACCGCGATCTGGTCGACGCCCAGGAGGCCCGCCGGATCCTCGACCGCCTGTACGGCTACGAGGTCTCCCCGGTGCTGTGGAAGAAGGTCATGCCGCGGCTCTCGGCCGGCCGGGTGCAGTCCGTGGCGACCCGCATCGTGGTCGAGCGGGAACGGCAGCGGATGGCCTTCCGCACCGCCGAATACTGGGACATCCTGGCCACCCTCGCGGTGGCCAACGCCGGTGAGGGTCCGCGCGCGTTCAACGCCACCCTGATCGCCCTGAACGGCGACCGGATCGCCACCGGTAAGGACTTCGAGCCGACCACCGGTCGCGTCCGGGCCGGCGCTGGCGTCGTGCACCTCGACGAGAGTGGCGCCCGGGGTCTCGCGGCCCGGCTGGAGGGGCGGCCGTTCACCGTCACCCGGGTCGAGGAGAAGCCCTACCGCCGTCGCCCGTACGCGCCGTTCATCACCTCGACCCTCCAGCAGGAGGCGGCCCGCAAGCTGCGCCTGTCCTCGCAGCAGACGATGCGCACCGCGCAGCGGCTGTACGAGAACGGCTACATCACCTATATGCGTACCGACTCGGTCAACCTGTCGGAGACCGCCATCTCGGCGGCCCGCCGACAGATCGTCGAGCTGTACGGCGAGCGCAGCGTTCCGCCGGAGCCGCGTCGCTACACCGGCAAGGTGAAGAACGCGCAGGAGGCGCACGAGGCGATCCGCCCGGCGGGGGACAACTTCCGTACCCCGGGCGAGGTGGCCAAGGAGCTGTCCGCCGAGGAGTTCAAGCTCTACGAGCTGATCTGGCGGCGCACCATCGCGTCGCAGATGACCGACGCGGTCGGCTCCAGCGTGTCGGTGCGCATCCGGGCGGTCTCCACCTCCCAGGAGGAGGCCGACTTCGGCGCGACCGGCAAGACCATCACCGACCCGGGCTTCCTGCGGGCGTACGTCGAGTCCAGCGACGACGAGAACGCCGAGGCCGAGGACGCCGAGCGCCGGCTGCCCACCCTCGTCAAGGACCAGCCGCTGACCGCCGACGAGCTGGCCGCGCAGGGCCACCACACCCAGCCGCCGTCGCGCTACACCGAAGCCTCGCTGGTCAAGGCCCTGGAAGAGCTGGGCATCGGCCGCCCGTCCACCTACGCGTCGATCATGCAGACGATCCAGGACCGGGGCTACGTCACCAAGCGCGGCCAGGCGATGATCCCGACGTTCCTGGCCTTCGCGGTGATCGGGCTGATGGAGCGGCACTACCCGCGCCTGATCGACTACGACTTCACCGCCACCATGGAGAACGAGCTGGACGAGATCGCCGGCGGTGACCACGCGGCGGTCGACTTCCTCACGGCGTTCTACTTCGGCAGCTCCAACGGCGCCGGTGACCAGGACATCGCCCGTTCCGGCGGGCTCAAGAAGCTGGTCACCGAGAACCTCAGCGACATCGACGCCCGCAGCGTCAACTCCATCCCGCTCTTCACCGACGACGACGGCCGCGAGGTCGTCGTGCGGGTCGGCCGGTACGGGCCGTACCTGCAACGGAAGCTGCCCGGCGGCGAACAGCCAGCACCGGCTGCCGAGGGCGAGGAGGGCGGCACCCAGGGTGACCGGGCGCCGATCCCCGAGGGCCTGGCCCCGGACGAGCTGACCCCGGAGAAGGTGCACGAGCTGTTCCTCGGCGGCAGCGGCGAGCGCAAGCTCGGCGACGACCCCGCCACCGGCGAGCCGATCGTGCTCAAGTCCGGCCGGTTCGGCCCGTACGTGTCCAGCGGCGAGCGGAAGTCGTCGCTGCTGCGTACGCAGACCCCGGACTCGCTGACCCTGGAGGAGGCGCTCAAGCTGCTCAGCCTTCCCCGGCTGATCGGTGTCGCGCCGGACGGCGTCGAGGTCTTCGCGAACAACGGTCGCTACGGCCCGTACGTCAAGCAGGGTGAGGAGTTCCGTTCGCTGGACTCCGAGGACAAGATGTTCACCGTCACGCTGGACGAGGCGCTGGCTCTGCTGGCCGCCCCGAAGGCGCGTGGACGGCGGGCCGCGGCACCGCCGTTGCGCGAGATGGGCGTGGACCCGGCCACCGAGAAGCCGATGGTGATCAAGGACGGCCGGTTCGGCCCGTACGTCACCGACGGGGAGTTCAACGCGTCGCTGCGGCGCGGGCAGACTCCCGAGGCGCTGACCATCGAGGAAGCATCCGAGATGCTGGCCGAGAAGCGGGCGAAGGGCCCGGCGCCGAAGAAGAAGGCGGCGGCGAAGAAGGCTCCCACCAAGAAGGCCACGGCCACCAAGAAGACGGCCGCCGCCAGCAAGTCCACGGCCGCGAAGAAGACCACCACGGCCAAGGCGACGGCGGCGAAGAAGGCTCCGGCGAAGAAGGCCGCCCCGCGTAAGGCAGCCACCAGCACGGAATAGGCCCCGCGCCGGGTGGCGCTTGTTCCGACGCTCCAGATCTTGGACAGTTTCCGTCTTGCCTGAACGGAAACTGTCCAAGATCTATTTTGTGGTGTTCCGGGTCACGCGAGAGGCCGAGGCCTTCGCGGTTTCGCCGGTACCGCCGTACCGTATGGCCATGCCGACGAGTCGTGAGCCGCGCCCGCCGGGGTCGAGATGATCCGCAAGAGGCGCGCGGGCGGGGAGAAGCGGGACGCCGTACTCGATGCCGTGGCCGGCGTGCTGGCGAGCCGCGGGTACGAGAACACCCGCTTCGCGGACGTGTCGGCGGCCGGCGGTGTCGCGATCAGCACCCTGCAGACCTACTTCGGCTCCCGCGAAGACATGATCATCGAGGCCATGCAGGTGTTCACCGACCGGGAGGTGGAGGCCCTGCGGGCGGTGTCCGCCGCTGAGGCCGATCCGTGGCGACGACTTGTCGCGCTTGTCGACCGCAGCCTGCACAACTCGGAGAGCACCCGGCAGGTTCTGGTCGAGTTCTGGCGCTCCGCGATGCGCGACGACGAACTCCGCGACTACAGCGCCACCGTGCAGGAGCGGTACCGGGCGCCCTTCCTGGCCGCCGTACGGGAAGGCGCTGCGCGCGGCGCGTTCACGTTGGCCCACGACGCCGAGGCGGTGACGGACCTCCTGCTCTCGGCGCTGGCCGGTCTGATCATCTCTCGCGTCCAGCACCACCCCACGCCGGCACCCGCGGACTTCCGCGCTGTCCTCCTGGCCCAGCTCCGGCTGATGCTGGGCGTCAACGGCTCCCAACCGGAACGAATCGAGGAACGATGACCACCGTCGAGATCACCCGTTTCCGCGTCCCCGCCGAGCGCGCGGACGCTCTGCTGGCCGCGCGGCCGGCGATGCTGCGCGACTTCCAGGCCGATCGTGCCGGCTTCCTCGACGCGCGACTGATCCGGGTGGCCGCCGACGAGTGGCTGGACATCGTCTTCTGGGGCTCGTCCGAGGACTACGCCGAGTCCCGCCGCCGGGGCGCGAACCGGCCCGGCATCCAGACGTTCTTCTCTCTGATCGACTCGGTGATCAGCAGCGAGGAGGGCACCACGACCGACCTGGACCAGCCATGATCTGGACCGCCGGTTTCCGTACCGGGGTGCTCAGTCCGTACGAGCAGCTCCAGTTCGGTCAACCCCGGCGCTTCGCCGACCAGACAGTTCGTCAGGTGCTGCACCTGGCCGGCGGCGGGGACGCCCTGCGTATACGCCTGACGAACCGCTACGGCCGCACTCCGTTGACCATCGGGGCCGCCACTGTCGCCGTCGGCGACCAGCAGGCGGCCCTCACCTTCGGCGGCGCCGAGCGCGGCGTTGTGCCGGCGGGCGAAGAAGCCGTCACCGACCCGGTCAGCATTCCCGTCACGGCCGGCACCGATCTGGTCGTGAGCCTCTACTTCCCGGAGCGGACCGACCTGGCCACCTACTCCCACAAGCCGGCGGAGGACGCCCGGATAGCCGCCGGCAATCACGTCACGTCTCCGGTATTGGGGGCGGCCGAGCAGGTCGAGGCCAGGTTCTACCTCTCCGGCGTCGACGTGCTGGCCCCACGGGACAGCGCCGTCGCCGTGGCCTTCGGTGACTCCTGGTTCGAAGGGGTCGGCACCACGACGAGCGCGAATCGTCGCTCGGTCGACTTTCTCAACCGCCGGCTGAAGCGCGGGTGGGTGGTCAACCAGGGCATCGCCGGCAACCGTCTGTTGCGCGACGGCGTCGGCGAACACGCGCTGAAGCGCTTCGACCGTGACGTTCTTTCCATCCCGGCCCTGACCCACGTCCTGGTCCACTTCGGCATCAACGACCTCGGTCTGCCGACCATGTTGGGCGAGCCGGCCGTCACCGCCGACGCCCTCGTCACGGGGTTCCGCGCACTGGCCGACCGTGCCCACGCCGCCGGACTGCGGATCGTCGCCGCCACCATCGGACCGTTCGCGGGCGCCGGCCCGGAGATCAGCACCCCGGCGGGCCTCGCCACCCGACGCGAGGTGAACGACTGGATCCGTACCACGGACGCCTTCGACGGCGTCTTCGATGTGGCGCGCGCCGTCGCGGACCCGTCCGCCCCCGACCACATCCACCCCGCGCTGGACAGCGGCGACGGTATGCACCTGAACGACAGGGGTGCCGAGGCCATGGCCGACGCGGTGAACCTGGACGACCTGGCGCTCTAGCGCTCGTCACCGCGATGGCGGGTACCGACGGGAGCCGTCAGACCCCGAGGACGTGGGTCAGGTGGTCGTTGGTGAAGACGCGGTCGGGGTCGAGCCGGTCGCGGACGGCCTGGAAGTCGGCGAAGCGGGGGTACGCAGTGGCCAGCGAGGCGGCGTCGCGGTAGTGCAGCTTGCCCCAGTGGGGGCGACCGCCCAGCCCGGCGGCGACCTCCTCGAAGGCTCGGAAGTACGGCTCGTACGGCATGCCGACGTACTGGTGCACGGCGATGTAGGCGTTGTCCCGGCCGTAGCCGTGCGACAGCCAGATGTCGTCGGCGGCGGTGAACCGCACCTCCACCGGGAAGAGCACCTTGAACGGCAGGCCATCCACGATCCGCTGGAGCGCGGCGAGCGCCTCCGGCAACGCCTCGCGGGGCAGGCCGTACTCCATCTCCACGAAGCGGACCCGGCGCGGGGTGCAGAAGACCCGGTCGGAGCGGCCGGTGTACTGGCGTTCGGTGAGGGCCCGGGCGGAGACCGCGCTGATGCCCGGGGCCAGCGCGGGCACGGCCCGGCCGAGTCGGCAGGCGCCGGCGAAGACCCGGTTGGACAAAAAGTCGTCGTCCACCCAGCCGCGCCAGCGCGACAGCGGCCGGTCGTTGGCAGGGACCCGGTCGTTGGCCTTGACCTGGACCCGGGACGTGTACGGGAACCAGTAGAACTCGACGTGGTCGTGCCGGCCGATCAGCTCGGGCAGTTCGCCGAGCACGTCGGCCAGCTCGGCCGGGCGTTCGTGGGCGCGCAGGACGAAGGCGTCCACGCAGCGCAGGGTCACCTCGACCAGGACGCCGAGCGCGCCGAGCGACACCCGGGCCGCAGCGAGGACGTCGGGATGCTCGTCCGCGGAGCAGCGCAGCACCTCGCCGGTGCCGGTGACCAGGGTGATCGCCTCGACGAAGGTGGAGAGGCAGCCGTAGCCGGCCCCGGTGCCGTGGGTGCCGGTGGAGATCGCCCCGGCGACGGTCTGCGCGTCGATGTCGCCGAGGTTGGGCAGCGCGAGGCCGTGTCGGGCGAGCAGGCCGTTGAGCGCGTGCAGGGTCATTCCCGCCGGCACGGTGACCAGTCGATGCGCGACGTCCACGCTGACCGTGGTGTCCAGGTCGGACAGGTCCATCCGACGGTCGTCGGCGAGCGCGACGGCGGTGAACGAGTGGCCGCTGCCCGTCACCCGGATCCGACCGCCGTCGGCGGCGGCGGATCGGACGGCTTCTGCGACGTCCGTCGGCGAGCCGGGGCGCAGGATCGCGCTGGCGCTGCCACGCTGGTTCCCGGCCCAGTTGGACCATCCAGCCCCGAGCGGTGCGGTGCGGACCATGCGCGCTCCTCATTCATGAATATGAACTGACTTCATATCAGGAACGTTCTAGCTGGTAAATACCGCAATTGCGATCCGCTCGTTGTACCGGTAGTCACGGACTCGTGACGTGGAGATATGTTCATCCGTCGAAGGGGGGTGGCGCAGAGTGTCCACACCAGCCGCCACGACCGGGCCGCTGCGCCGCGTACCGGTGCAAGGTCGAAGTGTCGCGCGGGTACAGCGCATGTTGGATGCCTGCGCCGAACTCGTCGACGAGGTGGGGTACGAGGGGCTGACCACCACCCTGCTCGCCGAACGGGCCGAGGTGGCGATCGGGTCGGTCTACCAGTTCTTTCCGGACAAGCGGGCGATCGTGCAGGCGTTGACCCTGCGGACCATGGAGTCCTACCTCCAGCGCCTCGACGAGCGGTTCGCGTCCGACGAGATGACCCACTGGTGGGACGGCGTCGACGCGGGCATCGACGAGTACATCACGATGCACCGCACCGTCCCCGGCTTCCGTACCCTGCACTTCGGCGACGTGGTCGACCTGCACCTGCTCGACGAGCAGCGGGACAACAACGGCGTGATCGCCGACCAGTTGGCCCGGGTGCTCACCGAGCGTTTCGGGCTCACCGACGTGCCCAAGCTGCGCTTCGTGCTGGAGATCGCGGTCGAGGCGGCGGACGCGCTGATCAAGCTCGCGTTCCGGCGGAGGTCCGACGGCGACGAGCGGGTGCTGCTGGAGGCGAAGGCACTGATCCGGGAGTACCTGCACCGCCAGGTCGACGGCCCGGACAATGGCCGGTCCACCGCCGGGAAGCAGGCCGAGGCGGCCCAGCCCGCCTGAGTCGGCGCGGGGCGCGGGCCTCGGCCGGTGGTGGGGGCGGCTGTCCGGTCTCAGAGGAAGGCCTGCCCCTCACCCCGGTAGGTGGGGACGGTCGCCACGACCGCGTCCCCCTCGATCAGGTGCAGCTCGTTGACCCGTTCACACAGCTCACCTGCCTTGGCGTGCCGGAACCACACCCGGTCGCCGACGCGCAGCTCGGCCGCCGCCGCTCCGGACAGCGGAGTCTGCACCTCGCCGGCTCCCTCGGTGCCGACCAGCTTCAGCCCCGCCGGTAGCCACGGCCGGGGCAGTCGACTGTCGGCGGCCGGGCCGGAGGCGATCCAGCCGCCGCCGAGCACCGTCGCCAGCTCCGGCGTCGGTCGGCGGACCACCGCGCAGGCGAAGAACGCCGCCGGGGTGGGCCGCCAGGCGCGGTAGGCGTCGAACAGCGTCGGCCCGTACAGGCCCGATCCCGCGGTGATCTCGGTGACCGCGGGATCGGCGCTGGTCGCGGCCACGCTGCCGGTGCCGCCGCCGTTGACGAACTCCAGGTCGGCGTGCTCGCGTACCGCGGCGACCGCGGCACCACGGCGGGCCAGCAACTCGCGGTACGAGCTGCGCTGGGCCAGCCTGATCGCGCCGGCCAGCAGCGTCCTGCCCGGCGGCGCGTCGCCCAGGCCGGCGATCTGCGCCTCGTACGACATGAGCCCGACCAGCCGGAAGCCGGGCCGATCGGCGACGGTGGCGGCGAGCGCGCCGGCCGCCCGCGCACTGTGCACCGGTGAACGGCGCACGCCGACGTGCACCCGACCGCGCAGCGGTCGCCAGGAGGCGTCCAGATCCAGGCAGAGCCGTAGCTCGGCGCGCTGCCCCGGGGCCCCGACGGCGTCGATGAGGTCGAGTTGACCGGTGCCGTCGATCATCAGGGTGATCGCGGCGGCGAGCGTCGGGTCGGCGCCCAGCTCGGCGAGGGCGGCCCGGTCGGCGCTCGGGTACGCGACCAGCACGTCGTCGCTGACGCCGGCGCGGACGAGCCAGATCGCCTCGGGCAGGGTGAACGCCATCACGCCGTGCCAGCCGGGCCGCGCGAGAGCCCGGCCGATCAACGCCCGGCTGCGGACCGACTTGCTGGCGAGGCGGACCGGCTTTCCGGCGGCGCGATCGGCCAGGGCGACCGAATTGGCGTCGAAGGCCGTGAGGTCGACCACCGCGTACGGGGGGTCGAGGTGGGCAGTCGCCCGATCCAGGCGCTCGCGAAGTTTGTCGCTTTCGATGGCCACGTGTGCACGCTAACTGTCCGACGGAGAATGCGAAATACCCTCGCGTACGTCCGGGCTGCGGTCGGTACCTCCGGCGGCCTAGGCTCAGCGAGCAGGAGAATGTCGCCCGGGGGGTGGCCCCCACCGGGTCTAGAGTGTTGCACCGGAGGTGCCCAGCGATGGGCCGGCACGTGGAGGTACGGCCATCGAAAGCCAGAACAGCGGCGAGTCGCCCGGCGTGTCGCGCTCGAGCGACCAGTCGGGCAACGCCGCCAAGCAGCCCAACGGCGGTCAGGTAGATCCGTCCGGTTATGCCGCTATCCGCTCCGTGCTGCGCATCCGGCCGTTCCGCCGGCTCTGGATCGTGCTCGGCGCCGCCTCCTTCGGTGACTGGCTCGGCCTGCTGGCCACCGCCCTGTTCGCCGCCTCGCAGGTGCAGGGCAGCACCGCCCAGGGCGCCGCGTTCGGCGGGGTCACCGCGATCCGGCTGCTGCCCGCGCTGGTGCTCGGCCCGGTGGCCGGCGTCTTCGCCGACCGGTTCGACAGGCGCTGGACGATGGTCATCTGCGACCTGCTGCGCTTCGTGCTCTTCGCCTCCATTCCGCTCTACGCCCTCAGCGGCGCCCCAGGCGGCCTGGTGGTCGGTTGGGCGCTGATCGCCACCTTCCTGATCGAGTCGCTCACCCTGCTCTGGATCCCGGCCAAGGAGGCCGCGGTCCCCAACCTGATCCCGCGGGCCCGGCTGGAGGCGGCCAACCAGCTCACCCTGATCACTACGTACGGCCTCACCCCGGTCGCCGCCGCCATCGGCCTTGCCGTGCTCGACCGTGGCGTCCGTGGTGCCGTCGGCGGCGACCTGCCCTCCTGGGCCGAGCCGGCCCAACTCGCGCTCTGGATCAACTCCTTCTCCCGGCTCGCCACCGCACTGGTGGTGGCATTCGGGATCAAGGAGATCAGCGAGGCGCAACGCGGTGAGGCCGAGCGTGCCGAGCAGAGCATGTTCCGGCAGTTCTCCGAGGGCTGGAAGTACATCGGCCAGACCCCGCTCGTCCGTGGCCTGGTGCTGGGCATCTTCGGCGCGTTCGCCGGCGGCGGCATCGTGGTCGGCACGGCCAAGTTCTTCGCCAACTCGCTGGGCGCCGGCGACGCGGCGTTCTCACTGCTCTTCGGTGCCATCTTCGTCGGCCTGGCGCTCGGCATCGGGCTCGGCCCGATGATCGTCAAGGAGATGTCCCGGCGCCGCTGGTTCGGCATGAGCATCGTGCTGGCCAGTGCCGCCGTGATGACCCTCGCCTTCGCCATCCACCTGTCCATGGCGATCGTCGGCGCGGTGCTGGTCGGCGCCGGCGCCGGGATGGCCTTCCTGGCCGGCACCACGCTGCTCGGCGGCGAGGTGGCCGACGAGGTGCGCGGCCGGGTCTTCGCGGTGGTGCAGATCGGCACCCGGCTGGTGCTGATCCTGGCCATCGGGCTCAGCAGCGTGTTGGTCGGTGTCGGCGGCTCCCGCAAACTGACCATCGCCGACCTCGGCATCTCCGTCTCCTCCACCCGACTGCTGCTGCTCGCCGCCGGTGCTGCCGGCATCTTCGCCGGGATCAGCGCGTTCGGCCAGATGGACGACAAGAAGGGCGTCCCGGTCCTCGCCGACCTCTGGGGCTCCATCCGGGGCCGTCCGCTGATGCCCTCCGAGCCGTTCGTCTCCGCCGGGCTCTTCGTGGTGTTCGAGGGCGGCGAGGGCGCGGGGAAGTCCACCCAGCTCACCGCGCTCTCCGAGCGGTTGCGCGGCCACGGCCGCGAAGTGGTGGTCACCCGCGAGCCGGGGGCCACCGGCGTCGGTCGGCGAATCCGGTCGCTGGTGCTGGACACCTCCGGCGACGACGCGCCGTCCCCGCGCGCCGAGGCGCTGCTCTACGCCGCTGACCGGGCGCACCACGTGGCCACCGTCGTCCGGCCCGCGCTGGTCCGGGGCGGCGTGGTGATCAGTGACCGGTACGTCGACTCGTCCCTGGCGTACCAGGGCGCCGGGCGGACACTCCCTGTCGACGAGGTCTCCTGGCTCTCCTCCTGGGCCACCGGTGGGCTCAAGCCCGACCTGGTGGTGCTGCTGGACGTCGAGCCGCGCACCGGCCTGTCCCGGGTGACCTCGCGCAACACCGGCACCGACCGGCTGGAGGCCGAGTCGATCGCCTTCCACGAGCGCGTCCGGTACGCGTTCCTCGACCTCGCCGCCGCCGACCCGAAGCGCTACCTGGTGCTCGACGCGTCCCGGCCGGCCGAGGAGATCACCCGGCTGGTGGTCCGGCGGGTCGAGGAGATGCTCGGCAAGCCGGGCGGCATCGTGCACCCGCGGCCGGCGCAGGGCCCGGACACCTCGGTGCAGCCTGAGTTATCCGACGCGGAGCTGGTGATGATGGAGCACAAGACCTGATGCCGGACGTCTTCGCCGACCTGGTCGGTCAGGACGAGGCGGTGGTCGAGCTGCGTCGCGCCGCCGCCGCGGCAGCCGCCGTGCTTCGTGCTGGCGCGGCCGACCGGGCACCCGCGTTGGTCGCCGCCGTCCCGGCCAGCGGTGACGCGGTCGCGGCCGACGACGCCGCGACCGGCGGGCTGGATCCGTCCACCGGGATGACGCACGCGTGGATCTTCACCGGGCCGCCCGGCTCCGGTCGCTCGGTCGCCGCTCGGGCGTTCGCCGCCGCACTCCAGTGCGTGCACGGCACCGGGTGCGGTGAGTGCCCCGGCTGCCACACCACGATGGGCGGCACCCACGCCGATGTGCGGATGGTGGTGCCGGAAGGGCTCTCCATCGGCGTTGGCGAGATGCGCGCGCTGGTGCTCCGCGCGGCCAGCACCCCGTCCGGCGGGCGCTGGCAGGTGGTGGTCATCGAGGACGCCGACCGGCTCACCGAGGCCGCCGGCAACGCGCTGCTCAAGGCGATCGAGGAACCCCCACCGCGGACGGTCTTCCTGCTCTGCGCGCCGTCCACCCACCCGGACGACATCTCGGTGACCATCCGGTCGCGCTGTCGGGTCGTACCCCTGCGGCAGCCGCCGGCCACCGCGGTGGCCGAGGTGCTGGTTCGTCGGGACGGCATCGCACCCGACGTGGCGCAGTGGGCGGCGGCCGCCGCGCAGGGTCACGTGGGTCGGGCCCGCCGGCTGGCCCGCGACCCGGAGGCCCGCAAACGGCGCGAGAACGGGAGCGCGTCGTGGAGGGAAAGAGTGCGAAGATCGGGTG
>NZ_JAKKFF010000575.1 GCF_022229015.1 Micromonospora foliorum
AGCAGACCGGAATCTCCGCCCTCCAGGGCAGAGAGGGCGTCAAGCGTTCACCCACGACTGCGCCGCCGCGCCAACGAGCTCGCCACCGGCTGTGCCCTGCACGACGACCCGGCCAACGGGTGGCAGATCCAGCCGCAGTACCCGGGAGCGCCCGGCGCGGTACGCAGCACGATCTACGTCCCGGCCAGCAGGAAGTTCCCGACGTACGACACGGGTTACCAGGCGCCGGTCGCCACGGTCGGCCGGCTGGAGTCCCGCCGGTACACCTCGCCGTTGTCGACGAACCCGGTGGGAGTCCACGACATCGTCGTCTACCTGCCGCACGGCTACGACCCCAATCGGGCCACGCCGTACCCGACCCTCTACCTGAGCCACGGCAGCGGCGACCACTCGACCGCCTGGACGATGCAGGGCGTGGCCCACCTCATCCTGGAGAACGCGATCAAGGACCGTGCGGCGCAGCCCATGGTGATCGTGTCCACCGACTTCAACGGCCTCCCCGGTGGCAACGAGGGCTACGTCAACGACTGCGGACCAACATTTTCCCGTTCGTCGAGGAGAACTACCACGTCTCCACCCGGGCGTAGGACCGCGCGTTCGCCGGCTTCTCCGCAGGTGGCAGCCGGGCGTACACCATCATGTACAACCACACCGACCTGTTCGGCTACCACGCGGCCTGGAGCGCGGGCGGCCCCACAGCCACCCCGGCGCAGATCGACAGCATGAAGTCGGTGGCCGGCGGCATCATGATCGGTACCGGGCTCCACGACCGGCTGGGCAACATCGCCGAGAACTCGCAGCGCAACGCCGCCGCCCTGCGGGCCGCTGGCGTCGAGTTGGACGAGTACAACGTGCCGGGCGTGCACACCTGGCACGTGTGGCGTCCGCTGCTGGACCACTACCTGCGCACCCTGACGTTCCGGGCCACCACCACCGGTCTCGACGTCGCCACGTCACCGGCGGGCGGGTCGCACCACACGAAGGTCACCGCCACCGCGACGGTTGGCGCGGTCAGCACCAGCACGTCGGCGCCCGCCGGCCGGGTCGACTTCTACGCGGGTGACACCCGCCTCGGGTCGGCCCCGGTGCACCACGGCGTCGCCCGACTGCGGAGGACCGTCCACGGTGAGCTGAACGCGCCGGTGGTCGCCCGCTACCAGGGCGACACGCTCTTCAACGACTCCCAGAGCGATCCGGTCGACGCCCGGTAACAACGGGCTCGACCCCGTACTCCCTGTGGTGGGGAAGTCCCGGCCGCGCACCCCTGGTGACGCCAGGGTATGCGCGGCCGGGGCGCGTCCGGGACCGTCAGCCGGTCACGGGGTCGTGTCGGTGGCGCGCAGGCGCAGCATGGTCCAGGACGCGGGCGGAAGAGTCAGCTGGACGCTGGCGTCGGCGCCGCGTGCCGTGCCGTTGGGGCGCGGTGCGGCGTGGTCCGGACCGTCGGCCGTGTTCTTGGCGTGCAGGTCGGTGCCGCCGACGGTGACGCACTCGATGATGTCGCTGACCTGGGCGCCGGCCACGTCGATGGTCACCTCGGCCGGGGTGTCCAGGGCGCGGTTGACGAGGAAGACGGTCATTTCCCCGGTGCTGTCGTCCCAGGTGGAGACCGCGTCGACCGCGTCGACCTCCCCGTAGCGGTCGGTGGTCGTCGTGCTGCCGTCGCGCAGCACGTCCAGCACGGTGCCCTGGGCGTGTCGGGCGGTGCGGGCGAAGGGGTGGAAGATGGTCTGGCGCCAGGCGGTGCCGCCCACCTCGGTCATGATCGGTGCGATGACGTTGACCAGTTGGGCCTGGCAGGCCGCGGTCACCCGGTCGCTGTGCCGCAGCAGGCTGATGAGCAGGCCGCCGACGACGACCGCGTCGGCCACGCTGTAGTGATCCTCCAGCAGTGGCGGCGCGACCGGCCAGTCCTCGCCGCTCGGCGGCGTGGACGGGGCGGCGGACTGGTACCAGACGTTCCACTCGTCGAACGCGATCATGATCTTCTTGGTCGACCGACGGATCGCGCCGACCGAGTCGGCGATGGCGGTGACCGCGTCGATGTACCTGTCCATGTCCTCGGCCGAGGCGAGGAAGCTGGCCAGGTCGTCGTCGACCGGCTGGTAGTAGGCGTGCAGCGAGATCAGGTCGACGTCGTCGTACGCCTCGGTCAGCACGTCGCGCTCCCAGCTGCCGAAGGTCGGCATGCCGAGGTGTGAGGAGCCGCAGGCGACGAGTTCGAGATCGGGGTCGAAGCGGCGCATGGCCTTCGCGGTCTGCGCCGCGAGCCGCCCGTACTCGGTCGCGCTGCGCTGGCCCACCTGCCACGGGCCGTCCATCTCGTTGCCCAGGCACCACAGCTTGATCCCGTACGGGTCGACCGCGCCGTTGTCGCGGCGCTGGTCGGCGAGGTGACTCCCACCGCGGTGATTGGCGTACTCGAGCAGGTCGACGGCCTCGGCGGTGCCACGGGTGCCGAGGTTGACCGCCATGATCGGATCCACGCCGGCCTTGCCGACCCAGCGCATGAACTCGTCGAGCCCGAACGCGTTGGTCTCCAGGCTGTGCCAGGCGAGGTCGAGCCGCGCCGGTCGCTTGTCGACAGGGCCAACGCCGTCCTCCCAGCGGTAGGAGGAGACGAAGTTGCCGCCGGGATAGCGCACCGTGGTGACACCCAACTCGCGCACCAGCGCGAGGACGTCGCCCCGGAAGCCGTCGGCGTCGGCCGTCGGGTGCCCCGGCTCGAAGATTCCGGTGTAGACGCAGCGACCCAGGTGCTCGACGAACGAGCCGAAGAGCCGGCGTGGCACCGGTGCGACGCGTCGACGGGGGTCCAGGGTCAGGCGGGCCGTGTGCACGCCGTTCTCCGGCGCGCGGTCGGGGTGGGTGTTCAGGGCTGGCTCCCTTCGTGCGGGTCCGACGCGGACAGCTCTGCCCGAGCGCCGGGACCGAGGGGTGGTGGAGGCGGTGCGAGCTCTGGACAACGTGATCGCCGTCGATTACGTTCTCGATCTATGTAAACGTTACCGATTACGTTTACGTAAGGGAACACGGCACCTGGATCAATGTGTGGCTGGCACGGCCCCCGGGTCAGGCGGCCCCAGCTGGCCGGGTGTCTCGCTCCCGCGCGCTTCGTCACCACCGCTCCCCGCCCTCGTCCGCAGCGCGCGGCCAGGCGCCGGTGGCGTCGTGGCCGACGAGGCCGGAAGACCAGCTTGTCGCGGTGATTGGGGTGACCGGGTGACCACTGTTGAGCCGGAGATCGAGGCGACCTACGCCGATGCGACCGCGCCCGTCCACGAACGGGTGTCGGACCTGTTGGGCCGGATGACCCGCGAGGAGAAGCTCGCGCAACTGGGCAGCACCTGGGCGTTCACCCTGCTGGAGGGCGGTCGGTTCGCGGCGGAGCGGGCCCGGCCGATCCTTCGACACGGCCTGGGGCACGTGACCCGCGTAGCGGGCGCGACCAGCCTGAAGGCGGCGCAGGTGGCGCGGGTCGCCAACGCGATCCAGCGCTTCCTGGTGACCGAGACCCGGCTGGGGATCCCGGCGATCGTGCACGAGGAGGTCTGCTCGGGGGTGATGGCCCGCGAGGCGACCATCTTTCCGCAGGCGATCGGCGTCGCGAGCACCTGGGCGCCGGAACTCAACCGGCAACTGGCCGACGCCGTTCGCGCGCAGATGCGCGCCATGGGCAGCCACCAGGGGCTCTCGCCGGTGCTCGACGTGGTGCGCGACCCACGGTGGGGCCGGACGGAGGAGACCTACGGCGAGGACCCGTACCTGGTGTCCCGGATGGGGGTGGCGTTCGTCCGGGGCCTCCAGGGCGCCGACCTGACCGACGGCGTCCTGGCCACCGCCAAGCACTTCGTCGGTTACGGGGCGTCCGAGGGCGGGCTGAACTGGGCGCCGGCCCACCTGCCGCCGCGCCTGCTGCGCGAGGTCTACCTGTATCCGTTCGAGGCGGCGGTCCGCGAGGGCGGGCTCCAGTCGGTGATGGCTGGTTACCACGAGCTCGACGGCGTCCCGTGCCATGCCAACCGGGAACTCCTCGCCGACGTCCTCCGCGGCCAGTGGGGCTTCACCGGCAGCGTGGTGTCCGACTACTTCGCCGTCAACGACCTCCACTCGTACCACCACTTCGCACAGGACAAGCAGCAGGCCGCGACGGTGGGCCTCGGCGCGGGCGTGGACGTCGAGCTGCCGGCGACGGACGCGTACGCGGACGCCCTCACCCGCGCCCTGGACACCGGCGAGGTCAGCGAGGCCCAGCTCGACGAGGCGGTCGCACGGGTCCTTCGGCACAAGGTCGAACTCGGGCTCTTCGAGAACCCGTACGTCGACGAGGACGCGGCCGCGACGTCGGCGAACGCCGAGCGGCACCGGGACGTGGCACTGGAGATCGCCCGCCGCAGCCTCGTCCTGCTCAAGAACGACGGCGTGCTGCCGCTGCTCGCCGGAGCCGGAACGGTCGCGCTCATCGGTCCGAACGCCGACGACGCCCGACACCTGCTCGGTGACTACTCGTTCGCGGCCCACATCGAGGCGCTGGTCGAGGCGCGCAAGCGGCGCGGCCTGCTCGGCGAGATGATGACGATCCCGGACGATCTGGAGATCGACGAGAGCACCGACGGGGTGCGCACCGTGCGTGACGAACTCGCGGCACGGCTGGGCGACCGGCTGCGCTTCGCCCCGGGCTGCGATGTGCTCGACCCGTCGACGGAGGGGTTCGCCGAGGCGGTCGCGGTCGCCGCGGCGGCCGACGTCGCGGTGCTGGTCCTGGGGGACCGCTCGGGGCTGACCCCCGGGGCCACCACGGGCGAGTCGCGGGACCGGTCCAGTCTGGACCTGCCGGGTGTGCAGGAGGAGCTGGTCCGCGCCGTCGTCGCCACCGGCACACCCGTCGTGGCAGTGCTCGTCGCCGGCCGACCCGTGGGCAGCGACTTCCTGCACGAGGAGTGCGCCGCGGTGCTGATGGCCTGGTTGCCGGGGGAGACCGGGGCGCAGGCGATCGCCGAGGTGCTCCTCGGTGAGGTGAACCCGAGCGGAAAGCTGCCGATCTCGTATCCCCGTGGCGTGGGCCAGATCCCCGTCTTCTACGGCCACAAGGTGTCCGGTGGACGGTCGCACTGGCACGGCGACTACGTGGATTCGCCGGTCGCGCCGCGCTACGTCTTCGGCCACGGCCTGGGGTACACCTCGTTCGTGATCGAGGACGCCATGGTGGGAAGCGCCGAGGTCCGCGCCGGGGACAGCGTCGGTGTCGAGGTCACGGTCGCCAACACCGGAGACCGGGCGGGGGAGCAGGTCGTGCAGCTCTACGTGCGCGACCCGCAGGCGTCGATCACGCGACCGGTGCTGGAGCTGAAGGCCTTCGCCCGCGTCGAGGCCGCCGCCGGCCAGCGGGTGGCGGTGCGGTTCGCGCTTCCCACCGGCCAGCTCGGGTTCTACGACCGGAGCATGGCCTACGCGGTGGAGGCCGGGCAGATCGAGGTGTACGTCGGCTTCTCGGCTACCGACCGTACCCACGCCGGCACCTTTGTCATCGGTGCGGACCCGGACCGGCCGACGTCGAAGGTCTTTACCGGGTCCGCCGAAGTACGGCAGTTGTGATCGTTCACCCGGTCGGGGAATCGTTCTTGACGGAGCGTGCCGTTCTGTTGTCAACGGGTAGAGCCAGCACGGAAATCGGGCATCACTTCGACCGCCGGCGGGTGCTGCCTATTGCGTTCTCCGCAACGGCAACCGCCGCCTTGCGGGCGTCCAGTTAGGACGTTCTTCTCGGTGGTCGGGTAAGGATGAAGAGGCCTTGTGTTCGTAATCGTTCTCGGTTACGTTGGCAACATCCTGGAAACGTAACCGATAACGATTGCAGTCCAGAGAGAGCGGCATGATTGAAGTCAATGCGCCGGTAACCATGAGTGATGTCGCCCGAGCCGCCGGCGTTTCCACCGCCACCGTCTCGCGCGTCGTCAACGGCCATTACGGCGTCAGTGCTCGCACGGTCGCTCAGGTGCGCTCCGCCATCGAGCAGCTCGGCTACGAGTCGAGTCTGGTGGCCACGAGCCTTCGGCGGAGCCGCACCAACGTTCTGGGCCTCGTGGCGCACAGCTTCCAGTCCTACACGGCTGAGGTGCTCAAGGGCGTGATGAAGGCGCTGAGCCGCTCGGGCTTCGATCTGATCATCTACGCCAACAGTGACCTCTACGGGTCGTATTCGGAGGGTTGGGAGCAGCGGCACCTGACCCGCCTGTCGGGCACTCTCACCGACGGGTGCATCGTCGTCACGCCCTGGGGTGAGGTCCGGAGCCGGACGCCGGTGGTGGCCATCGACCCGGTGCGGGGCTCGACGGCGCCCTCGGTGATTTCCGACAACCTCGCGGGCGCCACCACCGCGGTTGAGCACCTGCTCGGCCTGGGCCATCGGCGCATCGGGTTCATCGCCGGCCGCGACAGCCTGGCCTCGGCCTGGTCCCGGGAGGAGGGCTACCGGGCGGCGCTGACCTCCGCCGGGGTTCCGGTCGACCCGACGCTGATCGGCCGGGGAGATTTCAACCCCGAGTCGGCAACTCCGCTGGCGCGCGTCCTGCTGCAACGACCGGACCCACCATCGGCGATCTTCGCGGCCAGTGACGGGATGGCCCTCAAGGTTCTGGAGGTCGCCAGGGAGCTGGGTTTCTCGGTGCCGGGGGACCTGTCCGTCGTCGGGTTCGACAACATCCCCGAGTCGGCGTTGACCCAACCGGGTCTGACCACCGTGGACCAGTCGATGTATCAGCTCGGGTACGAAGCCGCGCGGATGCTGAAGTCGCTGGTGACCGGCGAGTGGGACGAGCCAAGCCAGATCGTGCTTCCGACCAGCCTCGTCGTGCGCGGCTCGACCGCACCACCGAAGAGCGCGACACGACCATGACATCCGTCCATGGGCGGACGAGCCTGATCGCTCCCGACAGAGCGATCAGGTCAGCGGTGCCCGTGGCAGCAGCCTGAAGGAGGTGCATTCAGCACGCACGGCCAGATCCACCGTTGAGTTGAGCCGGTCAGTCGGGTCGCATCCGCTGCCGGCACTTGAAAGGAGTGGAGTTGTGACTACCGAACAGTATCACGGGCGTTTACGCCGGCTGGGCGTACGCCGACGGCTCTCGGCGGCGTTCACCGCCGGGGTCATCGCCACCGCGGCGGTCCTCGTCGCGCCGCAACCAGCAGCGGCGGACACGCCGTGGCTGGACGTCTCCGCAGACCGTTACGCCACGTTCGCCGTCCCGGCGGCGTACGTCCAGGAGAACCTGGGCACCGTCTCGCAGGTCGTCGTCGAGGGAAACTTCGGTCCGTCCGCCACCTGGGCGGAGTTCGGCCTGACCCGCCGGGGTGACATGTGGTCGGGTGTTCTCGGCGCGTTGGAGCCCGGCCTGTACAACTACCAGCTCACCGCCGACGACACCAAGACCATCAAGGACCCGACGAACAGCACCGGTGTCGCGTCCAACCCGCTCCTGAGCACCTTCCTCGTCGCGGGTGACTCGGCACGGTGGCTGGTCGACGCGCCGGCCGGCACCGGCGGGAAGGTCGAGACGCTGACCTATCGGACCAGGAACGCGCAGCGCTCCGCCCTGGTCTGGACGCCACCGGGTTACGCGGCCAAGGACCCGAAGGGTTACCCGACGCTCTTCCTGCAGTCGGGCGACGGCGTAGCCGCCACCGACTGGCTCGATCTCGGTCGATCCAAGCAGATCCTCGACAACCTCTCGGCCGCCGGTGCCCTGAGCCCGATGGTGGCGGTGATCAGCAACGCCTCGGACGACAACGAGTTGACCGACCTCCGCAAGGCGGTCACCGACAACTACCGGGTCCTTCGCGATCCGGCGCACCAGGCGATCGCGGGTGTGTCCGACGGCGCAACGGACGCGGTGCGCGCGGCGCTCACCAAGCCGGGTCAGTTCGGCTACGTCGGCTGGTTCTCGGGCACGTCGGCTCCGGAGATCGACCGCCGGGACGCCAAGGCGATCAACCGCGGCGTCAAGCTGCTCCGCCTGTACACGGGCAACGTCACCGATCCCGCGTACAACGCCACCTACCGGCTGACGAAGGCGTTGGACCGCGCCGACGTCCGGTTCGAGTTCGACGGGGTCAACCCGGACGGCGGCGCGAACTGGACCACCTGGCAGGAGAACCTCGTCGACTTCCTGCCGCGGCTGTTCGGTCACGTACGGGACCACGGGCCGAGCCCCGGTCACCAGCCGCTCAAGCGGGAGTTCACTCCACCGCCGGCCGGCACCACCCCGACACCCTTCGTCACCGAGGACGGGTTCGTCACCTTCGAGACCACCACGGACTTCAAGGACGCTCAGCACGTCACGGTCTGGGCGAACGTCGCGCCGGGCGGCAGTTGGCTGCGACTGCCACTGACCCGCGACGGTGACCGGTGGCGGGCGACCGTGGGTCCGCTGAAGCCCTGGTTCTACTACTACCGGCTGATCGTGGACCGGGTCGCGGTCAAGGACGCCTCGAACCCGACGAAGGTCACCACCGAACCGATGTGGAGCACCTTCTTCATCCCCGGGCCCGGGGCCCGACTGCTGTCGGACGTACCCGCCGGTCGCGGCGGCAAGGTCGAGAGCATGACCTACACCAGCACGGTGGCCGGCCAGGACCGCACCGCGCTGGTGTGGACCCCACCGGGGTACGACCCGGGCCGGACGCAGCCGTACCCCGTCCTCTATCTGCAGCACGGCAGCGGCCAGAACTACACGGACTGGGTCGAGATGGGCCGCGCCAAGCAGATCCTCGACCATCAGTTCCTCGACGGTGATCTCACGCCGATGGTCGTCGTGATGGGCAACGGCAACTCGTCGAACTTCAACCGGGAGTTGCGGGAGAACATCGTTCCGACGGCCCGTGCCCGCTACCACATCTCCAGCGATCCGTCGCAGCAGGCCCTCGCCGGCCTGTCGATGGGCGGCGGGCAGGCGTTGGGCGTTCTGCGGGCCTACCCGGGCGAGTTCGCCTACGTCGCGGCGTTCTCGGCCGGGTTCGGCAGCGGCACCGGCGTCGACGTGGCCGCGATCAACAACGGCACCAAGATGCTGCGCCTGTACGTCGGCGACCAGACCGACTTCGTGTACCCGAGCTTCATGGCGTCGCTGACCACGTTGAACAACCTCGGTATCCGCTACGAGTTCGACGGGGTCACCCCCGGGCCGCACGGCTGGGACGTGTGGCAGAAGAACCTCATCGACCTGGCGCCGCGTCTGTTCAAGCGCTAGGAGCCCTCGCCGGCGACGCCACCGGGAGCAGGGCTTCCTGCCCCGGTGGCGCCCGCCAGCGCACGGATGCTGTGCACCGCCATCGCCGAAGGGAACCATCTCAATGAAGAGAAGACGAATACTCGCCACGGTAGTCATGCTCGCGGCGGGGAGCGGCCTCGTCGCCTGCTCCTCCGACGAGGGCGGCAGTGACGCGAGCAACTGCACGAACACCATCACCAAGAAGGACCTGCCGGTCGTGACGATGTGGGGTTGGTACCCCAACACCCAGCTCGTCGTCGACAACTTCAACAAGCAGAACAACGAGGTGCAGGTCTGCTGGACCAACGTCGGGCAGGGCAGCGACGAGTACGACAAGTTCCAGACCGCCATCTCGGCGGGCACCGGGGCACCTGACGTGATCATGGTCGAGGCGGACCGGATCCCGACGTTCCAGATCCAGGGCGCGCTCGTCGACATCAAGCAGTACGGCTACGACGCGGTCAAGGCCAACTACGGCGAGGGCGCCTGGAAGGACGTGTCGGTCGGCGACAAGGTCTACGGCGTCCCGGTCGACGGCGGCCCGGTGGCGATGATCTACCGGAAGGACATCTTCGACAAGTACAAGATCACGCCGCCGAAGACCTGGGCCGAGTACGAGCAGGCCGCGCAGAAGGTCAAGGACGCCGGCGGCCCGCTCTTCGGGGACCTCGGGGCGAACGTCTCGGCGCTCACCATGGCGTTGCAGATCCAGAAGGGCGCCGCGCCCTTCACCTACGACCCGGCGCAGCCGAAGGCGATCGGCGTCAAGCTCAACGACCAGCCCTCCAAGGACGTGCTGGACTACTGGGGTGGCCTCGCCAAGAAAGGGTTGGTCGGTACGCAGGACCAGTTCACCCCGGAGTACATCTCGGGCGTGATCAACGGCAACTACGCGACGTACATCTCGGCGGCCTGGGCGCCCGGCTACCTCACCGGCGCGGGCGTCGGTAAGGGACAGGACACCGGCAAGTTCGCGGTGGCGCCGCTGCCGCAGTGGGACCCGGCCAACCCGGTGCAGGTCAACTGGGGTGGGTCGGCCTTCTCGGTGACCAAGCAGGCGAAGAAGCCGGAGCTGGCCGCGAAGGTCGCCTACGGGCTCTACGCCGACAAGGAGTCGCTCACCGACGGCTGGACCAACCAGATCATCTTCCCGCTGAACCTCACGGCGCTCAAGGACCCCGCGTTCGTCGACCTGAAGGTGGCGTTCTTCAACGGCCAGCAGGCGAACAAGGAGGTCTACCTTCCCGCCGCCGAGGCCTACAAGGGAGTCGCGTACGCGCCCTTCGGTCAGTACTACCTCGACGCCATGACGAAACAGGTCAGCGAGATCATCAAGGGCTCCGTCACCGGTTCGCAGGCCGCCGACCGGCTCCAGGAGGACGTGGCGAAGTACGCCAAGGAACAAGGTTTCACCGTTCAGTGACCGGATGGGTGGGCCGCGCCGGCACTGGGCGGCCGGCCCACCCGCCACCCCTCAGCGTCCACGTCCCGGAGACCAAAGATGACACTCCTGACCGAGAAGCGCGCACCGCGTCCTCAGCCTGAGACGCGCAAGATCCGTGGCAAGGTGCACCTCCGTGAACACCTGATGGGGTGGCTCTTCGTCGGGCCGTTCGGGGTCGTGTTCCTGGCGTTCCTCATCGCGCCGCTGGCGTACGCGCTGTACCTCAGTCTCTTTCAGAAGAAGCTGATCGGCGGCACCAGCTTCGTTCTCTTCGACAACTACGTGAAGGCGTTCACCGACCCGAGCTTCCTGTCCGGGGCGTGGTTCGTCATCCGCTTCTCGCTGGTCTCGATCCCGCTGCAGATCGTCATCGCGCTCGCGTTGGCCCTGATCCTGGACTCGGTGACCACCCTGTTCGCCCGCTTCTCCCGCCTCATGATCTTTCTTCCGTACGCGATCCCCACCGTCATCGGGGCGGTGATGTGGGGGTTCCTCTACAGCAGGGGCTTCGGCCCGCTCACCGACATCTTCGGGCTGTTCGGCGCCACCGCACCCGACTTCCTGGGTAGCGACCTGATCTTCTACGGGCTGCTCAACGTCGTCACCTGGCAGTGGGCCGGCTACTACATGATCATCCTGTATGCGGCGTTGCAGGGCGTCGATCCGACGCTCTACGAGGCGGCCCGGATGGACGGCGCCGGGCGGTGGCAGATCGCGACGCGGATCAAGATTCCCCTGATCGCGCCCGCCCTGATCCTGATCCTGGTCTTCTCGCTCATCGGCACCCTGCAGTTCTTCAACGAACCGCAGATCCTGCGCTACCTCGCCGCGGGCACCATCGGCTCGGACTTCACCCCCAACATGTACGCGTACCAACAGGCGTTCTCGCTCGCCAACTTCAACTACGGGTCGGCGATCTCCTTCGCCCTCGGCGGCATCGTGTTCATCTGCGTGTACGCCTTCCTGTTCTTCACCCGCAAGCGGAGGAGCTTCCTCTGATGGCCGACCACACCAGCGTCCGCGCAGGCGCCCGCCGACCGCAGCGCTATCTCCCGATACAGATCCTCCTCGGCTTCCTGGTGATCTACTTCCTCGTACCGTTCTGGTGGGTCATCGTCAACAGCTCCAAGGACGCGCCGGGCCTGTTCGGCGGCGGCAACACCCTCTGGTTCACCGACCAGATCGACTACCTCGGGAACCTCCGGCAGCTCTTCACCTACGACGGTGGCATCTACCTCCGGTGGATCCTCAACTCCACGCTGTACGCCATCGCCGGCGGCGTCGGCGCCACGGTCCTGGCGGTCATGGCCGGCTACGGTTTCGCCAAGTACCGGTTCGCGGCCCGACGCTTCAGCTTCGCCGTCGTGCTCGGCGCGCTGATGGTGCCCGCCACCGCTCTGGTCATCCCGACGTTCATCATGTTCTCCCGGCTCGGCCTGACGAACACGGTCTGGGCGGTGATCCTGCCGTCGCTGCTCAACCCGTTCGGCGTCTACCTGATGCACGTGTACGCGCGCGACGCGGTGCCCGACGAGCTCCTGGACGCGGCGCGGGTCGACGGCGCGGGGGAGCTGCGGACGTTCTTCCAGATCGCCCTTCCGCTGATGCGCCCCGCGGTGGTCACCGTGCTGCTCCTGTCGGCCGTGGCGTCCTGGAACAACTACTTCCTGCCGCTGGCCATGCTCTCCGACAACCGGCTCTTCCCGGTCACCGTCGGCCTCGGCCTCTGGCAGGGGATCGCGTCCGCCAACAACGCGGGAACCACCTCACTGTGGAGCCTCATCATCCTGGGCTCCCTGGTGTCCGTGCTCCCGCTGATCATCGCGTTCTTCAGCCTGCAACGTCACTGGCGCGGCGGCCTCTCCGTCGGAGGTCTCCGGTAGGTAGGGCCGAATGCCACCAGCCAATCCACCACACGCGCATTGATCGCCGCACAGGGTGCGGCCGGACGGATGACAGAGAGGTGTGCTGATGTCGACGACGAATCGACCGCTGCGCAGCGGGCAGTGGTTCGGTGCGGAAGGCCGCAACGGGTTCATCCATCGGTCCTGGATGCGCAACCAGGGTTTCGCGGACGACGTCTTCGACGGTCGCCCGGTGATCGGCATCGCCACCACCTGGTCGGAGCTGACCCCCTGCAACGCCCACCTGCGCGACCTGGCCGAATCGGTGAAGCGGGGCGTGTGGGAGAGCGGGGGCCTGCCGCTGGAGTTCCCGGCGATGAGCCTGGGCGAGCCGCTGATGCGACCCACGACCATGCTCTACCGCAACCTGTTGGCGATGGAGTTGGAGGAGTCGGTCCGCGCCAACCCGCTCGACGGGGTGGTCCTGCTCTCCGGCTGTGACAAGACCACCCCGGGCCTGCTGATGGGAGCGGCGAGCGTCGACCTGCCGACCCTGATGCTGACCGGCGGCCCGATGCTCAACGGCAAGTTCCGCGGTCAGGACATCGGCTCGGGCACGGTCGTCTGGCGCTTCACCGAGGAGATGCGGGCCGGTCGGATGACCGCGGCCGACTGCTCCGAGGCGGAGGTCGGCATGTCCCGCAGCAGGGGCCACTGCATGACCATGGGTACCGCCTCCACGATGGCCTGTGTGACCGAGGCGCTGGGCGTGCAACTGCCGGGGGCGGCTGCCGTGCCGGCGGTCGACTCCCGGCGGTACGCGCTCGCGCACGCCGCCGGACGCCGGATCGTCGCCATGGTCGAACAGGACCAACGGTTGTCCTCGGTGCTCACCAGGCAGGCGTTCGAGAACGCCGTCCGGGTCAACGCCGCGATCGGCGGTTCCACAAACGCCGTCGTACACCTGCTCGCCATCGCCGGACGCCTCGGCGTCCCCCTGTCGCTGGCGGACTTCGACACCCTCACCGCCGACGTGCCCATGCTCGTCAACCTCATGCCGTCCGGGAAGTACCTGATGGAGGACTTCGCCTACGCGGGCGGCCTCCCGGTGGTGATGAAGGAGCTCGCCCCGCTGCTGCACATGGACCACGTCACCGTCAGCGGCAGGAGCGTGGCGGAGAACGTCGACGGCGCCCAGTGCTGGAACCGGGAGGTCATCGGCACCCTGGAGGAGCCGTTCCAGCCCGCCGGCTCGGGCACCGTGGTGCTGCGCGGGTCGCTCGCGCCGTCCGGGGCGGTGCTGAAGGTCTCCGCGGCCTCCCCGCAGCTCCTCACGCACACCGGCCCGGCGCTCGTCTTCGACCGCATCGAGGACTACGTCGTCGCCGCCGACGACCCGGGCCTCGACGTCACCCCGGACACGGTGATCGTGGTCCGCAACGCCGGACCACGGGGCTACCCCGGCTTCCCCGAGGTGGGCAACGTGCCCATGCCACGACGGTTGCTCGCCGACGGCATCACGGACATGGTGCGGATCTCCGACGCTCGGATGAGCGGCACCGGCTACGGCACCTGCATCCTGCACGTGGCACCGGAGGCGTCCGTGGGTGGTCCGCTCGCGCTGGTCCGCACCGGTGACCTGATCTCCGTCGATGTCCCGACGCGCCGCCTGGAGCTCCTGGTCGACGACGCGGAACTAGCCCGACGCCGCTCCGCCTGGCAGCCTCCGCAGCCGGTGGCCGACCGGGGTTGGGTACGGCTGTACAGCGAGCACGTTCTGCAGGCCGACAGCGGCGCGGACCTCGACTTTCTCGTCGGTGGCAGCGGCAGCGCGGTGCCCCGTCACTCACACTGACGGTCACGTTCGGACGAGGCCCACGAGGAACTGACTCCATGGAAGAACGGACGGCCCGCCAGTGCGAGTTCACGCAAAGGCCGCTGTGACAGCGGCCGACCGGCCACCGGTGATGGCGGACGTCGCTCGCCTGGCGGGCGTGTCACACCAGACGGTGTCCCGGGTCATCAACGGGGCGCCCAGCATCAAGCGCGAGACGCGGGAGCGGGTCCTCGAGGCCATTCGACGACTCGACTACCGCCCCAACACGGCCGCCCGTGCGCTGGTTCGCGGACGCTCCGGGATGATCGGCATCATCGGCACGGCCAGGACGCTGTTCGGTCCGACGAGCATCCATCGCAGCGTGGAGGACGCCGCCCGCGCGGCCGGCTACTTCGCCACCTCGGTGAGCCTCTCCGAGGTGACGGTACGCGCGCTCAGCGACGCCACCGAACACCTCATGCGCGTCGGCGTGGAGGGCGTCGTGATGATCGCCGGCAACGACGAGGCGCTCGAGGTGGTGCGGATGACGCGCTCGACTGTCCCCTTCGTCGTCGTGGAGGGCGATCTGTCCAGGGCCAGCGTGACCGTCGGCGTCGACCAGGTGCTCGGCGCCCGGATGGCCACCGAGCACCTCCTCGACCTCGGGCATCGGGAGATCGTGCATGTGAGCGGCCCGCTCAACTGGGCGGAGGCCCGCGCCCGCCTCGAAGGTTGGCGTCAGGCGATGAGCGCGGCGGGCCTGCGCCCGCCGGAGCCGGTCGAGGGCGACTGGAGAGCGCACAGCGGTTACCTCGCCGGGCTGCGGATCGGTGCCATGCGCGGGACGACCGCGGTGTTCGCCGCCAACGACCAGATGGCCATCGGCGTGCTGCGTGCGCTGCACGAGCGTGGACGGCGGGTGCCACAGGACATCTCCGTCGTCGGATTCGACGACGTCCCCGAGGCGCCCTACCTCATTCCGCCGTTGACGACGATTCAGCAGGACTTCGACGCGGTCGGTCGGCGGGCCATCACCGCCGTCACCCAGGCCATCGACGACACGGTGCCGCAGCGCCTGCCGTTGGTCGTTCCCAAGCTCGTGGTACGGCAGAGCACGGCGCCGCCGCCGGTGGCCGGCAACGCCCTCTCCGGCGCTGGCTGATCCGACCCTCCCGGTTGAGTGGTCCGATAAGTCCTTTCACCGAAATTCGACTAGCTGTCAGGTTCTGTCCGGTGCGTGCTTCTTTTCCATCGGAAGGCTCAGGGCATGACTGTTTCCACTCCTGGCCTCTCCGGCCTGCGCCGCGCCGGTGCGGTCGCTGCCGCCACGCTGGCCGCGGTGGCGCTCGGTGTCGTTCCGGGTGCCCGCGCCGACGCCGCCAGTGACATCCTGCCGATCGGCGACGCCGACCTGACGGAGGTCACCACCAGCCGGATCCTGGCCGACGGCGTGACCCTGACCCACATCGTGCGGGGGACCGAGCCCGCCCCGGCCGACCAGATCAACACCACAGGTCGCGGCCCGTGGGTGGTCAATGTGCTCACCATCGACCCGCGTCGGGCTGGCGGGCACCTGAAGGCGACGTACGGCCCGAACCTCGGCCAGGTCGAGAAGACCACCGATCTCGTGCGCGACGCCGGTGCCCTGGCGGGCGTCAATGCCTCCTTCTTCACCTTCACCGCCAGCCCGCTCTACCCCGGTGACCCGGTGGGCCTGGGCCTGTACGGCGGGAAGCTGCTCAGTGAACCCACCACCGAGCCCGGCGAGGTCAACTTCGTCGTCGACGCCACCACCAACCGCGCACTCACCGGAAAGCTCACCTGGTCGGGCAGCGTACGGAACCGGCAGACCCGGGCCGTCCTGCCGCTGGAGTTCATCAACCACCCACCGGTCGTCCCGGCCGGTTGCACCGCCCTGGCCGACCAGAGCGCGTGCACCGAGCCCGGCGATGTTGTCCGGTTCACCTCCGAGTTCGACTCGGCCACTCCGACGGGCGTCGGCGTGGAGGTCGTCCTCAATCGCCTCGGCTGTGTGGTGCGGACCGCGACGACCCGCGGCACCACCCTCGCCGCGGGCCAGACCTCGCTGCAGGCCACCGGGCGGGACGCCGGCGGTCTGCTCGCGGTGGCCGGCCGGGGATGCCTGGACCTGACCTCGACGGTGACCGATCAGCGGGGGCGGAAGCTTCCGCTGCGGCCCGGACTGTTCGGCGTGAACGGGCGGTACCCGTTGACGGCGGACGGCCAGGTCGTCGTGCCCGACGGCGGATCCGACAGCTTCTTCGCCCGCAACCCTCGTACCATCGCCGGCACCACCCGGGATGGGAAGGTCGTGCTCGCGACCATCGACGGTCGCCAGACCACCAGCGTCGGCGCCACGCTGGACGAGACCGCCGCCGTCGCCCAGGCACTCGGCATGTCCGACGCGGTCAACCTCGACGGCGGCGGCTCGACCGCCATGGCCGCTCAGGGCGCGCTGGTCAACCACCCCAGCGGAGTCGAGCGGGCTGTCGGCGACGCGCTCGTCTACGTCGAAGGCCGTTACCACGGCGGGCACTGACCGTCGCTGGCAAGCGGGTGCCCCAGCGTGTGGCTGGGGCACCCGCGACGCCGACCGTGGCAAGGCCGAGCGGAGTTCTCAGAGGGTGAACACCACCGTGGAGATGCTGCGGGCACCGACGCTGATGGTGGCCTGACCGCCGTTCACGGTTGTCGGCTGGCTGGCCGCGTTGGCGTTCTGCGAGGTGAGGTAGTGCTCGGCCCGGCTGACGTTCTGCGGGGCCTGGATCACGGCGTTGTTGACCGCGCTGTTCGAGCGGTTGAGGATCACCAGGGTGATCTTCCCGTCCCCCTGGTAGGCGGTCACCTCCAGCGGCGTGGCCTTGGAACTCTTCGTCAGGGCGACCCGCTGGTAGCCGGGGCGGACGTACTTCGCGTACTGCGAGAAGGCGTACCCACGCTTGAGCGGAGCGCCCGCCGTGGTGCCGAACGCGGCCTCGCCGTCGCCGATGAAGGAGTAGTACCGCTTGCCGTACCACCAGATGTAGGCGTTCCAGTTGGCCTCCATCGACTTGTGCACGGTGCGCATGATGTCGTCGAGGGTCTCGTTCCAGACCGCCGCGTTGGCGGGGTTGCCCCAGATGTTGGAGCCGCCACCGTCGGCGGCGTGCAGGTTCCACTCGGTCATCCACACCGGCTTGTTGTGCTGTTCGGCCAGAGAGTACGGCCGCAGCCGGCCCGACTCCTCGGTGCCGTAGAGGTGCCCACCGACGTAGCCGATGTTGTTGCGGGCGGTCGCGTCGTTGAGGGTCGGGTCGGTGAAGCCGTAGTTCATGTTCACCGCCTCGGCGACCATCAGCTTGGTGTTCTGCACCTTGGTGCCCTGGTCGCGGACGAAGGTGCGCAGCTCGGTGCCGCTCCAATCCATCGAGTCGTAGTCCGGGTGCCAGTCGGGCTCGTTCTGCACGGAGGTGACGTCGACGGGTACGCCCTGGCCACGCATGTACTGCACGTAGCTGTTCAGATGGTTGGCGTAGTCGTCGTAGTAGTCGGTCTTCAGCTTGCCGCCGTTGACCCGGCTGTTGTTGGTCTTCCACGCCGCTGGCGCGGTCCACGGCGAGGCGAGGATCTTCACGTTGGACCCGTACGACTTCGCCGTCTTCAACGAGTTCACGTGCGTCGCCCACTCGCTGGAGACCGGCGACAGGCCGGTCCGCACGATGGACAGACCCAACTGGTTGGCGCCCATCCCGACAAGCGTCTGGGTGTCGGCCGTCGACCAGGCGCTACCCCAGATGGACTGCGCGGCCCCGAAGCCGTCGACCGTCTGGTACCTGGTCGCGCTGTTCACCGTGATGTCCGCCGGCCCGTTCGGCGGCGGAGTCGTCGGCGGCGGAGTCGGCTCCGTGCCGCCGGTGCAGGCCACCCCGTTCAACGCGAAGATGGTCGGATCGGGGTTGCCGCCGGTCGACGAGCCGTTGAATCCGAACGAGACCGTCCCGTTGGTCGCGATGGCCCCGTTGTAGCTGACGTTCTTGGCGGTGACTGCGGCACCGCTCTGGGTCAGCGTCGTGTTCCACGCCTGCGTGACGGTCTGTCCGGCGTCGTAGTGCCAGGTCAGCGTCCAACTCGTCACCGCGTCACCGAGATTGGTGATGGTGACGTTGGCGCCGAAGCCTCCCTGCCACTGCGACGACACGCTGTAGTTGACCGAACAGCCGGCGGCCGCGGCCCCCGCCGGTGCCGCCACGGCGACCGCTGCCGATGCCAGTAGGACGGCGCCGGCCGCCACCAGGGCGGTGTTGGTCACTCTTCTTCTTCTCATGAAACTCCTCCTGAAGTGGTGGTGGCTTCCACGCCTCGGGAGGGCTCGTCTGCGGCGAGATTCAGCGATGGTGTGGGCGACGGAAGGATTGGGAGCGCTCCCAGGATGCTGATTCCAGAAAGTTAATTCGTCCAACGATTCCTGTCAATGCAGTCGGCCGACAATCAGTGGCGCCGTCACCGGCCGCAGGTGCCGCACTGCCGGCGAGTGCGCAGGTGGTAGTCGGTG
This sequence comes from Micromonospora foliorum, assembly GCF_022229015.1. Lineage (GTDB taxonomy): Bacteria > Actinomycetota > Actinomycetes > Mycobacteriales > Micromonosporaceae > Micromonospora > Micromonospora foliorum. Next base: position 18,923 of record NZ_JAKKFF010000575.1, read on the forward strand.
GACGCGACGACCAGGCCCAGTCCCATGACCAGGTACGCCGACATCGCCACCCACAGGAACGCGTCGGAGAACTCGCTGTACGAGCCCGACGACACCTGCACGATCCCCATGCCGAAGTAGGCCACGATGCCCGCGCCGAGCCCGAAGCCGGGCACCAGCAGCAGCGCACGAGGAATCGTGCGGCCGGCGAGCAGCGGCACCCACCCCGGCCAGACCTCACCCCAGTGGTGCACCAGCGCCAGCGGCAACAGCCCACCCGCCAGCACCAGGCCGATCTCCAACCCGAGCAGGGAGGCGTTCTGGTCGACGCGGTCGAACCCCACCACGAACTGGGCCGCGAAGCGGGTCACGAGACCGCCCACCGCGGCGTACGCGGCCCAGCGCGCCCACCGCGCGGACGCCGAGCGTCGCGCACCCGGTCGGACCGTCCGGCAGCAGTCTGGGCAGTCGCCCCGGGTGCGCCGCTGGTAGCGCGCGGTGGTCAGGCCGAGCAGGACCGCTCCGGTGACACAACCGAGTCGGCTGGCGAACGCCAGCGGGTCGAAGAACGGGCCGACGGTGAACAGCAGGAAGCCCACCAGCTCCGGCAGCAGGATCGCGGCTGCCGCGACGAGCGCTCCGGCGACCGTCCAGGCGAGCCCCGCCAGCGCCGGCCGCCAGGTCGCCACCCGGTCCAGGGCAACCGCCAGCCCGCCTGCTGCCGCACACAACGCCACCGACCACCAGCCGGTGAAACCGAGCAGGTCCATCCCGAGCCGCCCGAACTGCGGAGCCTCGCCGACCGTCCACGCCAGACGCACGCCCCTGTATGCCACGGCCCAGCCGAGCACTGCGTACGTCAGGCCGTGGACGGACCGACCGACGATCGATGGTGATGTCGCCATGCACCCGATCCTTCCGGCGTCCCGCGGCGGGCGGACCCCGCTGACAGGGGACGCCACTCCCTCGCGGGAGGGAGCGGCCGGACCGTGCGGCACTCACCGTTCGGTCGGCGTCGGGCCGGGCAGCGTTGAGGATGGTGTCGGCCCTGCTTCGCGGTGAGGCCGTCTGTTGTGGAGTGACCGGGTGTGGTGTGGATCCTCGGCCTTCTATACCGTGGCACGGTCACGGGTGGCCGCTTCCTCGACACCGGGCCGTCCCGCGACGACGTCGCGTACGCGTTCGATACGGGGGGTTGCCGTGACCATGGAATCACCGACGACAGGCCGGCCCGATGCCGGTGAGGCTGGCGCCCAGCCGAAGATCGACACGTCGGTGCCGCATTCGGCGCGGATCTGGAACTACTGGCTCGGTGGCAAGGACAACTTCGCTGTCGACCGCGAGGCGGGGGACCAGTATCGCCAGGTCTTCCCCGGCGTGGTCGACGTGGCCCGGGCCTCCCGGCAGTTCCTGGTCCGCTCGATCATGTTCCTCGCCGCCGACGCCGGCATCCGCCAGTTCCTCGACGTCGGCACCGGGCTGCCGACCGCCAACAACACCCACGAGGTGGCCCAACGGATCGCGCCGGACGCGCGGATCGTCTACGTCGACAGCGACCCGCTGGTGCTGGTGCACGCCCGCGCGTTGCTGGTGGGCACGGCCGAGGGCCGGACCGCCTACATCGACGGCGATCTGCACGACCCGGCCGCGGTCATCGCCGAGGCCGGCAAGACGCTCGACTTCACGCAGCCGATCGGCCTCATCCTCAGTGGCGTCATGGGTCACGTGCCCGACTACGGGACAGCCCGTTCGATCACCCGGGAACTGCTGGCGGCGCTGCCGAGCGGCAGCTACCTCTCCCTGAACGACGGCACGAGCCTGATCAGCGCCGAGATGCAGCAGGCACAGGACGACTACAACGACAGCGGAGCGGCCCCGTACACCCTGCGCTCGCCCGGCGAGATCGCCGGCTTCTTCAACGGCCTGGAGCTGGTCGAGCCCGGCGTCGTGCCGTGCCCGCAGTGGCGACCCGACGACGCGGTCGACACGCCTGCCGACATCGACGCCTTCGGCGGGGTGGGCCGCAAGCGCTGAGGCTGTCTCCCGGCGGCGCTCGGCACCAGGGCGGGTCGTCCTGGTGCCGAACGTCGGCGTGCGGTACGGCTGGTCAGCCGGATTGTTCGGACGGAGGAAGGACGCTCTGCACCGCCACGCAGGGGTCCGTGGCGGGTGCGGCGGCGTGGATCGCTTCGGCGGCCCGGGCGGCGAGCCCGCGAAAGAGCCCGCGCTGCTCCTCGGGTAGCCCGCCCAGCACGTGGTCCTCGGCGTGGGCGACCTGCCGCTCGGCCTCGGCGAGCGTCTGACGTCCGCGTTCGGTGGCCACGACCCGTCGGGCCCGCCGGTCCTGGGGGTGAGGCCGGCGCTCGATGAGACCGGCGTTCGCCAGGTCGTCGATGACGTACGTCAGCACGCTGCGGTCGATGGCCAGCCGGGCGGCCAGGGCGCCCTGGGTGGGCACTTCCTCGTGCACGACGACGGCCAGGATGTGGTAGCCCCGACTGCCGTGCGGCAGGTCTTTCAGCAGCTCCTCGACGCGCTCGTGCCAGCGGCGCAGGACCATGCCCAGCGACCAGCCGAAGTTCGAGCCGCGCTTGCGGTCGGCCGGCAGCTCGCAGGGGTCGGTCACGGACATGTTCCGATGCTAGTGGCCGGCAGGTTGATCATCATCCGACATCGCGGCAGCCCAGGAATGATTGGCCGTGAAGATAGGTTGTCAGACAGACGATAGGCGCAAAACATGATGGGTTGATCAAACAATCTCGGGGATGGTGAGGCAATGTCGGACTACGGGCACGAACTCCGGTTTGGGTCGTTCCTGACGCCGAGCGTGCACGACCCGGATCAGGTGGTGGCGCTGGCCGAGCTGACCGAGACGGCGGGGCTGGACCTGGTCACGTTCCAGGACCACCCGTACAACGCGGAGTTCCTCGACACCTGGACCCTGCTGAGCTGGGTGGCAGCCCGCACGGAACGGCTCCGGATCTCGGGGAACGTCCTCAGCCTGCCGCTGCGCCCGCCGGCCGTGCTGGCCCGGGCCGCCGCGAGTCTGGACCGGTTGTCGCACGGCCGGTTCGAACTCGGCCTCGGCGCCGGCGCGTTCTGGGACGGGATCGAGGGCATGGGGGCACGTCGGCTGACCGCGGGTCAGGGGGTCGCGGCCCTGCGGGAGGCGATCGACCTCCTACGCGGCGTCTGGGACGACACCGTCGACGGGCCGCTGCGGCTGGACGGGGAGTACTACCCCGTACCCGGCATGCAGCGCGGCCCGAAGCCGGCACACGACATCGACATCTGGCTCGGCGCGTACCAGCCGAAGATGCTGGCCCTGACCGGCCAGAAGGCCAACGGCTGGCTGCCGACGCTGGAATACCTGCGATCGCCGGACCGGGTGACCGCCAACCGGCTCATCGACGAGGCGGCAGTCGCCGCCGGCCGTGAGCCTCGGGAGATCCGACGGCTGCTCAACCTGTTCAAGGTCGACGTCTCGTCGCGCAGCCGCGGCTTCCTGCAGGGGCCCGTCGAGCAGTGGGTCGACCAGCTCCTTCCCCTGGTCCTCGAAGAGGGGTTCAGCACCTTCCTGATCGGCCGCGACGACCCACGCCTCATCCAGACCCTCGGGCAGGAGATCGCCCCCGCGCTGCGGGAGGCGGTCGCCAAGGAGCGCGCCGGGGGTGAGGCCGGCACCGGACCGGTCCGCACGACCGTCGCGCTGGCCGCGCGGCACCCTGGTCTCGACTACGACGCGCTGCCCGCGTCGCTGGCCACCCGGTCCGTGGAACCCGGTGATCCGGAGTACGAGCGGGTGCGCCACACCTACAGCTGGCACGGATCGCCGGCCCTGGTGATCCGCCCGCAGAACGCCGCCGAGGTGGTCGACGCCGTGTCGTACGCCCGGTCGCAGAAGGTCCCGCTGTCGGTGCGCAGCGGCGGGCACGGCATCAGCGGCCGGTCGACGAACGACGGGGGAGTCGTCATCGACATGTCGAGGATGAACAGGGTCGAGGTGCTCGACCGGGCGACCCGCCGGGTGCGGCTGGAGCCGGGTGCCCGGTGGGGTGACGTGGCCCAGGCGCTCGCCCCGTACGGCCTGGCCATGAGCTCGGGTGACTACGGAGACGTGGGCGTCGGCGGTCTCGCCACCACCGCCGGCGTCGGATACCTGGCGCGCAAGCACGGCCTGACCATCGACCACGTCGTCGCCGCCGAGATCGTCACCGCGGACGGCCGTCTGCTGCGCGTCGACGACGAGCAGCACCCCGACCTGTTCTGGGCCGTCCGCGGCGCCGGTGGAAACTTCGGTGTCGTCACCGCGCTGGAGCTGGAGGCGTACGAGGTCGACAACGTCGTCTACGCCCAGCTTGTCGCCGACGCGACCGACACCGCCCAGCTGCTGCGCCGGTGGGGCCAGCTCGTCGAGGACGCGCCACGGGAGCTGACCAGCTTCCTCTCCCTCTTTCCCGGCCGCCGTGGCAACCCGCCGGCTGCCCAGGTCACCCTCGTCTACGCCGGTGACGACGTCGAGGCGGCGCAGTCCGCCCTGAGCCCGTTCCTGGAAATCGGGCCGATCCTCGACCAGCAGGCGCAGCTCGTGCCGTACCCGGCGATCGTCGTGCCGCCGGGCAACCAGCATCGGGGGCAGGGTCTGAAGGACACCCGCAGCGGTCTGTTGCACCACGTCACACCGCAGGCGGCCGACCTCATGGAGCACATGATCCATTCCGGCGACGTGATGATCATGCAGCTCCGGTCCGTCGGCGGGGCGGTCAACGACGTCGCCCGCGACGCGACCGCCTACCCGCACCGGGAGCAGAACTTCTCGGTGCTCGCCGCCACGGTCCCGGACCGCCGGCCCCAGCTCGACAAGCTCTGGGCCGAGCTGTACGCGCATCTCGACGGCCTGTATCTCAGCTTCGAGAGCGACACCGACCCGGCTCGACTGCTGGATGCCTGGCCCGAACCCACCCTCGGCCGGCTGCGCGCCATCAAGGCCACCTACGACCCGGACAACGTCTTCAACCGGAACTTCCCCATCCCACCGGCTGGGCCGGTCGACTAGAGAACGCCGGACAGGTACTCGCGGCGACGCTGCGGTTCGAACTTCTCGATCGCGTACCGCAACATGACCCGTGGCATGACCCGGTAGCGGCGGGCGAGGAACTCCTCCTCCGCCGCTCTGTCCCGGTTGCCCACCTCGCGCAGCATCCAGCCCACCGCCTTCCGGACGAGGTCATGCGGGTCGTGCAGGAGCCGGTCGCCGAGTCGGAAGGTCCACTCGAAGTCACCGGCCCTGATGAAGGCGAAGGTCGCCATGATGGCGATGCGCCGGTCCCACACGAGGCTCGACTGGGCCAACCGGTCCAGGACGCTGCGGTCCCGGTCGATCAGCCAGGGGCCGACGACGTACGGCGCGGACGAGTCGACCAGGTCCCAGTTGTTGATGCTGCCGGTGTTGGCCAGGACGGTGTCGAAGATCTGACCCCGTTCCCGCTCGTCGCCCCTGGTGAACTTCCGCACCAGGATGAGCAGCGCGGTCAGCCGCTCCTCGTGCGCGCCACCGGTGAGCAGCGTCGTCGTCTCGGTCAGCGAGAGGTCGCGCCAGAACCGGGCGGCCACCCTGCGCTGCTCGGGCACGGAGACACCGAGGGCCCGGTCGCCCTCGCCGTACCCGCCGGGGACCATCTGGAGGAACCGGCTCGACGCCTCGGCTCGACGTGGATCGGCGAGGCTGGCGAGTTCCCGACGCACGTCGACGCTGGTGGCCATGACCGACCACGCTACCGCCGGTCAGCCGTCCCCGGCGGCCTGGGCGGCGGCGGAGAAGGTTCAGCTGACGAGCTGGCAGGAGCCCGGGCTCTACGGTGGCTTCATCCATCCCTGGTCGAGCCGGAACGCGGGCCGCCCGTCCCTCAGCAGGGTGTGACTGGGTGACTCAGGGGGTAGGACCACGATTGCTGACAACCGCCCCGGAGCGGAGCTGCCGCGCATCTGACGAGGTGCCGGCAAGGCCGGAAGTTGCCATTCCGGCGAACGCCGATCGAGGAGGGCGCACTGCGATGACACAGCCGACGATGGATCCCGCCGACGCGATGGCCGAGCTGGGCCGGGTCAGACTCGACGAGGTCAGCCTCGACGACATGCTGCTCCGGATCGCCGAACTCGCCAAGGAGAGCATTCCCGGGACGACGGAGGTGACGGTCACTCTGGTCCGGGGTCGGGTCGGTTGGACCGGCGCATTCACCGGCGAGTTGGCCCGCCAGTTGGACGAGTGGCAGTACGAGCAGAACCGGGGCCCCTGCCTGGATGCCTCCGCCAGCGGTGACACCATCTCCGTGCCGGACATGGCCGTCGAAGAGCGCTGGCCGGCATGGGCGGAGACCGCTCGCGCCGCCGGGGTGCGGAGTTCCCTCTCCATCGGGCTTCCCATCCAGGGGTCGGTGGTCGGGGCGCTCAACGTCTACAGCGATTCGGCGCACGCATTCGATCTGTCCTCGATCGCCAGCGCGCAGGGTTTCGCCGCGTACGCGGCGGTGGCTCTGGCCAACGCGCACCTGTACGAGAACGCCGCCACGCAGGCGGCGCAGATGCAGGAGGCGATGCGGAGCCGGGCGGTGATCGAGCAGGCCAAAGGAATCATCATGGGGGGCCGGCGGTGCTCGCCGGAGGAGGCGTTCGCGCTGCTGTCGAAGATCTCGCAGGACACCAACCGGAAGGTGCGCGAGGTCGCGGAGACCCTGGTCGCCCAGGCGGCGGAGAAAACTCAGGGGTGAGTGCGCCCTGACTGTCAGCGGCATGCGACAGGGCCGCCCGCACGAGGCGGGCGGCCCTGTCGGCAGGTCGCACGGACGGCGACTGCCCGGCTGATGCCAGTCAGCTCTCCGAAGGCTTGCGTACGGCGTCGCGTACCCGGTCGATGACCGCCAGCACCGGTCCGGCGGCGAGGTTGCCCTTCGCGGACTGCGCGCTGGGATGTGGCCGCGTCGGCGCGGACGCCTCCGCCGCCCGGACGGCCGTGGCGAGGCTACGAAGCCGCTCGACCGGAACGTGCTGGCGAAGCCGGGGGAACTCATAGCGCTCCTCGTGCCGGGCGTGCAGCAGCACGGCGTCGCGCAGCAGGACGATGCCGGTGTCGAAGCCGTCGGCGTCGACGCCACCCTCGATCAGGGTTTGCAGGGTCTCCTTCGCCTGCCGTTCCTCGTCGAGCCGGTCGTCGACCATCGCGTCACCACCCCCACCCGGCAACGTCCGGGCGAGCGGGTGGACGACCTCCTCCTCGGCGGTCTCGTGCGCGGCGAGGAGCTTGACGAGGTCGTCGAAGGCGTCCCGTCGGGTGTCGCCGGTGCCGCCGATGACCAGCAGGAAGAGTTGCTCGATCTGGGCGTGCTGGGCGAGCAGCAGGTCGACCACGTCCTCCTCGGGGCCGGGGGTGGCCGGGGCGCCGGTGTCAGGCATGGCTGCCTCCTTCGGCGCGAAGCGTCTCGATCGGGTGCGGGCCCTCGGTCTCGATGCGGTACTCGTCGCCGAAGCGTTCCCGGTGCATGTCGATGACCTGCTCGCTCGGCGGCTGCTGGCCGTCGTGCAGCTGCTGCTGCATCCACTCGAAGCGCTCGTGCGCCTCGCGGACGTAGCCCTCGCCGAGTTTCGTCAGGTCGATCTGGGTGGCCAACAGGTGGCGCAGGTAGTCCTTGTTGGGCTCGAAGGTCAGCGGCTCGGGAAGGCCGACACTGCCGACGACCTCCTCCGGCTCCCGGCCGTCGTGCCGACGCAGCAGGTCGGCGGCCTGCTGGAGGTGCGCCAACTCCATCTGCAGGTGCAGCTCCCACACCGCCTTGATCCGGGGGTCGCTCTCCTGCTGCAGGAAGGAGTAGTAGAGCCAGCACTCGTTGTACTCATGGGTGAGTAGCCGCTCCCACCAGTTCTCGCCCGGGTCCAGCAGTGACTCGTAGTGGGTGACGTGCTCCTGCTCGATCAGGCTGATCTCCTGGTAGAGCTGACGCGCGATCGGCTCCATGTACTGCGGGCCGACGTTCATGTAGTAGAACATCACCTGCTGCTCGGCTGAGAGGATCGTCAGCGCGTGCAGCTTCGAGCGCGGGTCCACCGAGTTGCGGTCGTACGGGGTGCGGACCTCGTCGAAGGGATGCCGGTGCTCCTGGACCGTCGGTCGGCCGGGCATGACCTCGGTGAGCCCGTCGACAATCTTCTCCGCCTTGCATCGCTCGACCATCTCGTAGAGGTTGGCGTAGCGGTACAGGTGGTCGAAGTCCTCCAGCACACCGAACTCGTACGCCTGCTTGAGATAGGGGTCGGGTTCGTGGCGGGCCACCCAGGCGGTGAGGTCGACGGCCACCTGCTCGTAGCCGAGCGTCGTCTCCAGCACGCTGGCGACGCCGGGAAGCAGCCAGTTCACCACCCGCTGCTGCTGACTCTCCACGTACCGGACGTAGGCGAGCTGTCGGCGGACCTCCTGGTCGGGGCAGTTCCGGGCGAACTGGTGCTGGAAGTTGATCGCCTCGATCTCGATGCCGTTCATCGTGATGATCCGGCACCGGGTGTACGGGTCGACCGCCTCCGGGTCGATCGGATCGACGTTCAGCTCACGCCAGTTACGGATCTGGTTCTCGAGTGGGATTCCTTTGTGGTCGAGCGGATTGAACATGCCTCTCCTTCATGGGGGATGGTGGCCGTGCCGCCTAGGGTCGAGCGGCGACGGAGGGGCCGAGGGGTTGACGTGTCTGCGCTCCGCGACGGGGACGTCGCGGAGCCACGGCGGGGCTGACCACTGGAGGGCGCATGTCTTGACCCGATCGCCCGGTACCCACCCCGAACGGTGGCAAACCAGGCAGTCGTCCGGAACGCGGTCCGATGACGATTTGCGGGTGTGGGTGCCGGACCGGTGGGTAGGGCTGAGCCATGCTGAAGCGAGCGGTGTGGCAGGGAGTGGTGGCGGGTCTGGCCGGGGCGGTGGTGATGACGGCCGCCGAGAAGATCGAACAGCGGGTGACCGGACGGCCCGACTCCTACGTGCCGGCTCGGGTTCTGGCCAGGCTGACTGGCCTGCCGGAATCCTCCGGGCAGCAGCCCCGATGGCAGAACCTGGCGATGCACTACGGCCAGGGCGCGCTGGTCGGCGTGCTGCGCAGTGTCATGGCGCAGGCCGGGCTGCGCGGCGCCTGGGCTTCGACGATGTTCACGGCGGTGCGCCTGACCAACGACCAGATCCTGGAGAACGCCACCGGCGTGGGGGCGCCCCCACCGACCTGGCCCCGCCCCGAACTCGCCATCGACGTGTTGCACAAGTCCATCTACGCGTTTGCCACCGGAGCGGTGGCCGACGCGCTCGCCGCCCGCGACGGAGCGGGCCCCGGGCAGCGGCACGCGGCGCTCCGTCCCGGCCGCCACGCAGACGTCGGTCCGCTGCCCCGGGCGGCAGCACGTCGGGCATAGCCGCGGAGGAACCGCCGACGGCCAGGAAGCCGCGTGTGGGGCCGCGGCGTGTTTAGCTGCACGGATGATCACACCCGTTCCCCTCGGTACGTGGCCGACGCCGCTGGAGGCCGCGCCCCGGCTCGCCGCCCGGCTGGGGCTGGCCGAGCTCTGGTTCAAGCGTGACGATCTCAACGGCCTCGGCGGGGGCGGCAACAAGATCCGCAAGCTTCGGTACGCCTGCGCGCAGGCGATCACCGAAGGCGCCACCACGGTCATCACCTCGGGGGCGCCGCAGAGCAACCACGCCCGGCTCACCGCCGCCGCGACCGCGCGGCTCGGCCTCTCCTGCGTGCTGGTGCTCGCCGGTGCGCCCCCGGAGAACCGGCGCGGGAACCTGCTGCTCGACGGGCTCGCCGGCGCGGAGATCGTCTGGAGCGCAGACCGTCCGCTGGCCGAGGTGGTGGCGGTCGAGGCGGAGCGACGATCGGCGTACGTCATCCCGTTCGGCGGCACCTCACCCGCGTCGACCCAGGGCTATGTGGACTGCGGTCGGGAGCTGCGAGCCCAGCTGCCCACCGTTGACGGGGTCGAGGTCGTGACGGCGCTCGGCTCCGGCGGGACGATGGCCGGCCTGGTGCGGGAGTTGGGCGCGGAGCGGGTGATCGGCGTGGATGTCGGCGCTCTGCCGGACCCTCGGGCGACCGTCGCCGGGCTGCTCGTCGGCGAGGTGGAGCCGGAGGCGCTGCGGATCGACGGCACCCAGGTGGGTGCCGGGTACCGGACGCTCACCGACGCCGTCCGGGTGGCGCTGGAGGTGACCGCGCGTACGGAGGGCGTCTTCCTGGACCCGACGTACACCGGTCGGGCGATGGCGGCGCTGCTGGCCGGCAGCTTCCCGCACGGCGACCGGGTCGTCTTTCTGCACACCGGCGGGCTGCCGGGACTCTTCGGTCACCCCGAGTTGTAGGGGCACCGGCCGGGCACGCACGGCGGTGCCCTACGGGCGGGATCGCGCCGGAGGGCACCGAGCCGAGCTGTCGACGGATCAGACGCTGGCGAAGTGCTCGCGGTGATCGTGGACGAACTCGGCGAAGGTCCGCGGCTGTCGGCCGACGATCCGCTCGACATGGTCGTTGGTGAAATCACCCCACCCGGAGCCGTAGGCGACCCGGTACTCGGCGAGGACCTCGGCCGACCACTGGTCGAGGCCGACCTGGAGCAGGCCGTCGCGTGTCTGCTCCGGGCGCTGTGGCACGTAGCGCACCGGCTGGCCGAGCGTACGGGCGATCTCGTCGGCCGCCTGGTCCAGCATGATGCTCTCCGGGCCGGTGGGCGTGTAGATCATGCTCTCGTGCTGCTGCGGCGCGGCGAGGATCGCTGCCCCTGCGGCGGCGATGTCCCGGGCGTCGATCAGGCCGACCCGCGCGTCACCGAAGAGGCCGTAGAGGTGCTCGCCGGCCTTGGCGCCGAGCAGGTTCTGCATGAAGTGACTCGGTCGCAGGATCGTCCAGGGGATGCCCGACTCCTGTAGCTCCGCGTCGGAGAGGGCGTGCAGTCGGCCGTTGCGGGTGGGCGCGTCGTGCGCGGCGCCGATCGCGGAGAGCCGGACGATGTGCCGCACGCCGGCCTGCCGGGCCGCCCACACCGCGTTCATGCTCTGGCTCGGCGCCAGCGGGCCCATCGGCATCAGCAGCCACAGCGTCGTCACGCCCTCGAACGCCGGAGTCAGCGTGGTGGGCGGTCCAGGTCTCCGACGACGTACTCGACCCCGTCGGCGTGCGCGACGTGGGCTTCGTGCGCCTGATCGAGCAGAAGCTCGCCGACACGCTCGGCCCCGACCGGTACCGCGACTTTCGGGACGCGCTGGGCCGTGGTGTGGCGAGCCTTCCGGCGACCGTTCAGGACGCCGAGGGCTGAGCTGGCATGTGCCGGCGCCAACCGGGTACGCCGCCGTGGCCCGGGGGGCCGGCGGAACGCCCAGGCTGACCGCTTTTCACGCAGCCGAGGAGCACCGACATGCCTATCGCAGGGCGGGCCCGACTCACACCGACGGTCTCCCTGGTGCTGCTGGCGTCGATCCTGGTGTCGTTCCTGGCCGCGTCGGCCGCCCCGACCCCTCTCTACGGTGTGTACCAGGAGCGGTGGCACTTCTCGCCGGTCACCACCACCGTGGTGTTCGCCGTCTACGCGCTCGCGGTGCTGGCGTCGCTGTTGACGTTCGGCAGGTTGTCCGACCATGTCGGTCGGCGGCCGGTGCTGGCCGTCGCGATCGCGGTGCAGATGCTCGCGCTTGTCGTCTTCATCTTCGCCAACGGTGTCGCGGCCCTGCTGGTCGCCCGCCTCGTGCAGGGGCTGGCTGCCGGCGCCGCCACCGGCGCCGTGGGCGCCGCCATGCTCGACATCGACCGGGCCCGGGGCACGCTCGCGAACTCGATCGCCCCCGGGATCGGAACCGGGAGCGGGGCGCTGCTCTCGGCGCTGCTCATCCAGTTCCTGCCCGCGCCGACGCGACTGGTGTACGTCGTACTCCTGGTGATCCTGCTGATCCAGGCCGTCGGGGTCGCGCTGATGCCGGAGACGGTCACCCCGATGGCAGGGGCGCGACGCAGTCTGCGGCCGGACATCACGTTGCCCCGCTCGGTGCGCCGACCGGTCCTGGTCGTCGTTCCGGTGCTCTTCGCGGTCTGGGCGCTGGCCGGGTTCTTCGGCGCGCTCGGCCCGGCGCTCGTCCGCAGCCTCATGAACACCTCGATCGTGATCGGTGGTCTGGTCCTCTTCGTCTTCGCCGTCTTCGGGTCGATCGCCGTTCTGGTACAGCGCAACACCGCCGCGCGGACCGTCATCCTGACCGGCATCGTCGCGCTGATCCTCGGCATGGTCGTCACGGTGGTGTCGGTCATGGCGCAGTCCATCCCGGGCTTCTTCGTCGGCCTCGCGCTCGGGGGCGTCGGCTTCGGCAGCGGCTTCCAGGGCAGCCTCAAGACGGTCATGCCGCTGGTCGAGGCGCACCAACGCGCCAGCGTGCTGTCCGTGCTCTACGTCGTCTGCTACGTCGGTTTCGGTCTCCCCACGGTGATCGCCGGCTTCCTCGTGGTCTACGCCGGCGGCCTGCCACGGACCGCCGACGAGTACTCCGTCGCCGTGATCCTCCTGGCCCTGGTCGCCCTGCTGGGGGTGCGCAGGGCCACCAGGATGGCGCCGGGCTGATGCCGGAAAGCCGGCGCCGAGCAGGAACGCAAGCAGTAGCGTGATGATCAGGAAGGGGAAGCAATGAGCCCGAAGGTGGCCCAGGGCGACGCGAGTGCGACGTCGCGCATCGAGAGCCTCGACGTCAAACTCGAGGTGATCGTCATCCCGGTGTCGGATGTCGACCGGGCGAAGGCGTTCTACGAACGACTCGGGTGGCGGCTCGACCAGACCCCGCCCGGCATCGTCCAGTTGACGCCGCACGGCTCCGCGTGCTCCGTACAGTTCGGCCCCGGGCTCACGCCGGCGGCTCCCGGCTCGGCCATGGCGTACCTGATCGTGTCCGACATCGAGGCGGCCCACGACACCCTCGTCGCCGCCGGTGTCGAGGTCGGCGACGTCTTCCACGTCAGCCCGAACGGCCCGGTCGACGGGCCGGACCCGCAGCGGCGCAGCTACTTCTCGCGCGCCACGCTGCGCGACCCGGACGGCAACACCTGGTTGATGCAGGAGATCACGACCCGCCTTCCCGGGCGCATCGAGGGTGGCCTCACGTCGTTCGGCTCCACGAGCGACCTGGCGAGCGCGCTTCGGCGCGCGGCCGCCGCGCACGGTGAGCACGAGAAACGCACGGGCGAGCATGACGACAACTGGCCCGACTGGTACGCGGCGTACATGGTCAGCGAGCAGTCGGGGGCCAAGCCGCCCGAGTGACCTGCGCCGACGCGTAGGACCTAACCGATCGACGTGCTGCCGGTGAGTCACATGACTCGCCGGCAGCGCTGTTCGTGGGGGCGATGTGCGCGAGTTGCCCGCCGGGCGTCGGCGGCCGTGACCGGCGTCGGGATTCCACGCAGTGGACGACCCTTGTGGATACCCCACCAAAGCTGTAGGAATAGTAGGTCATAGTGATCGGGAGAGGCCGTGACCGTTGTTTCCGCAGTACAGACCGTGGCCGCCGACAACGGCGCCGCACCACCGACACGCCCGCCGCGCGCGCAGCGGCACGCCGGCTGGTGGCGACGCGTCGCGCTTCGCGTCGTCTCCCTCGTGGCCCTGCTGGCGCTGTGGCAGCTCCTGGCGGTGCTGACCGACAACCCCACGTTCATACCGTCACCGGGGGCGGTGTGGGACCGCCTGGTGCAGACCTCCACCACCCACGACGGCGTTCGCGGCTACAGCGGTCACCTGCTGGTCGAGCACCTTGGCGTCAGTCTGCGCCGCATCCTGATCGGCTCGGTGGTGGGCGTGGCGGCCGGGCTGGTGCTCGGCCTGGTGATGGGCACCGTCGCCTGGGTGCGGGTCGCGACCGAGCCGGTCGTCACCTTCGTCCGCGCGCTGCCACCACTGGCGTACTTCAGCCTGTTCATCATCTGGTTCGGCATCGACGAGACGCCGAAGCTGTGGCTGCTGTCCATCGCCGCGCTGCCCCCGGTCGCGGTCGCCACCGCCTCCGCCGTCAAGGCCGCGCCCGCCACCCTCGTCGAAGCGGCCAGGGCGTTGGGCGGCGGCCGCTGGGCGGTCACCCGCGACGTGGTGCTGCCGCACGCGTTGCCGGAGATCTTCACCGGCATCCGGCTCGCTGTGGGCATCGCGTACTCGTCGGTGGTCGCCGCCGAGACCATCAACGGCGTACCGGGCATCGGCGGCATGGTCCGCGACGCGCAACGGTACTCGCAGACCGACGTGGTGGTGCTCGGGCTGTTCGCCATCGGCCTGTCCGGCCTCCTCATCGACGCCCTGCTGCGCACCGCGGAGGACCGGCTCGTCCCCTGGCGCGGTCGAAGCTGACCCGCGCTCTTTACCCCTCTCAGAAATGGGCGTCCCGTGCGTAGACCGATCACCAGAATCCTCATCGCGACCGCTCTGCTCGCCGCCGCCGTACCTCTCGCGGCGTGCGGCGACGGCGCCGCCAGCGGCGGTGGCGATCCGCAGCGCAAGAGCATCCGGCTCGCCTACCAGGCGTTCCCGAGCGGCGACCTGATCGTGAAGAACCAGCAACTGCTGGAGAAGGCGCTGCCGGACTACACGATCACCTGGACGAAGTTCGACTCCGGCGCGAGCATCAACACCGCGTTCGCGGCCGGCAGCGTGGACATCGCCGCGATCGGCTCCAGCCCGGTCGCGCGGGGTCTGTCGGCGCCCCTGAACCTGCCCTACAAGGTGGCCTTCGTCCTCGACGTCGCCGGCGACAACGAGGCGCTGGTGGCCCGCAACGGCGCCGGCGTCGCCAGCATCACCGACCTGCGGGGCAAGAAGATCGGCACCCCGTTCGCGTCGACCGCGCACTTCAGTCTGCTCGCCGCCCTGGAGCGGGCCGGAGTGAAGGAGAGCGAGGTGACCCTTGTCGACCTGGAGCCGCAGGACATCCTCGCCGCCTGGACCCGGGGTGACCTCGACGCCGCGTACTCCTGGCTGCCATCGCTCGACGCGCTGAAGAAGACCGGGAAGGTGCTCCTGAGCAGCCGGGAGCTGGCCACCGCCGGCAAGCCCACCCTGGATCTCGGCGTGGTCTCCACCGCCTTCGCCGACGCGCACCCGGAGGCTGTCGACGCGTGGCGCAAGGCCGAGGCGCAGGCCCTCGACCTCATCGCGAGCGACCCGACCGCCGCGGCGACCGCCGTGGGTCGTGAGCTGAACCTGGACACCGCCGCGGCCCGGCACCAGTTGAGTCAGGGCGTGTTCCTCAAGCCCGCCGACCTGGCCAGCCCCGAGTGGCTGGGCTCGCCCGAGAAGGTCGGCGCGCTGGCCGAGAACCTGTACAACGCGGCAGTCTTCCTCAAAGGGCAGAAGAAGATCGACGCTATCCCGGACCGGTCGGTGTTCGAGGCCGCGATCTACACCAGGGGTCTGCCGAATGTCCTCCAACCCTGACGCCGCGGTCGAGGTCCGCGACGTCACCCACACGTACGGGAGCGGGTCGGCGGCGGTCACCGCCCTCGGCCCGGTCGACCTCCGCGTACCGCCGGGCGCCTTCCTGGTGATCGTGGGCGCCTCGGGCTGCGGCAAGACGACGCTGCTGCGACTGATCGCCGGTTTCGAGCGGCCGACGGCCGGCACGGTGACCGCGGCCGGCCGGCCACCGGTGCCGGGACGTAACGCGGGCCTGGTCTTCCAGCAACCACGGCTGCTGCCGTGGAAGACGGTCGGCGGCAATGTCGGGCTCGCGCTGCGCTACGCCGGTGTCTCCCGTCCGGAGCGGTCCCGTCGGGTGGCCGCGCTGCTGGACCGGGTCGGCCTGCCGCACGTCGCGCACCGGCGCACCTGGCAGCTCTCCGGCGGCCAGCAGCAGCGGGTGGCCATCGCGCGGGCACTGGCCGTGGACAACCCGTTGCTGCTGCTCGACGAGCCGTTCGCGGCCCTCGACGCGTTGACCCGCGAGCGACTGCAGGAGGACCTGCGCCAGGTCAGCGCGGAATCCAGCCGTACGTGTGTGTTCGTCACGCACAGCGTGGACGAGGCCGTGTTCCTCGGCAGCCGGGTCATCGTCCTGACCCGCCGGCCCGGTCGGGTGGCCCTCGACCTCGACGTCGATCTGCCCCGCACCGGCGTCGAACCAGACGAGTTGCGGGGTTCACCGGAGTACGCGGCCCTGCGCGCCACCATCGGCCACGCCGTACGCGCCGCAGCCGCCTGAAACGAAAGGGCACCGTCATGACCGACACCCTCGTGAAACTGGCACTGGAACCACTCGGGCCGCACTTCGGGGCCGAGGTACGGGACCTGGACCTGCACGGCGCGACCGATGCGGAACTCGCCGCGGTACGGGCGACGTTGGTGCAGCGCAAGGTGCTGTTCTTCGCCGACCAACGCCTCGACGACGACGGCCAGGTACGCCTCGGTCGCCGGCTCGGCGAGCTGACCGCCTCGCACCCCGTGGTCGGCGGCGTCGACGAGAAACACCCCGAGGTGTACGCGCTGGACAGCGCCGACAACGGTTTCGCCGACGTGTGGCACACCGACGTGACCTTCGTCGCCCGGCCACCGCTCGGCTCGATCCTGCGCGCGGTGACGCTGCCACCCACCGGTGGCGACACCACCTGGGCGGACAGCCAACTCGCGTACGACTCGCTCGCCGAGCCGGTGCGGCGGCTGGTGGACCAGTTGGTCGCTGTGCACGACGGCAACCGCGAGTTCGGCTACTACCTCGCGCAGCGCCGTGGCGGTCGGGGCAACGTCTGGGAGGGCGAGGTGGTCACCCGACTGGAACCGGTGGAGCACCCCGTCGTGCGCGTCCACCCGGAGACCGGTCGCAGGGGCATCTTCGTCAACCCCGGCTTCACCTCGCACATCGTCGGGGTGTCAGAGGCCGAGAGTCGGGCGATCCTGGACCTTCTCTACGCGCACCTCACCAAGCCGGAGCACCTGGTGCGACACCGGTGGCGGCCCGGCGACGTGGCGATGTGGGACAACCGCAGTACCGCGCACTACGCCAACCGCGACTACGGTGGCGCGCGCCGGGTCGTACACCGGATCACCCTGCGCGGCGACAGCCCGCGGGGCCCGGTCGATCCGTGGCGGGGTGCCGGGGCCTGACCGCTGGCCGGTCACCGCAGTCCGCGGATGAGGTTGTCGACCAGGGTGCGGGCGAAGTCCTCGGTGAGCGGCAGGTCGGCGATGAGGAGCCGGTGGTAGCAGGCGCCCCAGAGCTGGTCGACGACGGATTCGGGGTCGATGTCGGCGCGTAGCTGCCCACGGGCGATGGCCCTGGTGAGGGTCTCGACGGCGAGGGCGCGACGGGGGCCGGAGTAGCGCTCGCGGTAGGCGGCGGCCAGTTCCGGGTCGGTCTGGGCCTGCCCGATGAGCTGGCTGATGACCCGCCCGGCGGTGGTGTCCCGCACGAGGTGGACGAAGGCGACGAGCTGGTTGGTCAGGTCGGCGACGATGTCGGCGGTGTCGGCGAAGGCCAGGGTGGGCGCGACGACGGTGAAGTAGCCGTCCAGGGCGAGCGCTCCCTTGGACGGCCACCACTTGTAGATGGTCATCCGGCTGGCTCCGGCGTGGGCCGCGACCTTCTCGATGGTGAAGCCGGCCATGCCCTCGGCCAGCAGGAGTTCACCGGCGGCCGTGAGGATCTCCGCGCGTACCTGGTCGGCGGGGCGACGGCCGCGACCACGGCGCACTGGCGTCTGGGTCTCCGGCGTGAGCTCGGCCACTGGTCCTCCCGGTGATATGGACACGCTGTCTACTGGATGGTTATATGGACACAGCGTACACAGCGGTGCGCGGACTCCACGAGACGCGCCGCGACGACGACCGAAGGAGACGAGGAACATGACGGGTCTACGACGGCGACGGTTGGGTGCCTCCGGGCCGGAGGTGTCGATCATCGGGCTCGGCGCGATGGGCATGTCCGACCTGTACGGGCCGGCCGACGAGGCGGAGAGCATCGCGACGCTGCACGCGGCGATCGACGCCGGTGTGAATCTGGTCGACACCGCGGACTTCTACGGGTCGGGTCACAACGAGCTGCTGATCGGTCGGGTGCTGCGGGAGCGTCGCCGCGACGAGGTGGTGCTCAGCGTGAAGTTCGGCGCACGTCGTACCCCCGACGGCGGGTTCCAGGCGGCACCGTACGACGTGTCGGCGGCGGCGGTGAAGGACCGGCTGGCGTACTCGCTGCGGCGGTTGGGCACCGACCACATCGACATCTACCGGCCGTCGCGGCTCAACCCGCAGGTGCCCATCGAGGAGACCGTGGGCGCGCTGCTCGAGATGCAGCAGGCCGGCTACATCCGGCACATCGGGCTCTCCGAGGTGGGCGCGGACAGCATCCGTCGGGCCGCGGCGGTGGCGCCGATCAGCGACGTCCAGATCGAGTACTCGCTGCTCTCCCGTGGCCCGGAGGCCACCATCCTGCCGGCGCTGCGGGAGCTGGGCATCGGG
>NZ_JAKKFF010000576.1 GCF_022229015.1 Micromonospora foliorum
CCCTCGGCAGGCCAGGCCCCGCTGAGCAGGCCCCGCTGGCTCACGCGAGCCAGGCACCGCTGGGCAGCTCACGCGGGCCAGGCTCCGCTGGGCAGCTCACGCGGGCCAGGCTCCGCTGGCCAGGAAGCGGTCGATGGTGGCGAGGTGCGGGGTCAGGTCGAGGCCCTGGGCGGCCACCCAGTCGTCGGCGTAGTACGTGTCGACGTAACGGTCGCCCGGGTCGCAGATCAGGGTGACCACCGAGCCGGTCCGACGCTCGGCGAGCATCGCGGCGATCAGGCCGAACGCGCCCCACAGGTTGGTGCCGGTGGACCCGCCCACCCGGCGGCCGAGCAGCGCCGATCCGGCGCGCATGGCGGCCAGTGACGCCGCGTCCGGCACCTGGACCATCCGGTCCACCACCGAGGGCAGGAACGACGCCTCCACGGTGGGCCGGCCGATCCCCTCGATGCGGGAGCCCTTCCCGGTCCGTACCGACCAGTCGGCGGCCAGCCAGGCCGGGTAGAACGCCGAGTTCTCCGGGTCGACCACGCAGAGCTTGGTGGCGAGCCGGCGGTACCGGGCGTAGCGGCCGATGGTCGCGCTGGTGCCCCCGGTGCCGGCGCCCACCACGACCCAGGCCGGAATCGGGTGCCGCTCCAGCTCCAACTGCGCGTAGATCGACTCGGCGATGTTGTTGTTGCCCCGCCAGTCGGTCGCCCGCTCCGCGTAGGTGAACTGGTCCATGAAGTGCCCGCCGGAGTCCTCGGCCAGCCACCGGGCCTCGACCACCACGCTCGCCGGGTCGTCCACCAGGTGGCACCGACCGCCCTGGAACTCGATTTGCGCGATCTTCTCGGGCGAGGTGGAGGCGGGCATCACCGCGATGAACGGCAGGCCCAGCATCCGGGCGAAGTACGCCTCGGAGACCGCCGTGGAACCCGACGACGCCTCGACGATCGTGGTGCGCGGCCCGATCCAGCCGTTGCAGAGCCCGTAGAGGAACAGCGAGCGGGCCAGCCGGTGCTTCAGCGAGCCGGTGGGGTGCGACGACTCGTCCTTGAGGTAGAGGTCGATCCCCCACTCCCGGGGCAGCGGGAACGGCAGCAGGTGGGTGTCGGCCGAGCGGTTCGCGTCCGCCTCGACGGCGGCGATCGCCTCGGTCACCCAGGTTCGGCTGGATTCGTCGCACCGGTCGAGATGAGTCACGCTCGGAAACCTAGCAAGCGGGCCAGCGCTGGTCAGCGCCGGTCCGGTGACGCTGACCTGCGGCGTTGGCGGCGCTGACCGGCGCGGCCGGCGGCCCGGACGAGCGGGGTCAGTGCGACGGCCAACCTGGGCAGCGCGTCCAACAGGCGCACCTGCGCTCCCCGCCAGCGGGGCAGGCTGACCACCGGACGTGGCCGACGGGCCAGCCGGACCGCCCGGGCCGCCACCCGCTGCGCGGTCAGCATCGACCCGGTGAACGAGGCCACCGCCCCCGGGTCGTCCAGCCGGTCGTGCAGCATCGGGGTCCAGATGCCGTCCGGGCAGAGACAGGAGACGTGCACCCGCCGGTACCCGGCCATCCGCAGGTCGGACAGGGTGCCGAGGCTGAACGCCAGCAGGGCGTGCTTGCTGGCCGCGTACACCGTCTCGCCGGGCGCGGCGACCAGCCCGGCCAACGAGACGACGTTGAGCACGTGGCCGTGGCCCTGCCCGCGCATCACGGTCAGCGCGGCGAGGGTGCCGTTCATGGCGCCGTGGGCGTTCACGTCGAGCACCCGGCGGCGGGTCGCGGCGTCGTGCTCCCACGACGCGCCGGTGACCAGGATGCCGGCGTTGTTGACCCAGAGGGCGAGGTCGCCCCGGCTCGCCGCGATTGCGGCGACGGCGGCGCAGGCGTCCTCGTCCCGGACGTCCAGGGCGGCCGACCAGCCGCCGAGCGGCACCGCGGCGCTCTGCACCGCCGCCGGGTCGAGGTCGGTGAGCAGCACCGACCAGCCGTCGGCGTGCAGCCCGGTGGCGATGGCACGGCCCAGGCCCCCCGCCGCGCCGGTCACCACCGCCACGGGACGCGCCGGAGGGGTCATCGGCGCACGCTACCGCCGGCCGACCGGGTGACACCAGGGGGTACGAGGGCGGTCAGGCCGCTGGCGGGCCCACCGGCTGCGGGCGGTTCTCCCACTTGGTGGAGAGCGCGATGGCGGTACGGGTGGAGGCCACCCCCGGCGTCCGGTTCAACCGCACGATCAACTGCTCCAGCTCGGCGATCGTGCCGACCCGCGCCTTGAGGAGGAACGACTCCACGCCGGCCATGAAGTAGCAGGACTCGATCTCGGGCAGCACCCGCAGCGACTCGAGCATGTCGTCACTGTCGGCACCGGAGTCCTCGACGATGCCGATCAGCGCGGTGACACCCAGCCCGATCGACTCCGGGGCCACGTCCGCCCGATAGCCCCGGACCACCCCGCTGCTCTCCAGCTTGCCGACCCGCTCGTGCACGGCCGGGGCCGAGAGGCCCACCTGTCGGGCCAGCTCGGCGTACGAGAGGCGGGCGTTGCCGCGCAGCAGGTCGACGAGGCTCAGGTCGATGGCATCCACAGAGAGTGACCCTAACCGTTCACGCGTAACGTACGGCGTTCGGCACCCGTTGGACTGAGCGGCGAGTCACTGTTCATAAACCGCCGGTCAGGGCATCGGTAGCACCAGTAACATTACTAACTCCCCACTCAGTGCATTTTTCGCGTTTGGGCGGACAGGCCATGTCCCTGGTGCTGTAATTGCCATACGTCCCTCATGACGGCTCTGGGCTACGCACCAGCCGGGGGCAGTGTGTTCAGCCGGGGGCTTCGTCGACGCGAGGAGGGGGCTGTGGACACTGGAGATCGCCTGCTGACACCGGGTGAGGTCGCCGCGCTGTTTCGGGTAGACCCGAAAACTGTGACGAGATGGGCGGCGGCCGGCCGGATAGGAAGCATCCGGACTCCAGGCGGGCATCGCCGGTTTCGGGAATCCGAGGTGCGAGCCCTGCTTGAGGGGGAGGGCATGCTGGACGAGGTGGATGAGGTCGGCAAGCCACGCAATGTGGGGCCGGCGGCATCCACGGGGCCGGGTCCGGCCAACGCCGGCATGTACTGAACTGGTGCGGACAACGCCACGCGGACCGGACACCAGTCCGGTCCGCGTCCCGCTTCGGCCGACTACCGACACGACCGGGACGGTTCAGCCCCGCGCTACGCCGAGCTGGCCGGACCACCGCCGGAACAGGGTGTGCGGGACGCCGAGGGCGTCCAGCACCTTGCCGGCCACGAAGTCCACCAGTTGCTGCGCGCTGGCCGCCGCGCCGGCACCGTAGAAGCCGGGGCTGGCCGGCAGCACCACCGCACCCGCGTCGTGCAGCGCGATGAGGTGCTCCAGGTGACTGCGCGTCACCGGTGTCTCCCGGGGGACCAGCACCACGGGACGGCGTTCCTTGAGGTTGACCTCGGCGGCGCGCTGCAACAGGTCCTTGGAGAGCCCGATCGCGATGCCCGCGCAGGCTGCCGTGCTGGCCGGGACCACGGCCATCCCGCGTACCCGGTAGGAGCCGCTGCTCGGCCCGGCGGCCAGGTCGCCGGCCGGCCAGTGCCGCACATCCGCCCTGGTCAGGTCCCGGTCGAGCCAGGCGGCAAGATCCTCGGCCCAGTGCCCGTCCCGGAAGGGTAGGCCGGTCTCGTCGAGCACGGTGAGTCGCGCCGCCCGGGACACGATCAGGTCCACCGGCTCGCCCGCGTCGAGCAGTCCGCCGATGACGGCCGCCGCGTACGGCGTACCGGAGGCACCGGAGACCCCGACCACCCATGGTTCCCGCATACCCCCAGCCTGCCTGGTCCGGCTGGTCCGCCGGTGGGCACCCCCGGGGTTGGTCCGGTCCGACATGTCGGGCGGGGTACCTGCACATCCCGCCGACCTGACATGCTGCCGCTGGCGATTCGCACCGGAACCATCTCGAAGAGGAGGCATCGGTGACGACCGGCGAGATCCTCCGGGCGCTGCGTGCCGAATGTCCGATCCCGCCCCGGCTTCCACCACCACACGCCGATCGCGTGCAGGACTGGCTGCTCGGTCTGCTGCCCGAGCTTGGCCTCTCACTGGACGACGCCGCGCTGCACCGGCTGTCCCGGGGAGCCTTCGCCCGGTACGCCGGACGGCTCTACCCGGAGGCGACCGAAGCCGACCTGCGGATGCTGGCCGCGCTGTTCACCTGGTTCTTCCTGGTCGACGACGCCTGCGACGGGCCGAATCGGTTGGCCCCGGAGCAGATCCGGGCGCTGCGCAACGGCACCCTGGCGCTGCTGCACGACGGCACCCGGCTGCGGCAGGCCGGGCTGACCGGCCCGCTACGGCGACTGCTGGTGCTGGCCTGGCGGGAGCCGCGCCGCCGGATGCCGGCCCGGTGGCGGCAGCGCTTCGCCGACGCGGTGGCCCGACACCTCGACGGCACCTGGCAGGAGGCGGTCAACAAGGAGGCCGGCCGCCGTCCCAGCGTGGACGAGTACGTCGAGCTGCGTCGGTCGACCTCGGCGGCGGAGGTCTCGTACCCGCTTGTGGAGTTCGTCAGCGGCCGGCCGTTGCCCGACCCGGTCTACCACCACCCGTTGCTGCGTCAGATCGCCCGCACCGGCAACGACCTGCTCTCCTGGTACAACGACCTGGCCTCGCTGGAACGGGACCGGGTGACCGCCGGCGGGCACAACCTCGTCCTCGCCATCGAGGGCGACCTGGCCGTACCGGAGGCGGAGGCGGTCGAACGGGCGGCCGAGCACTGGCGGGAGGCGATGCGACGCTTCGTCGCGCTGCGAGCCGCCGTGCCGTCGTTCGGCCCGACGTTGGACGAAGCGGTCGCCGACCATCTCGACGGGATCGCGTGCGCCGTGCGCGGGACCGTCGACTGGACCTTCGAGAGCGCCCGCTACCCGGTCAGCACCGCACCGCCAGCCTCAGGGCCGTAGGCCGACTCAGCCTCAGGGCCGTAGGCCGGCTCAGCCTCAGGGCCGTAGGCCGGCTCAGCCTCAGGGCCGGAGGCCGAGGCGGATCACCAGATCGAGCAGGGCGAAGAGGAACAGTGCGATGCCGACGAAGCCGTTGGCGGTGAAGAACGCCCGGTTGACCTTGCTGAGGTCGGTCGGGGTGACCACCAGGTGCTGGTAGCCGAACGCCACAGCGGTCAGCGCCAGGCCGATCCACCAGAGCCAGCCGAGACCGATCAACGCACCGAACCAGATGAACAGCGCGAAGGTCACCACGTGCGCGACCGTGGAGGCGTGCAGCGCGAAGCGCCGACCGTACCGGGCGGGCACGCTGTGCACGCCGATCTCCCGGTCGATCTCGGAGTCCTGGCAGGCGTAGATCAGGTCGAAGCCGCCGATCCACAACCCCACGGCCGCCCCGAGCAGCCAGGCCGGCCCGGAGCCGTCCAGGGTGCCGGTGACCGCCAGCCAGGCGCCGACCGGGCCGACCGCCTGGGCGACCCCGAGGATGGCGTGCGGCCAGTTGGTGAACCGCTTGGCGTACGGGTAGACGACCAGCGGCACCACGGCGAGCGGCGCGAGCACCAGACAGAGCGGGTTGAGCAGGGCGGCAGCGACGAGGAAGACCACCAACGCGACGGCCGCGCCGGTCCAGGCCGTCCGCACGCTCACCGCTCCGGTGACCAGTTCCCGCCCGGCGGTACGCGGGTTCCGCGCGTCGATCTGGCGGTCGATGATCCGGTTGGCGGCCATCGCGAACGTCCGCGCCCCGACCATCGCCACGGTGATCAGCAGCAGGTCGAGCCACCGGACCCGCCCACCGGTGACCTGCATCGCGGCCAGCGCCGAGAGGAACGCGAACGGCAGCGCGAACACGGAGTGCTCGACGGCGACGAGCTTCAGGAAGGACTTGGTCCGGCCCGGCGTCGCCGTCGGTGCGTCGAGGACGGCCATCAGATTCCGTACTCCTTCCAGCGCTTGTCGACAAGCGCCGTGACCTCCGGGCTCATGCTCATCTCCTCCGGCCACCCGCGGGTGTAGCCCTCGGTGGGCAGCTTGCGGGTCGCGTCGACGCCAGCCTTGCCGCCCCAGAACTGCTGGTACGACGAGTGGTCGAGGTGGTCCACCGGCCCCTCGGTGAGCAGCAGGTCACGGGCGTAGTCGACGTTGCCGAAGGCCCGGAAGGCGACCTCGTTGTAGTCGTGCACGTCGCAGTCCTCGTCGACGATCACGATCAGCTTGGTCAGCGACATCAGGTGCGCGCCCCAGATCGCGTTCATCACCTTCTGCGCGTGCTTCGGGTAGCGCTTGCGGATGGAGACGATCGCGCAGTTGTGGAAGACGCCGGCGGCCGGCAGGTCGTAGTCGACGATGTCCGGGATCATGAGCTTGAGCAGCGGTTGGAAGATCCGCTCGGTGGCCTTGCCGAGGCCGTGGTCCTCCTGCGGCGGCTTCGAGGTGACGATCGAGTGGTAGACCGGCTTGCGCTGCATGGTCATTGCCTCGATGTGCAGCACGGGGAACGGCTCGACCGGCGTGTAGAAACCGGTGTGGTCGCCGAACGGCCCCTCGGGCAGCCGCTCACCCGGCTCCAGGTAACCCTCCAGCACGATCTGCGCGTGCGCCGGCACCTGCAACGGCACGGTGAGGCAGTCGACCATCTCCACCCGCTCGCCGCGCAGGAACCCGGCGAACAGGTATTCGTCGATGTCGCTGGGCAGGGGCGCGCTGGCCGCGTACGAGACGACCGGGTCGCAGCCGATCGCGATCGCGACCGGGAGGCGCTGCCCGAGCCGTTCGGCGACCGCGTGGTGCGCCGTGGAGTCCTTGTGGATCTGCCAGTGCATGCCCAGGGTGTTGCGGCCGTGCTGCTGGAGTCGGTACAGGCCGAGGTTGCGCTTGCCGGTCTCCGGGTGCTTGGTGTGGGTCAGCCCGTAGTTGTGGAAGATCCCGCCGTCGTCGGGCCAGACCTGCAACCCCGGCAGTCGGTTGAGGTCGACGTCCTCGCCCCGGTAGACGACCTCCTGGCAGGGGGCGGTCTTCACCTTGCGCGGCGGCACCGACTTGAGCTGCATGACCTTGCCGAGACCCTCCCGGATGCCCGACCAGCCGACCGGCAGCTCCGGCTTGATCAACGCGCCGATCCGGGCACCGACCTCGTCCAGCGAGTCGACGCCGAGGGCCATCGCCATCCGCTTCTCGGTGCCGAACAGGTTGATCGCCACCGGCATCTCGCCCCGGGTCGGACGCTCGAAGAGCAGCGCCGGGCCGCCGGCCCGCACCGTGCGGGTGACCACCTCGCTGATCTCCAGGGTCGGATCGACCGGGACGTCGATCCGGCGCAACTCCCCCGCGCGCTCCAGCGCCGCGATGAAGTCCTTGAGATCGGTGTACGGGAAGCCACGAGCCGCCATGTCGCCCAGTCTCCCGCACCGCGTCTGCGGCCGACCAGGCCGGGTGGTGTGAGCCGGGGCATCCGCGGTGACGCCCCCGCTCACACCAAGCCGGGCCTCAGACGATGTCCGCGTCCATGACGAGGGCGCTCGCCCTGGCGAAGGTGTGCCGGAACTCCTTGAGCGGCGCGTACTCCGGGGAGTGGTAGAAGTCCAGGATCGCCTGCTTGTCGGGGAATTCGAGGACCACCGCGATGGCGGGCTTGTGGTCGCTCTCCAGCACCAGGGGGTTGGTGTCCCGGGCTACCGGGCGACCGCCGAACCGGGCCACCACCTCCAGCGTCCGCGCCTCGTAGGCCGTCATCTTCTCGGCGTCCTCCGGCGTGACACTGATGATCATGTAAGCGCTCATCGTTCAACTCTCCCCACGATTGTTCGTATGTACGTGAACATTAGAAGCCATAATGTGGGGGCGGCAACGGGTCGGACGATGACCTGGGTCACGATCGTTCGACTGTTGGTTGGTTCACGTATAGTCGAACCATGAAGGGCTTCGTTCACCCGGGTCGAGAGGACCTGCGCATCGACTCGGTGCTGGAGGCACTGGCCAACCCGATCCGCCTACGGATCGTCAAGAGGCTGGCCGGCGGCGAGGAACTCACCTGCTCCACCACGTTGCCGGATGTCTCCCCCTCGACCGCCAGCCACCACTGGCGGGTACTGCGCGAGGGCGGTGTGCTCTGGGCCCGCCGGGAAGGGCGGATCATCCTGCACACGCTGCGCCGGGAGGACCTCGACGCCCGGTTTCCTGGCCTGCTGGATTCCGTCCTCGCCGCCCTCGACGACAGCGGCAGTCTGACCCCGGCCCTGCCGTGACGCCCGCACCCTGCGGGCATGGCGGGCGGTTGAGCGGGTAGCCGAGCGGCCGGCGGACGGAGGCGGCGATGGGCGGGGAGCGGGTCCCGGCGGGATTCACCGAGCAACGGGCGCGGGTCGGCCAGATCAGCATGAACTACGTCCGTGGCGGTGCCGGCCCGCCACTGGTGCTACTGCACGGGTATCCGCAGTGCTGGTACATGTGGCGGCACCTGCTGCCCGAGTTGGGGCGCTCCTTCGACGTGGTCGCGCCCGACCTGCGCGGCTTCGGGGGCAGCGACGCCCCGGCCGGCGGGTACGACAAGAAGACCGTCGCCGCCGACCTGCACGGCCTGCTCGACCAGCTCGGCCTGGTCGGTGACCTCCGGCTGGTCGGGCACGACCTGGGGACCATGGTGGCGTACGCGTACGCCGCCGCTCATCCGCAGCGGGTGAGTCGGCTGGTGCTCACCGAGGCACCGATCCCCGACGAGAGCATCTACACGTTCCCCGCGCTCACCTCGGCCGGGCCCGGGGTGTGGAACTTCGGCTACTTCTCCCTCGGCAACGGGCTTCCGGAGGCGCTGGTCAACGGGCGGGAGTCGCTCTGGGTGGACCGGTTCACCGACGCCCTGATGGTGCGCAAGGGCAGCATCGCCGCGCCCGACATCGAGGAGTTCGCCAGCCACCTGCGCGACCCGGCGCACCTGCGGGCCAGCTTCGCCTACTTCCGGGCCTTCGAGCAGGACGTCGCCGACAACGCCGCGTACCGGGAGATGAAGCTGGAGATGCCGGTGCTGGCCGTCGGCGCGGCGGCCAGCCTCGGTGGGCAGATCGCCGAGCAGGTCCGCCGGTACGCCGACACGGTCCGCGGCGAGGTGATCGAGGACTGCGGGCACTGGCTGTACGAGGAGCGTCCGGACGAGATGCTCGCCCTCCTGCGTGACTTCCTCGGGGCGGCCTGAGCAGCGGCCACCAGCGGTCAGGCTGCGGGCGTCCAGGCGTGGGCGGCCAGGGGCGGGTCGAGCGGTGCCCGGGTGAGCCGGTTGGCGAAGGTCGAGATCGTGTACGCGCCGACGCCGAGCACCACGTCCAGCGCGTGCCGGGGCTGGTAGCCGGCGGTCAGGAAGTCGTCCAGTTGGTCGTCCGGCACTGCGCCCCGGTGCTGGAGCACGGCCAGCGTGAACCGGCGCAGCGCCTCCAGTCGCGGTTCGGGTAGCACCGAGCCGGCACGCAGCGCGGTGATCAGCTCGGCGGTCGCACCGAGTCGGGTGAGCGTGCCGGTGTGCAGGGCGACGCAGACGTGGCACTCGTTGGTGGTGGCGACGGCGAGGACGACCACCTCCCGCTCCAGCGGCGTGAGATCGGTCTGCTCGAAGCCCGCGTTGGCGGTGAGAAACCCGGCGAGCAACTGCGGTGACTCGGCCATCAGCGCCACCGGTGTCGGCAGCCAGCCGAACTGGCGGCGTACTCCCTCGATGGCTCGTCGGGCGGGGGTGGGCGCGGTCTCGGCGGTGTGGGCGGTGAAGACGGGCATGGTGACCTGCTTTCCAAGGCGGCGGCGGGAAGGGGCGGCGGTGCGGAGCAGTGGCGGTGGGGAGGGGCGGCGGTGGGGAACGGCGGGCCGCGTCCCGTAAGATAGTCAACGTGGTTGACGGAATAGTAAACGTGGTTGACGAACGTGGCAACCCCTGAACCCGCCCGGCCCGGCTTCCAGCTACCGCTGCTGCTGTTGGCCGGCTTCCGGACGCTTATCGACGATCTGCACGCCGAACTGGCCCGGGAGGGGCATCCGGAGCTGCGGCCACTGCACGGGTTCGTGCTCCAGGCCGTCGGCGCGGACGGCACCACCGCCACCGAGCTGGGCCAGCGGCTGGGCATCTCCAAACAGGCAGCGGGCAAGACCGTCGACCGGTTGGTCGCCGTCGGCTACCTGGAGCGGGTCGACGATCCCTCCGACGCCCGACGCCGGCTGGTCCGGGTGACCCCGCGCGGCGCCGACGGGCTACGCCGCTCGGCCGAGATCTTCGACCGGCTGCGGGCACAGTGGACCGACACCCTCGGCCCGGAACGGGTCACCGCCCTGGAGGACGACCTGCGCACGATGGCCTCGGCCAACTGGTTCCGGCTCGACGTGCCCGGCTGGTTCGGCGGCTGATCGCGGGCGGCGAGCAAGACCTCCGGGTCGTCGCCGGGGGTGGACCAGCGGGTCGAGGTGGAGGACGTGCGCGCCGGGTCGGCCAGCTCGGCGGCGGCGACCCCACGGAAGACCAGCACGACGAGACCGGCCTCTCCGAGCGGCCGGGTAGCCCAGGTGCGGTGCGGGGAGGCCGGCGGCAACCGGGCTGAGCCGACGGTCAGTGGGTGCGGGCCAGCTCGACGAAGGCCCGCCATGCCGCCGGGGTGAAGGTCAGCAGGCCGCCGTCGCGGTCCTTGGAATCGCGGACGTGCACCCGGCCGGGCAGATTGTCGGCGACCTCGACGCAGGCGCCACTGTTGTTGCCGCTCCGGGTGGACTTGTGCCAGCGGGCTCCGGTCAGATCCATGGCTTCACGATCTCCTCGAGCAGGTCGATCGACTGCTGCCGGGGCAGCGCGTCACTGCGCAGACTCTCCCACCTTCCGAGCAGGGTCGCCACCTCGTTGATGTCGTCCACGGCGGTGCCGCCGGTCTGGTTGTCGAGGAAGCCGAGCCAACTGCCGTCGGCGGTGCGGCCGAGGATGAACGGCCCGAAGAGACCGGCGTGCAGGCCCACGCCCTGCGGCAGCACGTGCACCCTGATGTGCGGGCGGCGGGCGCACGCCACCAGGTGCCGCACCTGCTCGGCCAGCACCCCGGCGCAGCCCTCCGCGAAGCGCTGCAACGCGGCCTCGTCGATCACCGCGGTGAGCTGCGGCGGGTGCTCCCGGTCGAGGATCGCCTGCCGCTCCAGCCGGGCCGCCACCAACTCCTCCACCCGGTCGGCGGTCAGCCCCAGGTCGAGCCGGAACACCGCCCGGGCGTAGTCGGCGGTCTGCAACAGCCCGGGAATCATCGTCGCCTCGAAGCAGCGCAGTTGGGTGGCGACCCGTTCGACCTCCAGCCAGGGGCGGAACCAGACCGGCTCGCCGTCGCGCCGGCCCAGCTCGCGCAGCGAGACCAGCAGGCCGCCGGTGTCGAGCACCTCGTCGGCTCGCTTCAGGTACGCCTCGTTGGGTGCCGTCTGCCCCAGCTCGACGGCCGACACCATGGACGGCGAGTAGTGCGCCCGTTTGCCGTACTCCTCCTGAGTCAGCCCGGCCGCGAGCCGCGACCGCCGGAGCTGCTCCCGGATCAGCATCGCTGTGGACACCACTGTGGTCACTGCGCTCCACCTTCCGCCGCGAACGGTGGGTCACCCGACCCACCTGCCGCACGGTAGCGAGCGCTCAACGCTGCGTCACCCCATGACGCGCATATCGGGGGGTAACGCGAGCTGCGACCCGGTCTGACCGCCCGGCTCGGGCGGACGCCACCACAAGATCCACTCGGCTTTCCGGAAGTCGCGGCGTCCCCGGGCGCAGGACACCCCCACTTCCCGAAAGCCGAGTGGATCAACGGCCGACCGGCGCGGCGGTCACCAACCGAGTCCTGTTTCGACGGATATCGCGACTCGGACGACCCATCGAGAACTGTCACAGGTGATCTCTAAGATCATGGATGCCGGTCGGGCCGGGAGCGAGGCGGCTCCGGCTTCCTCCGACCGGCTCACCCCTCACCAAGGAGATCGGTTGACATCTGTGCGCGTTACGCGTGGCAGGCTCCTGCGCGGTCTGACCACGCTGGTCGTGACGACGGCGATGATCGGCGTGGCGCCAACGCCCGCCTCCGCCGAGGACGACCCGGGTTGGGTCAGTGGCTCCCTGGGCGATGTGTCGCTCGGCGCGGCCGGCGCTCCCAGCCGGACGGTGCCGCTGACCCTGAGCAGCACCGGGGCCAGCCAGCCCCGGGTGACCCTCGACCTGACCGGCCTGGCGGGCGTGGCCACCGCCAGCTTCCCCGACTTCTGCGTCACCGCCGGCACCTCGGTGACCTGCCCGATGCCGCCGACGGCCGTCGACGAGTTCGGCACGCTCACCGGCACCGTGCCGGTGGTGTTCCGGGCCGCGCCGGGTGCCGTCGAGGGCGCGACCGGCACGCTCGACTACACGGCGTTCGGCGACCAGACCGAGGCGTACGCCCAGCAGGCGACGGTCACCGTGCGGTCCGGGCCCGACCTGCTCGACATGGTCGACGAGTACGTGACCGGCGTCGAGGTGGGTGACACGCTCCCCCTCGCGGTGGCGGTGGTCAATGCCGGCGACCAGCCGGCCGTGGACCTGCGGCTCACCATGCGCTTCCCGGTGGGCCTCGTGCCGGCCAGCTACCGCAACTGCCGATACGGCACCGACCAGGTGCTCGCCACCGTCGTCGTCTGCACCGTTCGGGGCACGTTCGCGCCCGGTCAGCGGCACGAGCTGCGGGGCGGGCTCCCCACCACGGTCGGCCCGGCGACGCTCGGCGACAAGCGGATCACCCAGTTCGTGGAGCCGCTGGCCAGCGTGGGCCCGCTCCCGAGCGGGGTGAAGCTCAGGAGCCGCGACGCCGACCAGGCGCTGCGGCTGCGGGCGGTCGGTACGCCGCTCGGCGTGATCCCGGTCGAGGTGGACGGCGCCGGCGGTCAGACCTACCTGTGGGAGGTCCAGAGCGCCTTCGACATCGTCGCCCAGGGCGCGACCGTGACCGGTGCCGTCGGCGACACCGTCCAGGTCACCGTGGGCATCCGTAACGACGGGCCGGGTGTGCCCGATGGCACGAACTCCGGCGACACGGTCGGCGACTTCCTCTTCACCCCACCCGCCGGGGTCACCGTGCTGGCCGACCCGCCGGGCTGCGGGTCGTACGGCGGCGAGGAGGAGGACGGCGCAACGACCCCGAAGACCTGGCGCTGCAGTGGCCCGGGAGCCGTGTTCCCCGCCGGGATCAGCAGGACGGCCACCTTCGACCTACGGATCGACAGCCTCGGCGGGTCCGCCGGGGAGGTCCAGCCGGCGAGCCGCTACCCCCGGGTGGACGACAACCCGGGCAACGACATCGCGCCGGTCACGGTGAGCTGACCACGGTCGCCTGAACAACGCGGGCCGGTCACGGACGAATCCGTGACCGGCCCGCACCGCGTTGCCAGGGTCAGTCCAGCCCGCCGTACGAGTGCAGGCCGGTGAAGAAGATGTTCACGCCGAACAGGTTCATCAGCATGGTGAGGAAGCCGAGCACCGCGATCCAGGTGGCCACGTTGCGCTTGACGCTGGGCGTCGCGCGGGCGTGCAGGTAGCCGGCGTACACCACCCAGGAGATGAACGCCCAGGTCTCCTTCGGGTCCCAGCCCCACGGCCGGCCCCAGGCCGCCTCGGCCCAGATGGCGCCGGCGATCACCGCGAAGGTGAAGATCGGGAACGCGAAGGCGTGCAGCGCGAAGGTCAGCCGCTCCAGGCCGACTGCGGCGGGCAGCCGCTTGGCCAGCGTGTACGGGAAACTCCGCTTGCCCTGCTCGTACCCGTTGCGCATCAGGAAGCCGACCGCCGGCACCACGCCGAGCAGGAAGATGCCGGACGCGAAGACGATCGTCGAGACGTGGATGACGAACCAGTACGAGTTGAGAGCCGGCACCAGCGGCACGATCGGCACGTACAGCACCAGCTCGGCGGTGGCGACCAGCAGCACCATCACCAGGGTGAGGAAGAGCCCGAGCTTGCGCAGCGACGGTCGCTTCCAGAGCACCACCAGCCAGGCGGCGACCCCGATGAACGTCACCGTGAGCACGAACTCGTACATGTTGCCCCAGGGCATCCGGTCTGCGGCGAGCCCACGGGTGACAAGCGCGGCCAGGTGCAGCGCGGCGGCGACCGCGGTGGCGCCCACCCCGATCAGGCCCGCCAGCCGGGCCCGCCCGGCGGAGCGGTCGGCCGGGGGCGGCGACGGGACCGGCGTGGGCGGCGTCGGAACGGGACCGCCGGCACCGACCAACTCGCGCACCGGAGCCGCCGCGGCGACCCGGGTACGCACGTTGCCCAGCGCGTACTCGACGGCGTGGCCGATCATCGCGATCAGGTACGCCAGGATCGCGAAGGTCACCAGATTGTCGGAGAGTGCGGACATCACTCGGCTCCTTCTCGCACGCCGGCCCGCTCAGTGGAGTCAGCTTCAGGCCGTTCGGCACCGCTGACGGCGGCGACGAGCTGGGTGAACTCGTCGGCGAACCCTGGGTAGTCGGTACGCGGCAGCCCACCGACCTCCATCAAGCTACTACCGCTCGTCGGAGATCCTTCCCCGGGGTCGCCCGGCACCACCCGGAAGAAGACCCGGCGGCGCTTCCCGAACAGTGAACCCATCAGCCCGACCAGCAGGACGCCGCAGCTGACCAGCAGCATCGTCGAGCCGGGATCGTGCCGGATGGAGAGGGTGACGTACCGCTCGGTGCCCAGGAACTCGACGGTCGTGCCGTCGTCCAGCTTCCAGGTCTCGCCCTTGCGGAGCAGTTTGGTGCCGACCTCCTTGACCTTGCCGGTCCGCACCTGCCGCTGGTCGAGTTGGTAGACCGAACCGGGGATGCCGGCGTCCAGGCCGAGGTTGCCGCGGTAGGCGACCAGGTTCAGCGCCGGGTTGCGCTCGGTCGGGTACTGCGAGCGGACGAAGGGCGCCTGCTCGGGCGCCGTGGGCAGGTAGATGCCGGTGAACGCCATCTGCTGATCCGGTGCGCGCCGGCCTGTCGCCGGGTCGACGTTCGCGTCCGGGAAGGCCGCCAGCCCCTCGCTGGTCAGGCCCATGTCGCCGGTGGTCAGGAA
This sequence comes from Micromonospora foliorum, assembly GCF_022229015.1. Lineage (GTDB taxonomy): Bacteria > Actinomycetota > Actinomycetes > Mycobacteriales > Micromonosporaceae > Micromonospora > Micromonospora foliorum. Next base: position 15,058 of record NZ_JAKKFF010000576.1, read on the forward strand.
CGGCTCGTCACTGATCTGGCTGTTGCCGAAGCGGTCGGTGTAGCGGATCACCGGGGCGTACCCGTGGCCGAGCAGGTAGACGCTCGCGTCGTTCAGGCGCAGCGGCGAGTTCACCGAGAAGTCCGCGCTGCGGGTCGGCTCGTCCGGGCCGTCGACGGTGACCGTGGCGTTGAAGAACTCCGGCTGGCCGGACGGCAGGAAACGGGCCTCGAAGTCGTCCAGCCGCAGGCAGAAGCGGGGCAGGTCGGCGCTGTCCACCTGGGGGCCGAGCTTCGCCTCGGCGTACTGCTGGCGGGTGTTGCAGAACGCGTTGTCCGCGCCGGCCACCAGCAGCCGGTTGCCGCTCCAGCCGTACCACGAGCCGAGCGCCACGCCGATCAGCACCGCGATCAGCGAGGTGTGGAACAGCAGGTTGCCGGTCTCCTTGAGGTAGCCCTTCTCGGCAGAGACCTCGTCGCCGCGCACCTCGACGCGCCAGCGGCGCTTGCGCAGCGCCTCGGCGACCGCCGCCGCGCCACCGGGCGGGGCGGGCAACACGGTGTGCTGCGGCAGCCGGGCCATCCGCTTCGGCGCGGCCGGCGGCCGGGACCGCAGCGCGCGGACGTGGTCGCGCAGCCGGGGCGTGATGCAGCCGATCAGGGAGATGAACAGCAACAGGTAGATCGCGGAGAACCAGACCGACCCGAAGACCTCGAACGCGCCGATCCGGTCCAGTCGGGGGGCCCAGTCCGGGTGGTCGACGAAGTACTCGTTGACCTTCTCCGGGCTGATCCCGCGCTGCGGCAGCACCGAACCGGGGATGGCGGCGATCGCGAGCAGGAAGAGCAGGATCAGCGCCGTACGCATGCTGGTGAGCTGCCGCCACGAGTTGCGCAGCAGGGCCAGCAGCCGGTTGGGCCGGCGGCGCGGCGCGGGCGCCACGGTCTCCGGTCGGTCGTCGACGACCGTCATCAGATGCTCACCTCGCCCACCCCGACGGTGGTCTGCAACCAGATCACGAAGCTCTGCCATCCGCCGGTGACCAGGGCCAGGCCGATCAGGATGAGCAGGGCGCCGCCGACCCGGGTGACCCAGCGGCTGTTGCGCCGGACGGCGCGGAAGACCCCGAGCAGGCGTTCGAAGCCCAGCCCGAAGACGATGAACGGAATCCCCAACCCGAGGCAGTACGCCACGGCGAGCACCACCGCGCGGTCGCTCTGGCCGCTGGCGGTGGCCATGCCCATCACCGCGCCGAGCGTGGGGCCGGTGCAGGGCACCCAGCTGAGCGCGAAGACCGCCCCGAAGACCGGTGCGCCGAGCAGCCCGGCCGACGGCAGCCGGGAGATCCGGAACTCCCGTTGCAGGGCGGGGATCATCCCGAGGTAGCTCAACCCCGCCACGATGACCAGCACGCCGACGCCGATCTGCAACTCGCGCTTGTAGTCGAAGAACACCCGGCCGATGCTGGCGAAGAGGATCGCGGTGGCCACGAAGACGACTGTGAAGCCGCCGATGAAGAGCAGCGTCCCGGCGAGCACCCGCCCCTTGACCGCGCCGACCCGCGCGACCCGTTCCTTGACCGCGACTCCGCCGGTGGCCAGTGCGGGATCGGCCGCCGGTCGGCGGCCCTCCAGGTCGGCGCCGGCCAGGCCGGTCACGTACGACAGGTAACCGGGGACGAGCGGAAGCACGCACGGGGAGAGGAAGCTGACCAGGCCGGCGAGCGCCGCCGCGCCGATGGCGAGCAGCAGCGGCCCACTGAGGGCCAACTCCCGGAAGGTCTCGCCCATCAGTTCGGCGCCGGCTTCTCGGCGGCGATCCGTTCGACGATCGGTTGCAGGCCCTCCTGTTTGACGGCGGCCCGGATCACCGCCGCGATCCGGCCGTCCCGGTCGAGCACCACCGTCGCCGGCACGCTGTTCGGCGGGATGTCCAGCGCGAGTGCCGTCTTGCTCGACGGGTCGTACAGGCTCGGGTAGGTGACCCGGCCCTTCTCGAACGCCTTGGCCTTGTCCCGCTGGTCCTGGACGTTGATGCCGAGGAAGTTCACCCCGGAACCCTTGGTGGCCTGGTAGACGGCTTCCAGGTCGTCCGCCTCGGCGCGGCACGGCGCGCACCAGGAACCCCAGAAGTTGACCACCACGACCTGACCGCGCGCCTCGCTGACGTCGTAGGTGCCGCCGAGCAGCAGCTCACCGGCGACCTTCGGGGGTGCGGAGCGCTGGTCCGGTGCGCACTCGAAGATCCCGTCGGTGGTGGTCGTGCAGGTCTTCTCCTGCGCCTTGGAGGACGTGCAGCCGACCAGCGCCACCGCGGCGACGGTGGCGAGCAGACCCGCGGTCCACCTCCGGGCGTTCATCAGGCCCCCTTGGCCGTCCGGGCGGTCGCGGAGAGAGCGATCAGGTGCGCGGCCGGCTCGCTGTAGCCGATGCCCGCCACCTTCGCGCCGTCGAAGTGGAACGAGGTGAGGCTCGCCAGCCCGCACTGCCGCTTGCGCGGGTCGTGCCAGAGCCGCTTGCGCTCGACGTAGCGGCGCAGCGTCCAGATCGGGAGCTGGTGCGACACCAGCACCGCCTCGCGGCCCTCGGCGGCGACCCGGGCGGCGTGCACGGCGGCGAACATCCGCTCGGCGATCACCCGGTACGCCTCACCCCAGGACGGGGTCACCGGGTCGCGCAGCACCCACCAGTTGCGCGGGTCGCGAAACGACCCGTCGCCCGGGGAGACCTTCTTGCCCTCGAACCAGTTGGCGCTCTCGATCAGCCGCTCGTCCACCCCGACCGGCAGCCCGAACTGGGCGGCGATCGGCTCGGCGGTCTGCTGGGCGCGCTCCAGCGGGCTGGCCACCACGTGCACGATCTCCCGCTCGGCCAGGCCCTGCGCGGCGGCCTTGGCCATCTGCACGCCCAGCTCGGAGAGGCGGAAACCGGGCAGCCGTCCGTAGAGGATCTGGTCGGGGTTGTACACCTCACCGTGCCGGAGCACGTGGACCACAGTCTTGCTCAAGGTTTGCTACCCCCCGTGACCAGCCGCTGCCGCCGCGTTCGCCGCCGTCGGCAGCGCGTCGGCGATGTGTTCCAGAGCGGCGTCGTCGAGCGCCGCCGACACGAACCACGACTCGAACGCGCTCGGCGGCAGGTAGACGCCGGCGGCGAGCATCGCGTGGAAGAACGCCTTGAACGCCGGCACCTGCTGGGTGCGCGCGCTGTCGTAGTCGACCACGTCGGCGTCGGTGAAGAAGACCGAGAACATGCTGCCCGCGTACGACAGTCGGTGCGGGACCCCGGCGGCGGCCAACGCGTCGGACGCCAGCTTGCCCACGACGGCGGCCGTCTCGTCGAGGCGCTGGTACAGCGCGTCGTCGGCGAGCCGCAGGGTCGCCAGACCGGCGGCGCAGGCGAGCGGGTTACCGGAGAGGGTGCCGGCCTGGTAGACCGGGCCGGCCGGCGCGAGCCGCGCCATGATGTCCGCCCGCCCGCCGAACGCCGCGGCGGGCAGGCCACCACCCATGACCTTGCCGTACGTCCACAGGTCGGCGTCGGAGGCGTCGAGGCCGTGCCACCCGGCGCGGGAGACCCGGAACCCGGTCATCACCTCGTCCACCACGAGCAGGGCGCCGTGCGCGTGCGCGATCCGGGCGAGCTGCTGGTTGAAGCCGTCGCGGGGGGCCACCACGCCCATGTTGCCGGCGGCGGCCTCGGTGATCACCGCGGCGATGTGCGGGCCCTCGGCGGCGAACGCCTCCTCGACGGCCCGGATGTCGTTGTACGGGAGAACGATCGTCTCGCTGGCCGCCGCGCCGGTCACGCCGGGCGAGTCGGGCAGGCCCAGGGTGGCCACGCCGGAACCGGCGGCGGCGAGCAGAGCGTCGACGTGGCCGTGGTAGCAGCCGGCGAACTTGACGATCTTCGAGCGGCCGGTGAAGCCACGGGCCAGCCGGATCGCCGACATGGTCGCCTCGGTGCCCGAGTTGACCAGGCGGACCTGCTCGACCGGGGTCCGGGCGACGATCTCGGTGGCCAACTCCACCTCACCCGGGGTGGGCGTGCCGAAGCTGGTGCCCCGGGCGGCGGCGGCCTGGACTGCCTCCACCACCTCCGGGTGGGCGTGCCCGAGGATCAGCGGACCCCAGGAGCAGACCAGGTCCACGTAGCGGCGACCGTCGGCGTCGTACAGCCACGGGCCCTCACCACGGACCATGAAACGCGGGGTGCCGCCGACCGCCTGGAAGGCACGCACAGGGGAGTTCACCCCGCCCGGCACGATGGCGCGGGCGCGGTCGAACAGGGCCTCGGAGGCCGGCGCGTCGGCTGGGTAGCGGCCGGACCCGGCGGAAAAGATGTCGGTCACGATGCCGCCATTGTGACAGCGCCGGACGGTCAACCAGCAGCCACCCCGTGACGGGGTTACCCGGCTCACCCACGAGCTGTGCCGCTCAGCGGCACCGACACGGGGGGCCTCGTGGCCTGGACGGCGACGGCTCGCGGCCTCGACAGGCCAGGTCGGTCGGATCGCGCTAGGCTGACCGGGTGGATCGTGCCGAACTGTCCATCACGCTACACCGGACGGGCGACGAAGCAGTCTTGCGCCTGGCCGGTGAGATCGACATGCTCACGGCGGCGCAGCTCTCCACCGTCGTCAACGAGGTGCTGGCCGACCCACCCCCGCGGATCGTGCTCGACCTCGGCGGCGTCACCTTCTGCGACTCGCAGGGCCTGGGCACCCTGGTCGTGCTCAGCCGCAAGGCCAGCCACGCGCAGAGCCTGCTGATGCTGACCCACGTGGGCGACTTCCTGATCCGCGTACTGGACATCACAGGCCTGCGCAGCGCCCTGATGATCCGCAACGACCAGCCCACCGGCTGAGTCGCCCGCCGCGTCAGGCGGTGTTTCCCCAGCGGGCCTGTTCGAGCATCTGTACCGCCCGGTCGCGGACCTCCGGGTCGTCCGAGCGGAGCAGGGCCGTCGCCTCGTCGACCGCGTCGGTGAGCCGCCGCCACTGCGTGTCGCGCTCCCGGACCAGGTCCGACTGGGTGGCCAGCTGCCGGGTCTTCACCCACAGCTCGACGAAGACCGACACCTTGGCCCGGAGCACCCACGGGTCGAACGGCTTGGTGAGGTAGTCCACCGCGCCCACCTGGTAGCCCCGCAGGGCGAGCTGGGCGTCCCGGTCGGCGGCGGTGAGGAAGATGATCGGCACGTGCCGGGTCCGTTCGCGGCGCTTGATGTGGCTCGCCGTCTCGAAGCCGTCCATGTCGGGCATCTGCGCGTCCAACAGGATCACCGCGAAGTCGTCCACCAGTAGCTGCTTGAGCGCCGCCTCGCCGCTCTCCACCGCCACGGACTGGACCGGCAGGCCCTGGAGGATCGCCTCCAGGGCCGTCAGATTCTGCCGCCGGTCGTCCACGAGCAGCGCTTTGGCCATCTGGGTCACGAAGTCTCCTCGGTCCGGCTGCCGTTGATCCAGGACGACATCAACTCGATCAGGTCGTCCAGGTCGACCGGCTTGGTGATGTAGTCGCTGCCCCCGGCAGCGAGCGCCGACTCACGGTCACCCGGCATCGCCTTCGCGGTCAGGAAGACCACCGGAAGGTCGGCGAACCGGTGGTTGCGGCGAATCTGGCGGGTCGTCTCGTACCCGTCCTGGTCGGGCATCATGGCGTCCATCAGCACGATGTCCACCTCCGGATGCTCGGCCAGCAGGCGGACACCGTCCGCCCCGTTGTCCGAGTACAGCACGGTCATCCCGTGCAGCTCCAACGCGCTGGTCAAAGCGAAGACATTGCGGACGTCGTCGTCCACGATCAGTACGGTGGCGCCGTCCAGTTGGCGGGTGGCCGGTGCCTCCGGCCGGTCCGGCAGCAGTTCCAGCGGCGGCATCAGCAGCGAGGACGGCAGGCCGGCGCGCTGCGGCGACGGCGTCTGCGGCGCGACCACGGCGTCCGGGGCCAGCACCTGCGGCACGAACAGGGTGAACGTCGAGCCCTGACCGGGCGCGGACGAGACGGTGATGGTGCCACCGATCAGTCGGGCCAGATCGCGACTGATCGACAGGCCCAGGCCGGTGCCGCCGTACCGGCGACTGGTCGTGCCGTCGGCCTGCTGGAACGCCTCGAAGATGATCGACAGCTTGTCGTCGGAGATGCCGATCCCGGTGTCGATCACGGTGAACGCGATCACCTGCTGGGCGTTCGTCAGCGCCGGGACGTCGAAGACCGCGTTCTCCCCGGCCGGGGCGATCCGCAGCGTCACGGCACCGTTGTCGGTGAACTTCACCGCGTTGGAGAGCAGGTTGCGCAGGATCTGCTGCAACCGCTGCGCGTCGGTCACCAACGCCGGCGGCAGATCCTTGCTCACCCGTACCTGGAAGTCCAGGTTCTTCTCCTCGGCCTGCGGCGCGAACGCCTGCTCGACGTAGCCGCGCAGCTCGGTGAAGCGGATCTCGGTCGGCTCGACGTCCATCCGACCCGCCTCGATCTTGGACAGGTCGAGGATGTCGTCGATCAGACGCAGCAGGTCGGAGCCGGACCCGTGGATGGTCCGGGCGAACTCGATCTGCTTCGGGCTGAGGTTCTGCTCCGAGTTCTCCGCCAGCAGACGGGCCAGCAGCAGCAACGAGTTCAGCGGCGTACGCAGCTCGTGGCTCATGTTGGCCAGGAACTCCGACTTGTAGGCCGACGCCCGGGTCAGCTGCTGCGCCTTCTCCTCCAGGCCCAGCCGGGCCAGCTCGATCTCCCGGTTCTTCGTCTCGATGTTGCCCTTCTGCTCGGACAGCAGAGTGGCCTTCTCCTCCAGCTCGGCGTTGGTGCGCTGCAACTCGGCCGACTGCTCCTGCATCTCGTGTGCCAGCCGCTGCGACTGGGCCAGCAGCTCCTCCGTACGCCGGTTGGCCTGGATGGTGTTGACCGCGATGCCGATGGTGAGCACCAGCCGCTCCAGGAACGACAGGTGCAGCTCGGAGAAGGCGGACACGCTGGCGAACTCGATCACCCCGAGCAGCTCACCCTCGAACAGGACGGGGAGCACCACCAGGTCGGACGGGGGTGTCTCGGCCAGACCGGACCGCAGGGTGAGCCGGCTGTTCGGGGAGGCGCTGACGCGGATCGTGCGACGGGAGAGCGCGGTCTGCCCGACCAGCCCCTCACCCGGCCCGAAGGTGACATCGTGCCCCCGCGCCACGTACCCGTACGACGAGGTCAGCCGCAGCCGCATGCTGCCGTCGGCGTCGTCGGCCAGGAAGAAGGCGCCGAGCTGGGCGTCGACAAGCGGAGTCACCTCCGTCATGATCATGCGGCAGACCTCGCCGAGGTCGCGCTGGCCCTGCAACAGGCCGCCGATCCGGGCGAGGTTGGAGTCCAGCCAGCCCTGCTCGGCGTTCTTCTTGGTCGTCTCCCGAAGGGTGACGATCATCTGGTTGATGTTGTCCTTCAGCTCGGCGACCTCGCCCTGCGCCTTGACCGCGATCCGCTGGGTCAGGTCGCCGCGGGTCACCGAGGTGGACACCTGGGCGATGGCCCGCAACTGGGTGGTCAGCGTCGAGGCGAGCTGGTTGACGTTCTCGGTGAGGTCGCGCCAGGTGCCGGAGACACCCTTCACCTGCGCCTGACCACCGAGCTTGCCCTCGATACCGACCTCGCGGGCCACCCGGGTCACCTCGTCGGCGAACGACGACAGCTGGTCGACCATCGTGTTGACAGTCGACTTGAGTTCCAGGATCTCGCCCTGGGCGTCCACGGTGATCTTCTGCGACAGGTCGCCCTTCGCCACTGCGGTGGTCACCGAGGCGATGTTGCGGACCTGGCTGGTCAGGTTCGACGCCATCGAGTTCACGTTGTCGGTGAGGTCGCGCCAGGTGCCGGAAACGCCCTTCACCTGCGCCTGACCACCGAGCTTGCCCTCGGTGCCCACCTCGCGGGCCACCCGGGTCACCTCGTCGGCGAACGACGACAACTGGTCGACCATCGTGTTGACAGTCGACTTCAGCTCCAGGATCTCGCCCCGCGCGTCCACCGTGATCTTCTGCGACAGGTCACCCTTCGCCACCGCCGTGGAGACCTGGGCGATGTTGCGCACCTGGGCGGTCAGGTTGGAGGCCATCGAGTTGACGTTGTCGGTGAGGTCCCGCCAGGTGCCCGCGACCCCGCGCACCTGCGCCTGGCCGCCCAACTTGCCCTCGGTGCCCACCTCGCGCGCGACCCGGGTCACCTCGTCGGCGAACGACGACAACTGGTCCACCATCGTGTTGACAGTCGACTTCAGCTCCAGGATCTCGCCCCGCGCGTCCACCGTGATCTTCTGCGACAGGTCACCCTTCGCCACAGCCGTGGTCACCGAGGCGATGTTGCGGACCTGGCTGGTCAGGTTCGACGCCATCGAGTTCACGTTGTCGGTCAGGTCGCGCCACGTGCCACTGACGCCCTTCACCTGCGCCTGACCGCCCAGGTTGCCCTCGGTGCCCACCTCACGGGCCACCCGGGTCACCTCGTCGGCGAACGACGACAACTGGTCGACCATGGTGTTGACGGTGTTCTTCAGCTCCAGGATCTCGCCCTGGGCGTCCACGGTGATCTTCTGCGACAGGTCGCCCTTCGCCACGGCGGTGGAGACCTGGGAGATGTTGCGGACCTGGCTGGTCAGGTTGCCGGCCAGCTGGTTGACGTTCTCGGTGAGGTCCCGCCAGGTGCCGGAGACGCCGCGCACCTGGGCCTGGCCACCCAACTTGCCCTCGATGCCCACCTCACGGGCCACCCGGGTCACCTCGTCGGCGAACGACGACAGCTGGTCGACCATCGTGTTGACGGTGTCCTTCAGCTCCAGGATCTCGCCCTGCGCCGCCACCGTGATCTTTTGCGACAGGTCGCCGCGTGCCACCGCCGTGGAGACCTGCGCGATGTTACGGACCTGGGCGGTCAGGTTCGACGCCATCGAGTTGACGCTGTCGGTCAGGTCCTTCCAGGTGCCGGCCACGTTCGGCACCTCGGCCTGGCCGCCCAACTTGCCCTCGGTGCCCACCTCGCGGGCCACCCGGGTCACCTGCTCGGCGAAGAGCCGCAGCGTGTCGGTGAGGTAGTTCATCGTGGCGGCCAGCTCGGCGACCTCACCCCGCGCGCCGACGGTGATCTTCTGCGAAAGATCGCCCTTGGCCACCGCCGTCGCCACCTGCGAGATCGACCGCACCTGGCCGGTCAGGTTCGACGCCATGGTGTTCACCGAGTCGGTGAGGTCCTTCCAGGTGCCGGCGACGCCCCGCACGTCGGCCTGGCCGCCCAACTTGCCCTCGGTGCCCACCTCACGGGCCACCCGGGTCACCTCGTTGGAGAACGACGACAGCTGGTCCACCATCGTGTTGACCGTGCGCCCGATGCGCAGGTACTCACCACGCAGCGGCCGACCGTCGATCTCCAACGCCATGTGCTGGGACAGGTCACCGTCGGCGACCGCCACGATCACCCGGGCGATCTCGGTGGTCGGTCGGCCCAGGTCGTCGATCAGCGAGTTGATCGCCCGCTGCCCCTCCGCCCAGGAGCCGTCCAGCCCCTCGTCGTCGAGCCGCTCGGTGAGCCGGCCGTCGCGGCCGACGATCCGGCTGATCCGCCGCAGGTCCAGGTACTGCCGCTCCTGGAGCGAGACCACCTCGTTGAAGGCGTCCGCCACCTCACCGGCCGCGCCGGCGCGGCGCGGAAGCCGGACCTTCAGGTCGCCGCGACCGATCCGTCGCAGAGCCTCGGCCAACTCACCGAGGAGCGCCTCGTGGTCGGACGCGGACGGATCCGCCACCGACTGCTTCGCCGTGGTCATCATTCCTCGCTCAACTCGGGGGCGCCGGTCCGTGCGGACACACCGGCACCCCATATTGTGCCTGCGCGCGCCGCAGTGCCAGGGGGCGCGACCCGCCAGGCGGCATCGATCGCCTGCCGGACCCGCACGATCGGCGTCGGGCCGGCACGGCGCGCCGCAAACCTCGCCCGGCTCCCGCACCGGTCGTTTCGACGCGTCAATCCGTGCGCCGCTGACCGACGCGACAGCTTGCGATCCGTGATCGGCTTGGCACCCGGCAGGGGGACGGTGGAGGATACGGGGGTGTCAGCCGAGGCGGGGCCCGCGACGGCCGGGGCCCGGGACGGGGCCGTCCGGCGTGTCCGGCTGCCCGCCGACCGCCGTACGCCGGCCGCCGCCCGCGCCGTGGTCCGCTCGGTGTTGACCGAGTCACACCTGGACGAACTGGCCAACGAGGCGCTGCTGCTCACCACCGAGCTGACCACCAACGCCGTCGAGCACGCCGGTACCGAGCTGGACATCGAGGTCGTCGCGGACGAGATCGGGCTGACCGTCACCGTCTCCGACTTCGCCCCCGGTTCCGGCGACGAACTGACCGTCGGCGACCGCAACGACTCCACCGAGATCAACGAGGTCTCCGTGCGGGGCCGGGGCCTGCTGCTTGTCGACCACTTCGCCAGCCGCTGGGGCACCACGTACCTGCCCACCGGGAAGGGCGTCTGGTTCCGGTTGGACCGCCCCGGCGCCGACCCGCCCGCCGCGGGCACCGTCGGCGAGTCGACACCGGCCAACGCCGGCCCGCGGACGAGCGCCGACGGGTCCGCGCCGAGCGCCAGCGCGATGAGCGAACTCATGCAGACCGCCCCCGACCTGTACGGGGACGACCCGCTGCCCGACTTCGCCACCAGCCTGCTCAGCCGGGTCGCCGAGATGGTGGGCGCCGCCGGCGGCACCATCCACCTGGACCGGGGTGACGGGCAGGGCCGCCAGGTGCTGGCCCGCTTCGGTCGGCCGTCCCGCCCCGGCAGCGAGCTGCTCCGGGTGCCACTGACCGTGCACCGCCCGTACGCCGGGGAGTTGGAGTTGGACGCCGCGCCGTCGGCGTACGCCCAACCGTTGGCGGTGCTCACCGCCGAGCGGCTGTCGCTGCACCTGGAGAACGACCGGCTGCGCCGGGCCGACGTCCGCCGGCAGGTGTGGCTGACGTTCCTGGCCGAGGCCAGCGAGCTGCTGGCCCAGTCGTTGGACGTCGACCTGACCATGGCGCTGGTGCCGCAGTTGGTGGTGCCGCGACTCGGCCAGTGGTGCGCCGTGCACACCACCGACGAGTGGGGCCGGCTCCGGTTGGCGGCGGCCAGCCACGCCGACGAGTCGATGCTTCCGCAGTTGCACAAGGTGCTGGCGGAGACCGGACCGGATTCGATCCAGGCCCGCCTCCGCGAGGCGTCCCGCAGCGCGGCGCAGATCCCCCTGGGCGGGCCGATGGAGGGTTTCGCGGTCCCGTTGATCGCCCGTGGGCAGCGGCTCGGGACCTTGGCGGTGGGGCGACACCAGCGGCACCGGCACGACCCGGACGAGGTGGCCGTGTTGGAGGACGTGGCCCGGCGGGCCGCGCTGGCCATCGAGAACGCCCGGATCCACGCCGAACGCCGTCGGGTGGCGCAGACGCTCCAACAGTCGCTGCTGCCGCCGGTGCTGCCGCTGGTGGACGGGATCGGTTTCGCCGCCGAGTACGTCCCGACCGGCGACGACGCCGAGGTGGGGGGCGACTTCTACGACGTGGTGCCGCTGCCCGACGGGCGTTGGCTCGTGGTCATCGGTGACGTCTCCGGCAAGGGTGTCCAGGCCGCCGCGGTGACCGGGCTGGTCCGGGACGTGATCCGGGTGCTGGTCGGCGACGGCAAACCGTTGCCGGAGGCGCTGGCGCGGCTCAACGAGACACTTGTCGAGCGGGGTGGCGGCCGTTACTGCACGCTGGCGCTCGCGGCGGTCGGGCCGGGCAAGGGCGACCAGTTGGACGTGTCGCTGCACCTCGCCGGGCACGACCGGCCGGTGCTGCTGGCCGGGGCGGGCGGCGCCGAGTTCGTCGGCACCGGCGGCACCGCGCTCGGCCTGCTCGACACGATCACCTCGCCGACCGCGCAGATCACGCTCGCGCCGGGCGACTCGTTGATCTTCTACACGGACGGCGTCACCGAGCGGCGGCGTGGCCGGGAGTTGTTCGGCACCGACCGGCTGCGGGACGCCGCCGCGCCCCTGGCCGGATACTCAGCCGACGTGGTGGCCGCCCGGCTGCGCGCCGCGGCGATCAACTTCTCGGTCGAGCCGCCCCGGGACGACATCGCCGTCCTGGTGCTCCGTAACGACGCGACCTGACCGCCACGCGCCCCCGGATTCAGGGTCCACTCGGGCCGGCCTCACAGGCCGCCGGGGAGCCGGCCGGGTGCGAGCCGGTGCTCCGGATCCAGGTGCCGCTTCGCGGCCCGCAACTGCGCCAGGCCGGCCAGCTCACCCCAGAGGTCGACGGCCTGGCGGACCGCCGCCGGAGCCGACACCACCACGCAGCGGCCCTGCCGGGCCAGCAGCACCCCTCGGACGGCGGCCAGGATGGACGCCACCCGGTCGGCTGCCAGCGCCCCGG
>NZ_JAKKFF010000577.1 GCF_022229015.1 Micromonospora foliorum
GGCACCGGCGGTGGTGCGCGGCGGTGCGCCGGGGCTGGGCGGCGGCCCGGTGCCGGCACACACCCACAGCGAGGCCCTGGCGGTGCTCCAACAGGCCGTCCGGGACAAGGCGCTGGTCTGGGTGGGTTACGTCGACGCGCACGGGGCGACCGCGTCGCGCCTGCTCAAGCCGGTCTCGATCGGTGCCGGCTACCTGCGGGCCGAGGACGAACGGACCGAGATGCTGCACACGTTCGCGCTGCACCGGATCACCGCGGCGGTGGTGGCGGACTGACCGACGGCGCCGCCGCTGGGCGCTGTCGGTCAGCGGCGGCTGCGGCGGACGGTCCCGACCACCGAGATGATCAGCAGCAGCGCGAAGCCGGCACCGGCGGACTCCCCGACCGAGTCGACGAAGCCCTGCTGGAGCACCAGCCAGCCGAAGAGGAACCACCCGAGGAGGAGCGTGGCCGCGACGACGTACGCGATCACGGTCGCTCGGGACACCTCGTCGGGTGGTGCTTGCTCGTGCTCCGCGATCACGTCACGGTCGACCGTCATACCCAGCCTCCCCGCCCGGTCCGGCCCTGGACTCCCAGGGTGACACTCGAAAGTCCGGCCGGACAGGGGGTCACCACCCCGATTCGCTGCGTGTCACTCAGGTGCCGGGGCGCCGGCCGATCAGCACCACCCGGGTGCCAACCTTGCCGAGCTCCCACATCCGGACGGCGTCGGCGTGCAGGAGGTTGACGCACCCGTGCGAGCCGATCGACTTCTCGTGCAGGTAGGTGGTGGTTTCGTGGAAGCCCATCCCCTGGGTGAAGTGCTGCCAGTACGGCAGCCACACCTCGTACGGGTCGGACCACTCCTTGGGGTTGCGGTAGTTGACGGTGTACGTGCCGGCCGGGGTGCGGTAGCCGGACATGCCGGTGCGGGTCACCGTCGGCGCCATGATCACCTTGCCGCCGCGGAGCGCCCAGACGGTCTGCCGGGTCAGGTCCACGCAGAACGTGGTGCCCGTGCCGGCCTTGCAGCGGGTCGTGTCGGTGGTGGCGAGGCGCTGGGCCACGTCGAGGGTGGTCGGTCCGGCGCGACCCTCGACGGGGCGAATGCCGTACCTCTTCTGGAACTTCTTGATCGCGGCGCAGTCGGCGGCGGACTGCCGACCGTCCACGCTCACCGTCCCGAACCCGCCCAACCGGGCCAGGTAGGTCTCCACCGCGCGCTGGTGCTGGCCCTGGGGGCAGCCGGCGACCGTCGGCGTACCGGTGCTGGGGGTCGTCGTGGGTGCTGCCGTGCGGGTCGGCTTCGGCGTGGGTTTCCGGGAGGGTTTCGGGGTGGGCGCTGCCGGCGTGGGCCGGCCGTGCTGGTCCGGCCCGGGCGTGTCGCTCGCCCCCGTTGCCTGTTCCGCCGCGCCGACCGGGGCGGCTCCCCCGCCACCACTCCCGCCGGACTGCGGATCGAACGCGCACGCACCCGCGCCGACCAGCACGACCACCACAAGGGCTACCAGCCGGGAAGTGATCCGGACATGCTTCATGTGCCCTCCCCAGACAGTCGTCCCTTTACTAGACGTTCGTGAGTGCCGTCACGGTTGCGGCTGGTGAGCAACTTTCTTCCGCCGTCCCGCATCGTGCAACACTGGATGGTCGGCCAGCGGCGGGTATGCCACCCGTTCCGGCCGGACGGCCAACCGAGGAGAGGACGCTGGCGTGAGCGGTGGACCACTGATCGTGCAGTCGGACAAGACCCTGCTGCTGGAGATCGACCACCCCGACGCGCAGGCCTGCCGGATGGCGATCGCGCCGTTCGCGGAGCTGGAACGCTCGCCGGAGCACGTGCACACCTACCGCCTGACCCCGCTGGGTCTGTGGAACGCCCGCGCGGCGGGGCACGACGCCGAGGGCGTCGTGGACTCGCTGCTCAAGTACTCCCGCTACCCGGTGCCGCACGCGCTGCTGGTGGACGTGGCCGAGACGATGGACCGGTACGGCCGGCTGCAGCTCGCCAACGACCCGGCGTACGGGCTGGTGCTGCGCGCACTGGACCGGCTGGTGCTGATCGAGGTGGCCAAGAGCAAGAAGCTCGCCGGGATGCTCGGCGACAAGATCGACGACGACACCATCCGGGTGCACCCGTCCGAGCGCGGCCGGCTCAAGCAGGCGTTGCTCAAGCTGGGCTGGCCGGCGGAGGACCTGGCCGGTTACGTCGACGGTGAGGCGCACCCGATCGAGCTGGCCGAGGCCGGCAAGGACGGGCGCAAGCCGTGGACGCTGCGCTCGTACCAGCGGGAGGCGGTCGAGGCGTTCTGGGCCGGCGGGTCGGGGGTGGTGGTGCTGCCCTGCGGCGCCGGCAAGACCCTGGTCGGCGCGGCGGCGATGGCCGAGGCGAAGGCCACCACCCTGATCCTGGTCACCAACACGGTCGCCGGCCGGCAGTGGAAGCGGGAGCTGATCGCCCGTACGTCGCTGACCGAGGAGGAGATCGGCGAGTACTCCGGCGAGCGCAAGGAGATCCGCCCGGTCACCATCGCCACGTACCAGGTGCTCACCTCGCGGCGCGGCGGCGCGTTCACCCACCTGGACCTCTTCGGGGCCCGCGACTGGGGTCTGGTCGTCTACGACGAGGTGCACCTGCTGCCCGCGCCGATCTTCCGGTTCACCGCGGACCTCCAGGCCCGCCGCCGGCTGGGCCTCACTGCGACTCTGGTACGCGAGGACGGCCGCGAGGGGGACGTGTTCAGCCTGATCGGCCCGAAGCGGTACGACGCGCCGTGGAAGGACATCGAGTCGCAGGGCTGGATCGCCCCGGCCGAGTGCACCGAGGTCCGGGTGACACTGACCGACGCGGAGCGGATGTCGTACGCGACGGCGGAGGCCGAGGAGCGCTACCGGATGGCCGCGACCGCCCGCACCAAGCTGCCGGTGGTCAAGGCGCTTGTCGACCGGCACCCGGACGACCAGGTGCTGGTGATCGGCGCGTACATCGACCAGCTGCACCAGCTCGGCGAGTACCTCGACGCGCCGATCATCCAGGGCTCGACCACCAACAAGGAGCGGGAGCGGCTGTTCGACGCGTTCCGGTCCGGTTCGCTGCGGACCCTGGTCATCTCCAAGGTCGGCAACTTCTCCATCGACCTGCCCGAGGCGGCGGTGGCGATCCAGGTGTCCGGGACGTTCGGGTCACGCCAGGAGGAGGCGCAGCGGCTGGGTCGGGTGCTCCGGCCGAAGGCCGACGGCCGGCAGGCGCACTTCTACACGGTGGTGTCCCGGGACACGATCGACACGGAGTACGCGGCGCACCGGCAGCGCTTCCTCGCCGAGCAGGGGTACGCGTACACGATCGTCGACGCCGACGATGTCCTCGGCCCGAAGCTCCCGACGGTCGACTGACGACGCGCGGCCGTTGATCGACTCGATTTTCAGGAAGTCGCGGTGTCCGGGGCGCTTTGATGCCCCGGTTTCCTGAAACCCGAGTCGATCAGGGCGGTGGGTTCGGGCACGGCGCGGGGACGGGGTGTCTGTCGCGCTCGCTATGGAGCCGATGTCGTAGACGAATCAGCCGTCCGGCGTGGACGGCGGCCACGGGCAACACCGGACGGGCGGCCTCGTGCGGCGCGCTCCGGACAGCCACGCCTTCGTGCACGCACGCCGGGCAGCCACGCCTCGTGCAGCGCTCCGGACAGCCACCTGGCGTCAGCGCTTGCGGGACTCCGCGACGAAGACCCCGCGCCCCGGACGACCGACGAGCACGTCCTGTTTCCGCAGCTTCGCCACCGCTCGGTGGATGGTCGACACCGACACGTCGTAGTGATCGGACAGCTGCTGGGTGGACGGTATCTGCGACCCGGGCGGGAACTCGCCCACCTTGATCCGCCTCAGCAGATCATCGATCAACTCGTTCATCGTCGGGGGAATCGGCACGCGGGGGCCCCTTGCAGTCGGTTGGCCCGCCCAGTATCGAGCACCGGGTGAAAGAGCGGCAACAACTGAAAGGAAAGCGGCAGCAACCGCAGCAGCGAGATTTGCTAGGTAGGAGAGCATTGACAGAGGTGAGAGGTGTCGGTAGCGTCGCTCTCGGTGATGCGGTGCTGCTGCGGTCGGTTGGCGCCTCTCGTACTGGCCTCGCATCGCCGCCGAGATCCGACCCGTCGAGACTCCATCCGCCGCGCTCCCCGGCGCGGCCCTGCTGCCGTACCCCCGAACGGCCGCGGGCCGGGCGGTCTCCGCCGACCGCAACCGGCGGAGACCGCCCCTCCACGTCGATCCCATCCGACGAAGGGCAGTCACCGTGCGCAACCTGATCCGTCGGCTGGCGAGCCGACGCGACGAGCCACCTCCGACGAGAAGGCGGGCAGAGCAGCCGCAGTCCTGGCAGAGCCACGAACGGTGCCGCCACCGATGAGCGACCGTTGGGTGATCCACCTGCCGATCACCGCGCCCGACCTGCTGCGCGCCCGGATCTTCGCGCGTACCGCCGCTCGGGTGTTGGTCCGGCTCAGCGCGCGGGTCGAGCCGGGCGGGGTGACCGTCTCGGCGGAGGACCAGCAGGGCGTACGACATTGGGTCTTCTGCGATCGGCCACTGCCCGGCGGCGGGCGGTGCGCTCTGCCCACCGACCACCTGTCGCCCTGCGCCCGACGCACGCCCAGGCCCAGCGGTCGGTGAAGTCAGCGCGTGGCAACGCTCACCGGGAGAAGCGGTCCACCAGCACCGCCAGCCGGCGGTCGTGGCCGGGGCGGCGGAGCCGGCCGCTGCGCATCAGCGTGACAAGCCCGTGCAGACCGCTCCAGAACGTCTCGGTGACCGTCTCCAGGTCGTTGTCCCCGACGACCGGGCGCACCGTCTCGGCCAGTTCGGCGAAGCCTCGGACCAGGTCCGTCGGGACGTCCTGAGTGGCGAACGGCAGGTCCACGGCGAGGGTGAACATCGCGTCGTAGAGCGCGGGACGCTGCTCGGCGAACGCGACGTATGCCGCCGCGACATCGGCGACCGCCTGCCGAGGGCTGGCCGCCGAGGCCCGGGCCGCGGCCAGGGCGTCGGCCAGCTCGGCGAAGCCCTCGACGGCGACGGCCGCCATGATGGCGTCCTTGCCCTTGAAGTGGCTGTAGAGGACGGGCTGGCTGTACTCGATCTCGGCGGCGAGCCGGCGAGTGGTAACCGCGTCCCAGCCTTCGGCTAGGGCCAGGTCGCGTGCCGCGGCGACGATCGCCTGTTCCCGTTCCGCCCGCTCGCGCTCCCGGCGCCCCTGCGTCGACATGTCCGCCATCCTAGCACCGCTAGATATCCGGTCGATGCTCTGCTAGCGTCGCTCTTGCATCTAGCATTGCTAGGAATTGGAGCGGATCATGCTGTCAGTTGTCGCCTACGGGCTCGCCGTTGTGCTCAGCCTCTTCGTCGCCTTCATCGGCGCGCGGTTCCTGCTGGTGCCCACCGCGTCGGCTGCCGGGTACGGCGTGCCGGCCCGGCCGAACGGAGATCCCGCCTATTTCACGGTCAAGGGCGTACGCGATCTCAGCTACGGCTTGCTCGGCTTGGCCCTGATCGCCTTCACCACCGCCGACGCGGTCGCGTGGTTCATGCTGATCGTCGCGCTCGTCCCGCTGGGCGACACCGTCATCGTGCTGCGAAACGGCGGAACAAAGGCGGTCGCCTTCGGCATCCACTTCGCCACCGCCGTCGTAGTCCTCCTCGACGCCGCCCTGCTGTTCGCCCTCTAACCCCACCCCACCCCGGACACGTTGATCAAGAGGTTTGCGTCACCGTCGGGCCGATCGATGACGCAAACCTCTTGATCAACGCGCCTAGTCGGGGTCGTGTGTGGGGGGGTCAGGACGTGGGGGGTGGGCAGCGGTCGGGGAGGGTGACCTGGCCGGGGCGGTGGTCGAAGGTGTCCATCGTGAACCACTCGTCCAGCTCCGGGTCGAAGAGGTTCTGCAGGCCGAACTGCAACACCTGCCACCACCGACTCGGATCGCGCTGGTCGACGTAGATGTCGCCGAGCGCGAGCGGGAACCGGAAGAACTCCCCCGGCACGGTGGAACCGCCGACGACTCCGACCCGCCAGTGGTCGACGTGCCGGTCCTGGTCACCCTGCAGGATCTCCGGCCCCACGTAGCGGGCGGTCTTCAGCTTGTCGTTGAAGATCTGCCGGTTGAAGAACCCCGGGATCTTGCTGCACGCGCGGGGCGGGAACAGCGGGATGTTCGGCCACTTGTAGGTGAGCGTGTAGAGCGTGTTCTCGTAGATCAGGTTCGTGAACCAGATCGGGTGGTCCGGGCCACCGGCGGTCATCTGACTGTTGCCGTCCCGGCCCTGCCAGCTGAACGGCACGTCGATGCCGAGGTCACGGACGACGTACCGGCCGGTGCCCTGGAAGTCGGCGGGGAGCAGCGGTGGGCGCGGCTCGCGCGGGTCGGGGGCGGTGGGGCCGTCGGCCTGGGCCGCGCGGGGCAGCGGCGCCGCCGCCGGACCCGGCGCGACCACACCGAGGGCGAACAGGCCGCCGGCCACCGCCGCAACCACAGTCCGACGTGTACGCGTCGACACCACCATCATCCCCCGCCGTCGCACGCCTGCCACCTGCCTTCGGCGAAGCGTAGGAGCAGCCAGAACGCGAGAACCGGCGGACCGGATGGCCTCCACCGGACGGGTGACGAAGCCGCGACCTTGATCGACTCGGGTTCCTGGAAAGTCGCGGTGTCCGAGGTATGTCGATACCCCGTCTTCCTGAAAGCCGAGTCGATCAAGGCGCGGGTCGGAGAGCACACCGGCCCGGGACCGAAAGCGGTCCCGGGCCGGCGTATCGCGGACCTGACTACCCGATCAACTTCCAGGGGCCGGACTTGTCACCCGGCTCCTGGCCGCGGGTCCACCACTTCGCCTCGTACACGTGGCCCTTGAAGGACACCCGGTCGCCGGCGTTGTAGACCTTGGTGAGGGTCCAGGCCGCCGGGCTGTTGTCCGGCGGGGTGGGGGCGATCTCCTCCCAGGAGCCGTTGCGGTCACCCGGCGTCTGGTTGCGGGTGTACCACTGGGCCCGCCACTTCTTGCCGTCGTACATCGCGAAGTCGCCCGAGTTGAAGACCCGCGACGGGGTCCAGATCGCCGTACCGTCCTCGGTCATGGCGATCTCCTGCCATGCGCCGTTGGGGTCGGCGCCCGGCTTCTGGTTCTTCGTGTACCAGGAGGCCCGGAAGACCCGGCCCTGGTAGGTCACCCTGTCGCCGTCGTTGTAGACAGTCGACGAACTCCACTCCGCCGGCAGGTTCACCGTCAGCACGGCGGTGGCCTGCACCGGCGTGAGCAGGTCACTGCCCTGGTACGACGCGGTCAGCGTGTGCTGACCACCCGCGAGGCCCACCGGGAGGGTGAACGTCGCGGCCCCGTTGGTGACCGCGGCCGAGCCGCGAACGGTCGTACCCTCGCGCAACTCCACCGCGCCGGTGACCGGTGTGCTGCCGGCCGCTACCCGCACGGTCACCGTCGCCGCGGTGCCCCAGGTGGTCGGGGCGGCGGTGACGGTCATCGTCGGGACCTGCTTGGCGGTCGCGAACACGGCCGGCTGGGCCACCGCCTCGCCGCCGTCGGCGCTCTTCGCCGAGACGATCCAGCCGTACGAGGTGCCCGGCAGGAGCTTGTCCCAGGTCGTGGTGGCGACACCGTTCGAGGTCACCTCGTCGGTGCCGATCGTGCCGGACGGCAGGTACGCGGCCAGTGAGTCGGTGCTGAACGACGTCTTGCGGGTGCTGAGGTCCACCGGCAGGGTCAGGTTGTCCTCCGAGCCGTTGTACCGCGGCTTGGGCTGGCTGCCGTCCTGGCGGATGTCGTACTCGGTCGCCCCGAAGTTCTTCAGAAACGGCGAGTACGTGTCGATGTGCATCTCGGCCCGGTCCACGTCGAACTGGAGCAGGCGCAGGAAGCTCGCCCCGAACTGCAACCGGTCGGTGGCCTTGTGGTCCGGGGTGCCGTCGCCGTTGACGTCGACGGTGCCGTCGGCGGCAACCTGCTTCGGCCAGAGTTCGGCCGCGGTGACCGTGTAGAACTGGTAGTCCGCGAGCAGCTCGACGACGTCGTGGCTGACGGTGACGCCGATCTTCGACTTCAGGTTGGTGCCGACGCCGTGCTCGTGACCGGCGAGGACCAGGAAGACGTTCGGGTTGACCTCGACGACCTGCTTGAAGAGCGGCGAGCCGTCCGGTGCGGAGAAGTCCGCACCCCGCCCGTCCGGGTTGGCCGAGGGCTTCAGGTAGTCGTGGGAGAGCAGGATCCCGTTGCGGTCCTTGTACCGCTTGAAGATCGAGTCAGCCCACTTGGCCTCGGCCGGCGTGACGCCGTACGACAGGCCGACCGCGACGAAGTCCAGACCACCGGCGGAGAAGAGCAGGTAGTTGTTCTGGTTGTCCCTGCCCGGCGTGACGGTACCGTCGGCCTTGGTCACCTCGTCCCACGCGTGGTACTCGGTGCCCTTCGGCCAGGACTTCGCCGTCCCGTAGTACCGGTCGGCGCTGAACGTCCGGCTGAACCGGGACGTGGGACCGGTCTCGGCACCCAACTGGTCGTCGTGGTTACCCGCGATGACCTGGTTGACGACGCCGTTGTCGTCGAGGATCTTCTGGAAGCCGGAGGCGGCGGCGAGTTCCTTCTCGACCTGCTCGTGCAGACCGGGCCGCTTCAGCGAACCGTCCGGGTTGGTGGCCAGCGGGTCGTAGTAGTCGTTCTCGATGACGTCGCCGGTGTGCGCGGCGTACGCGATCTTGCGGCTGGCCGCGTTGTCGGCGATCCACTGCATCTGGTCGCGGTACGCGGCCGACCAGATCGCCTGCTCCTCGACCGTCTCGACGTCCGAGGGCTCGGCCTTGCCGTCGAAGTCGTCGTAGGTGCCGCCCGCCGCACCCTCGGTGACGTACTGGGTGTCGGTGAAGTGCGCCAGCGAGAAGTCGTACGAGGCCGGGTCCTCGAAGCGGTCCTTGTCGTTCTGCGCCGTCGAGTCGTGCGGGGACAGGTCGTCGGCGAACGGGTCCTCGCCGGTGACCAGCACGTGCACCACACCACCGTCGCGGTAACCGGCCTCCACCGGCGCGGTCAGCACCGTCTCGCGCCCGACCTGGCCACGCGAACTGGTCAGCACGACCCAGGTGTCGGTGGCCGGGTTCCACGCCCGCAGCGCCACGATCCGGGCCGGGTCGATCGTGCCCGACCAGCGCAGGGTCGGCACCTGCTTGGTCGCCCCGAGCGGCAGGTCGTAGCGCTGGAAGATCACCCCACGGCTGGACGGGGTGTTGACCGTCGCGCCGTCGAGCGGACGCAGCGAGGCGACGTCCACGTTCCGGTCGTGCTGGACGTCGAGCGTGGTCGGCACGTCGGCCGCCTCACCCTGGTAGCCGCCGGTCGGCAGGACCACGTCCGCCTTGGTGAAGGCGGCGGTCAGCCCGACCCCCTCGGCACCGGGGATTCGCGCGGACAGCTCGGCCGAGAGCGGGTCGGTGTTCTTGACTGTCGAGTTCAGCTCGGTCGGGACGTCGGGGATGCTGGCGCTGCTGAACCGCACCTCTCGGGTGGCGGTGTTGCCGAGCGCGTCGGTCGCCGTGACCGCGATGGTGTGCTCTCCGGCCGGCAGGCCGTGGCCGATCTGGTCGCCCTGCTTGACGGCCGTGCCGTCCAGCGTGATGACCGGCGTACCGGCCACCCCGGTGGCGTCCTTGATCTTGACGTTGAGCGCCACGGTCGAGGTGAGCCGCTGCCCGGCCGCCGGGACGCTGTTCTCGATCTCCGGGGCGGTGTTGTCGGTGGTGAAGCGCCGCGTCGAGGTCTTGTCCCCGACGACCGCCTTGATGGTGTGGGCGCCGTCCGCGATCGACGTCGTGTCCACGTCGGCGCGCTTGCCCAGCGCCGGCAGCGCCGAGCCGTCCGCCGCCGTGACGTCGAACAGGACCGTCTTGTTCAGCACCGCGTTGTAGCTGCTGCCGCAGGTGCCGTCACCGACGTACGTGGTCACCTGGGAGCCGGCGGGGTAGCTCGCCGAGCCGATGGTGACAGTCGTCTGCGCGGTCGACCGGGTCAGCTGGGTCGCCTTCGCGCCGGTCGGCAGCAGTTGGAAGTCCCGCAGGGTGAAGTCGTCGAAGTTGTCGCAGCCGCCCGGCTTGGCGCTGCCGTGGTCGTTGCCGGCGACGAACTCCACGGCGTTGACGCCCGGCACCAGCCACTCGTTCGGGAAGGCGAGGTCGGCGACCTCCTTCTCCCACATGCCGATCTCCACCGGGATGCCGTTGACAAGCACCTTGTTGTCGTACCCGTTGTCGCTGCCGTTGCCGCCGACGAACACCTTCAGGTGCGCGTCGCCCCCGCTGCCGAGGGTGTCGACCGTCCGCGTCGTCGGGGCGTCCGAGATGGTGAAGTGGAGTTCGGCGTCGGAGTTGGCGGCGCAGGTGCCGTCGCCCAGCGGCAGCGTGGCGGCGGTCGTCTCCGCCTTCGTCACGGTCGTGCCGCTGGTGGTGACGAGGTACGTGGTGCCGGCGGTCACCGTGCCCGCCGTGCTCAGGGTGAGGCTCGTCGCCGCCCTGGTGAGTGTGAAGTCGTCGTGGTTGGCGCAGGTCGCCCCGTTGAGGGTGCCGTTGTAGTCGCCGGTCCGGATCTCGACGACGTTGTCGCCGAGGTGCAGGAACCGGGTGGGGAACGCCAGCCTGACGTCCTCCGCGCCGGTCGCGCCGTAGTCACCGCCGAGGTCGACCCGGTGGCCGTTGACCAGCGCGTAGTTGTGGTAGCGCGCCTCGATCGAGTTGCCGGCCGCGACCGCGAGGCCGAGGGTGGCGGTGCCGGCGGCCAGCGCCTCCGCGTTCTCGGCGGGCTTGTCGTCGATGGCCAGCGACTCGACGTGGTCCTGGCCGCCACTGGGCAGCGCGGCGATCACCGGTCGGGTTCCCCGTACGCGGGCACCGTCACCGGGGGTAACCACCGCCGCGCCGGCCGGAGCGTTGTTGACGTCCACCGTCACGGACGTCTTCGCGCCCGACTGGGTGGTCGCGCTGACGGTGTGCGTACCGTTGGCGAGCTTGGTGGTGTCGAGGTCGGTGCGCAGGCCGGACGTGCTGCCCGGCTCACCGGAGACGACGAACGTCAGGTCCTGGTTGAGCAGCTTCGCCGAGCTGCCGCAGGTGCCGTCTCCGAAGCTGTAGCTGAACAGGTTCTGCTCACCGTCGGCGACCACACCGAGCAGGCTGAGGCTGATGCTGCTCAGCGCGTAGTCGTCGTAGTTGGGGCAGCGGCCCCCCTCACCGTTGGGCAGCTCCTCGTAGCCGACGGCGGTCTTGGTGGTCGTGTCGACCCAGTTCGCTCCGGCGTGGACGGTGATGGTGTTGGCCCCGGGGCGCAGCCAGTCGCCCGGGAAGTCGAGGGTGCCGACCTGCCCACCGGCGAGGTCCGGGAGGTAGACCCGGTCCGCCTCGGCGGTGTGGGCGTTGACGGTGACGTAGTTGCGGTAGCGGGCCTCGGTGCCGTTGCCACCCATCTCGAAGGCGAAGTGGGCGGTGCCGGCGGTCTTGTCGGCGCCGACCTTGTCGCCGTCGACCGCGAGGGTGGTCACCGAGTCGTTCTCGGTGACCGGCTCGACGACGACGGGGACCTTACCTTCGAGGTTCTGCCCGTCGGCCAGGTTGATCAGCGGCGTGTTACCGCTGGTCGGGACCGTCTGCGCGCCGGCCAGGCTGGGGCCGAAGGCGGTCGCCGGTCCGGCGATGAGGACGAGCGCCACCGCGGACAGGAGTCCGCGTGTTCGCTTCCTACGCGCACGTGGTGCGTGCGTCATGGCGAGGTTGCTCCTTAGTGAAAGGTGAACGCCACCGACGCACGAAGAAACTCGCCACGACACCGCAGGGCCGACGAGCGGTTGAGGGCATGCCAGCGCTCCGGTCCACACGTGCTGTGGCACGCCGGCGGGCGCGGCCGTTGGATGACCCTGCCGGCTCTGTGCGAACTCGCCAGCCAAACCGGATGAGAGCCGGACGCTGTACGGATGAACAGTTAGTTGATCAACGGCATGACAAGGGGCCGGCGAGTCGCCTTGAGCGACTCGCCGGCCCCGACGTTCAGCGGAGGGCTATCCGGCGCGGAACGCCACCCAGGCGTCGCTCATCCGGTCCGCCTGCCCCGGAGTGAACATGTTCATGCAGGAGTCCTGCGTGTAGTCCATGAAGTTGTGGATCGGGTCCAGCCCGGGCGCGGTGCAGGAGTCCGCACCCACCGGGCAGTTGAACTGCGGGGCCGCCTCGCGCGGGGTGTCCGCGACGAAGTCGCCGGACGCGGAGCAGCCGTGCGCGAAGGTGTGCTCCAGCATCAGCCAGTGCCCGACCTCGTGCGTCAGCGTGTCACCCAGGGCGTACTTGCCGGCCGTGCCGCCCGGCATCGACTCGTCGAGCATCACCACGCCGTCGACGTAGTCGCGCCCGTTGTTGTAGCCCTTCGGGAAGTACGCCCAGCCGAGCAGCCCGTCGCCGATGTTGGCCGCGTACACGTTCAGGGTCTTCGAGTCGCCGGTGTACAGCGCCTTCTTCATGTCCCGCTCGTTCTTGCCCGGCACGACCGTGTACCAGGCGCTGTTCACCGTCCACGTCGTGTCGACGAGCGAGAACCGGAACGGAGTGTTGGCGGCGTCTCCCGCCGTGCGGCCCGCGAACGAGTCGTTGAGCACCGTCATCTGCGCGGCGATCAGGGTGTTCCACCGGGTCGTCTCGGCCGCGGTGAGCGGATGGTCGGAGATCATGTGGAAGACCGTCGGCACGGTGACGCTGCCGTTCGGCAGGCGCGGCGCGTCCTTGATCACGCCGTAGGCGTTGGCTTCGTTCGTGGAGTACAGCTCCGGCTCCTGGGCGGTGGCACCCTCGGCTACCCGGGCGGCGCTGTGCGCGTCGGCGCCCGGCTCACACGCGGTGACGCCCGGGGAGGCGGTCGCGGGCGCGGCCGTGGCCAGCGCCCCGGAGGCACCGCCGGACGCCAGGAACGTCGCGGCGGTGGCGGTGAGGACCGCCAGTCGGAAGGTCGATCTTCTGCGCATCGGTGCACCTTTCGATGAGGGAGGCGGTGCGGGGTCGATGACGTCGCTGTTCGGTATGAGAACACGCCGACGACATCGACGAAAGACCCTCTGAGCAGGGCAGACGCCGATGTAACGAAACCGGGCCGGCAAGCGCTGTTTGAGCCGCTCCGGCGGAGTTCAGAGGACCCGGGTCACCCGTTCGGCGGCGACGACCGCGTCCCGCCGCGCCGGGTCGAGGTTGGCGCTGATCACCACGGACGCACCGGCCGAGAGCGGCGCGAGCAACCACTTCAGCGGCTGCTCGGTCTCGGCGGCGTCGACAAGCAGCCGGTCGCCGGCGCGCAGGTCCAGCATGGTGGCGAACTCCTGGGCGAGCGCACCCCACTGGCCGTAGGTGGTGCCGTCCGCGGTGGCCGGGTCCGACGGGTGGATGGCGGTGTGGTCCGGCACGCCGTCGCCGTGCCGAAGCACCTCGGCGGACCAGTCCAACCAACCCAACGGCACGTCGGTCAGTTGCCCCGGCCCGGTGCCGACGAGATAGCGGTGTGGCGCGTCCGGCACGTCCTCCAGCCAGTCGTCCTGCCGCTCCGGCGTCACGAAGACCGCGTCGAACGGCCGGTCGCCGCCCGGTTCGAGCACCGCCAGGCCCGCGGTGGCGCGCGGTCGGAACGACACCGCCAGGCCGGAGGCCCAGGCGCCCAACAACACCGCTGCGGTACGCCAGTGCGGCGGCAGCAGAACCGCTACGCGGCTGCCGGGGCCGAGCCGGCAGCCGTCCCGCAGCAGGCTCGCGCTGCGCGCCGCCCACGAGCCGACCTGCTGTGCGGTCAGGTCGACGCGCTCGCCGGTCGCCTCGTCGCGGTAGCTGAGCAGCGGACGCTCGGCCTCGACGGGCCGGGCCGCCAGGTCGGCAGTGACGGTTGGCCGCATCTCCACGCTCCCCGGGTCGACGTCGGCACCACCCTACTCAACGACTTTGGTCGCACCGGTCGTCGGCCGATGGCCGTATCGGGTGACCGGGTGGCCCGCGCACGGTGCAGGTGACCCCCGAAACGACGTCGAGGAGCGCCGATGCCGACCGAACCCGACCCCGCTGACCGCCCTCTCGCCGCTGACCGCCCGGTCGCCGCTGGCCGCCTGCCACTGCGCCGACGGCTCCTGCCGGTGATCGCGTTGCTGCTGCTCGCGCCGTGGGCGGCCGAGTGCTCGTGGGGTGGCTTCGCCATCGACGACTTCCTCCCGGTGCTGATCTTCCTGGGCCCGATGTACGGCGGCGCGGCGATCCTCATCCGGGAAACCGCCCGGCACCTCGGCGCGGGCTGGCCGACGATCGTGCTGCTCGCCGCCGCCTTCGGCGTACTCCAGGCCGGGCTGGTCGACCAGTCGCTGTTCAACCCCGACTACCTCGACGACACGCAGTACGCCGACACCCGGGCCGCCGCCGAGGCGTCGCTGGTGCCGGGGTTGGAATTCAGCCTCCGGCAGGCCTTCGACTACGTGGGCAACCACATCGTGCTGACCATCTGCGCGCCGATCGTGCTCGTCGAGTCGTTCCTCGGGTCGGAGCGGCGTCTCGGGCCGTGGCTGGGCCGGCCCGGTCTCGCCGTGGTCGGCGTGACCTACCTGCTCGGCAGTCTGCTGATCTTCTCCGACGGCAGCGGCCGGAAGGGTTTCCTGGCCAGCCCGCTCCAACTGGCCTTCGCCGCCGTGCTGGTCCTCGCCCTCGTGGCGGTCGCCGTGCTGCCCCACTGGCGTCGCACCCACCCGCGCCGGGCCCGTCGGGTGCCCCATCCGCTCTGGGTGGGTCTGCTGGTCGTCCTCGTCCGAACCGGCGGCGACCTGACGCCCGGCTGGGTGGGAGTGACGATCGCGCTGACGCTGGCCGCTGCCGCCGGAGCCCTGGTCGCGTACTGGTCGTCGGGTGCCGGTTGGGGGCAGCGGCACGTGCTCGCGGCCGGCTCGGCGGGCCTGGTCACCGCCGCGGCGTTCGCGTACCTGGTGCCGCCGTACTCCCCGGCGAGCCCGGCGGCCGCCCTGGCCGGCGACG
>NZ_JAKKFF010000578.1 GCF_022229015.1 Micromonospora foliorum
GGGGGGGCGTTGAGAAGCCGGGAGGGAGGGCGCGGGGCACGTCGAGGGCCGCTCCGATGAGCCACGGGCCCGCCGAGCCGAGCACGGTCCCACCCACAGGCCCGACGCCACCGGGGCCGGTGCTGCCCGCTGGCCCACCAACCACTGGCGCGCCGTTCGCTGGGGCGGTACCGACGGGGTCGATGCCGCCGGGGGCGCCCGCGCCGTGGCCGGCGCCACCGGGCGGCGACGGCGAGCCCCGGCAGCGACTGCACCCGCTCAGCCCGGTGCTGCACGGCGCCAAGTCCCTGGTCGTGGTGATCGCCGGGCTGTCCTGGTCGACGCTGTCCCGGGTGGGCTTCGGCTGGTTCGCCGCCATGGTGGCGGTGCTCGCGCTGGGCGCCACCGTGCTGTCGGTGATCAGCTGGTACAACACCGGCTACCACGTCGTGGGCCGGGAACTACGGGTGTACGAGGGGCTGCTCTGGCGGCGTACCCGGGCCATCCCGTTGGAACGGTTGCAGGCCGTGGAGGTGGTCCGGCCGCTGCTCGCCCAGCTCACCGGCCTGGCCGAGCTGCGCCTGGAAGTCGTCGGCGGGGGCAAGACCGAGGCGCCACTGGCGTACCTCGGGGTGGCCGACGCGGCCCTGCTGCGCGAGCGTCTGCTGGCGCTGGCCGGGCGGGTGGCGCAGTTACCCACGCCCGGCGACGCGGCGGCCCCGGTGGCCCCGGGCGCGACGACGCCGCAGACGGCCGCGCCGGGCCGGCCACTGCACGCGGTACGCAACCAGAACCTGCTGGTCAGCCAACTGCTCACCCCGCAGGCGTTCCTGCTCCCGTTCGGTGTGGCCTTCGTCGTGGTGCAGTTCCTCACCGCCGGGTCGTGGTCGTTCGTGGCGGTGGCGAGCACCCTGACGGCGATGGCGGGTGTGCTGCTGCAACCGATCCGCCGGGTCCTCGACGACTGGAACTTCCGACTGGCCCGCGACGGCGGCACGCTGCGGGTGCACAACGGCCTGCTGGAGACGCGGGCGCAGACCGTGCCGCTGGACCGGGTGCAGACCGTGCGGGCAACCTGGCCGTTGCTGTGGCGGATGAAGGGCTGGCTGCGGCTGCGGCTGGAGGTGGCCGGTTACTCCGTCGCGGAGGCCGACGACCGCAACCGGCCCGACCGGCTGCTACCGGTCGGCGACCTGCCGACGGCGACGATGATCGTCGCCGAGGTGCTTCCCGGGGTACGCCTCGACGCGCTCCCGCTGAGCCCACCACCGCGCCGGACCCGTTGGCTGCACCCACTGGGCCGTGCCGCGTTCGGCGCGGGGCTGTTCGAGCGGGTGTTCGCCACCCGGTCCGGGCGGCTCACCCGGCAACTGGTGATCGTGCCGTACGCCCGGATCCAGAGCGTGCGGGTGGTCCAGGGGCCCATCCAGCGCCGTCTCGGGTTGGCCACCGTGCACGCGGACACCGCGGGCGGTTCCGGCGCCACCGCCCAGGACCGCGACCTGGCGGAGGCCTGGACCCTGGCAGCCGACCTGACCACGAGAGCCCACCAAGCCCGCACCCAACCCTGACCCCGCCCCCCACCCCCTCCCCCGCGCCCCCGCGCCCCCGCCCACCCGCCCACCCGCCCACCCGCCCACCCGCCCACCCGCGTTGATCATGAAGTTATTGCTCTCCCCCACGGCGTGTCGGGGCAATAACTTCATGATCACCGGGGCGGGACCGGGGCCGGGCCGGGGCCAGGGCCAGGGCTGGGGGTTAGTGGTCGGCGGGGATTGGGGGGTGGGTGGGGGTGGGGTCTGGTTCGCGTGGTGTTGGGGGCTCGGTCTCGTTGGACCGGGGTGCGGCGGGGTCGAGGGGTGCGGCGGGGTCGGTGGGTGCGGCGGGGTCGAGGGGCCCGTCCGGCTTGGCGCGTGGGTGGCGGGCGCGCCACGCCGCCCAGCCGCGCTCCGCCAGACCGACCACCAGGAAGGTCAACCCCACGTACGCCCAGCCGACCAGCACGTCGATCACGTAGTGCTCACCCGAGTAGACCAGGGTGAAGGTCATCGCCAGCGGGTACGCGAACAGCAGCGGCCACCAGCGACGACGGGTGGCGGTCAGGAAGAACAGCACCACGAACAGCGCCCACGCGGTGTGCAGCGACGGCATCGCGGCGACCGGGTTGGAGGCGATCTGGCCGGCGTTGAGGACGTTGCCGGCGCCGTGCATGCCGAACGCCTTCCAACCCCGGGTCGAGATCCGGGCGACCTCGGTGATCAGACCATTCTGCGCCGCCCACCACGGCGGGGCGGCCGGGTAGATGAAGTAGGTGACCAGGCCGGCCGCGCAGAGGAAACCCCAGCGCCGCATGTACGCGGCCCAGCGGTGCCGGTCGCGCAGCCAGAGCACCGCGGCGGCGGTCAGCGCCACCACGAAGTGGGAGAAGTACACCCAGCTCGCCGCGACATCCCACCAGTGCACCTGCGGGTGGTAGAGGTGCTGCTGCAACCAGACGGTGGGGACCTCACCGCCGGTGGCCCAGCCGAACATGAACCGGTCGGCGACGATCAGCTCCATCGCGTGCGGCGTGGCCCCGTTGTCGGCGAACCCGCGCGAGAGGTTGTACACCACGAACAGCAGCACCACCGGCACCCAGTCCCGGGCGAAGCGCAGGTGGCTGCGCCAGGGCCGTTCGCTGTTCCAGGCAATGGTCGCGAGCCAGATCCAGACGAAGGCGTACGCCGGGTCGGTGGGCAGGCCGATGGCCAGCCAGGCGGCGACGAAGGCCACCGCCCAGACGGTCATGGCGACGACGCGCCGACGACCCCCGTCCGGGGACGCGGGCGGGTCGGTCCGGGCGGGGGGCTGGGGGTCAGTCACGACGGCCATCGGGGTCAAGGTTAACGACGGGTACGGCATAGACCGACGGGGACCACCCGTTGGTCGTCGCGGGTGGGTGCGCCCGGATCGCCGGGCGCGTGCTCGACGCGTCCGGCGAACACCTAGGCTGACGACCATGCAGGAGCAGCCCGAGCCGGCCTTCGCGCCGGGTCTGACCGCCCAGGTCGAGTTGACCGTCACCGACGCGGACACCGCCCAGGCGGTCGGTTCCGGGGACGTACCGGTGCTCGGCACTCCCCGGGTGCTGGCGCTGGCCGAGGCGGCCACCGTCGCGGCGACGGCGACCGGGATGCCACCCGGTTCGACGACCGTGGGCACCCGGGTCGAGTTGGAGCACCTGGCGCCGACCGTGGTCGGCCGGACGGTCCGCGCGCAGGCGCTGCTGGCGACCGTCGACGGTCGCCGGCTGTCGTTCGAGGTCACCGTCAGCGACGGTGACCAGACGGTGGCCCGGGGCCGGGTGGACCGGATCCTCGTCGACCGGGGACGCTTCGTCGAGCGCGCCGGGCGGGCGTCGTGAACGCCGGGTTCGTCGAGGTCGCCGACCGGGTGCACGTGCTGGCCGAGCCGCTGCTGCGGGTCAACGTCACCCTGGTCGTCGGCGACGACGAGGCCCTGCTGGTCGACACGCTCTCGTCGGCCGCCCAGGCCACCGAGCTGGCCGCGGCCGTCCGGGCGGTCACCGACCGTCCGTTGACGCTTGTCAACACCCACCACCACTACGACCACTGCTTCGGCAACGCGGTCCTGGCCGGCGACCCACCCCGCCCGGTGTACGCGCACGAACTGGCCGCCACCGCCCTGCGCGAGGAGCCGGAGCGGCTGCGCCGGGAGGCGTACGAGGAGTTGCGCACGGAGCACCCGGCGCTCGCCGCCGAGCTGGCCGACACCCCGCTGCTCGCCCCCACGCACACCGTGCACGTCGAGACGGTCCTCGACCTGGGTGGCCGACGGGTGCTGCTGCGCCACCCGGGGCGGGGGCACACCGAGGCCGACCTGGTGGTGCACGTGCCGGACGCCGACGTGCTGGTCGCCGGCGACCTGGTGGAGCAGAGCGGCCCGCCCGCCTTCGAGGACTCGTACCCGTTGCAGTGGCCGGACGCGGTCGCGGACCTGCTGCGCCTCACCACCGCGCGCACGGTGGTCATCCCGGGCCACGGCGACCCGGTGGACGTCGACTTCGTCCGGGCCCAGCACGCGGAGCTGGCGAAGCTGGCCTGGCTGATTCGGGCCGCGCACACCGGCAGCGCCCCGCCGGAGCGGGTGGCCGCCGAGGCCCCCTTCGGCGCCCGTCCCGCCCTGGTCGCCGCCCACCGCGGCTACCTCGAACTGACCGGGACGGCCTGACCCACCCAGCGCAGCTACACCTGGGTACGCCGCCACTGCTGGTGGGTGCCGGTGACCACACGTCCACTGGGCGAGGCGGGCACCGTCGGTGGTGGCGGCGTTGGGCACCTCGAGGCACTTGCCGCTGCACGCCGACCACCGTCTGGTAACCGCCACCCGCGTCCTGGGTTAGGTGGTGAAGCGGTTGTGCACGGCGGTGCGGGTGGGCATGGCGGTGGCGCCGCCCGGGGATTCGCAGACCAGGCCGGCCACCCGTAGCGCGAAGGCCACCCGCTCGGCCCAGCCGGACGGGCCCTCCGGTTCGCCGTCGACGAGCAGGTCGGCGATCAGCGCGGCCATCACCGAGTCACCCGCGCCGGTGGCGTCGATCGCGTTGACCTTGGGGGCCGGCACCCGGACCGGGTCGGCGTCGGCGGCGGCCAGCACCGCACCGGCCGCGCCGAGCGTCACCACCACCGTGGCCGCCCCCAACTCACGCAGGTACGCCGCCACCCCCTCGACCGGCTCACCGGGATAGAGCAGCACCGCGTCGGCGGCGCTCAGCTTGACCAGGTGCGCACCCGCGGCGAACTCGGCCACCACCTCGCGCAGCCCTTCCAGCGCGGCCGGCCCGGTCAGCAGCCGGGGCCGTACGTTCGGGTCGAAGACCCGCAGGCCGGTGGCGAGCGACCAGGCACGTCGGGCGGCGGCCAGCGTGTCGGGTTGGAGCAGCACGATCGAGCCGCAGTAGAGCAGGTCGGCGCCCTCCAGCAGCGCCAGGTCCAGATCGTCGGGGCCGAGCAGTCCGTAGGAGGCCGGCTCGCCGTAGAAACGGAAGTCCGGCTCCGGCCCGGCGTACGTGACCACCGCGAGCGTGGTCGGCGCCGGCACCGTGATCGCACCGGCCACCCCGACTTCGGCCGCGGTGAGGAAGGCGCGGATGCGGCCGCCGAGCGCGTCGTCACCGAGCGAGCCGACGAACTGTGCCGCGCCGCCGAGTCGGGCCACCCCGACGGCGACGTTGAGCGGCCCGCCGCCGATGGCCTGCCGATAGACCCGCTCCCCGTCGAGCTCGCCGTCGAGCAGGTCGACGAGCGCTTCGCCGAGCACCACCGCGTATCCCATGCCGATCCTCTCGTCGTCGCCACCGGCCGCCGCTCGCCGAGCCGATCGCCGTGGCACCAGGCTGGCACAGCACGGGGCCCGATGGGCGCCGAAGGCCCGGCACCGAGGTGCGACTACCCCGGCTGGTGGATCGGCCCGTCGAGCGCCGCGAGCGGACGGCCGGTGCCGCCCCACCGGGCCGCGACGATCTGCGCGGCCACACTCACGGCGGTCTCCTCCGGGGTACGACCACCGAGATCCAACCCGATCGGGGAGGCGAGCCGGGCGAGCTGCGCCGGACCGAGCCCCGCCTCGCTCAGCAGCTTGTGTCGCTCGTCATGGGTGCGCCGTGAGCCCATCGCGCCGACGTACGCCAGCGGGTGGCGCAGCGCCAACTCCAGCAACGGCACGTCGAACTTCGGGTCGTGGGTGAGCACGCACACCACCGTCCGCTCGTCGAGCCGACCGGCCGCCAACTCCGTCCGCAGGTAGCGGTGCGGCCACTGCACCACCACCTCGTCCGCCTCGGGAAAGCGTCGCGCGGTGGCGAAGACCGGCCGGGCGTCGCAGACGGTGACCCGGTAGCCGAGGAACGCGCCGATCCGGGCCACCGCGGCGGCGAAGTCGATCGCCCCGAAGACGATCATCCGGGGCGGGGTGGCGTACGCGGTCACGAAGAGGCTGACGCCCCCGCCCCGACGCTGCCCGTGGTACCCGTACCGGAGCATCCCGCTGCGTCCGGCGGCGAGCAGCCCGAGGGCGTCGGCGCTGGCGGCGTCGTCGAGCCGGTCGTCGCCGAGCGAGCCGACGGACCGCTGGCCGGTCAGCACCAGCCGCCGGCCAAGCCGCCGGGCCGGGTCGGCTGCCGGGCCGTCGTGGACGCCGGCGGGTGGGGTGTTGGCGGGTGGGCCGTTGGCGTCGGCGGGTGGGGTGTTGGCGGGTGGGTCGTTGGCGTCGGCGGTCACGCAGGTGACGATCGCCGCCGGGTGGCCGCTGCGGCGGGCGGCGGCGACCGCGTCCAGCGCCGGCAGGGCGTCCGCGTCGACCCGCTCCACGAACACGTCGAGGATGCCGCCGCAGGTCAGGCCCACGGTGTACGCGTCGTCGTCGCTGATCCCGTAGCGGCGCAGCTCGGGTTGACCGGTGTCGAGCACACGGCGGGCCCGTTCGTAGAGATCCGCCTCGACACAGCCGCCGGAGACGCTGCCGATGACCGTGCCGTCGGCCGCGACCACCATGGCGGCGCCGGGCGGCTGCGGGGCGGAGTGCCAGGTGGCTACGACGGTGGCCAGCGCGATCGGCTCGCCGTCGCGGCACCGGCGGTGAACCTCGTCGAACACGTCCGGCACCGCGGCCGCCTCTCCGTCCCGCTCCCCGTACGCAGGATATGGGCGTCCGACGGCGACCGGCGGGTCTTCTGATGCATCGAGGAACACCTATTGCGCTGGGCGCGTGCGTCATGGTGGGATGACGCGTACCGGGCGGTGCGAGGGCTGCGGCGCCGCCGGTTGCCGGGTTGGTTAGACGCGAGGGCACCGGTCCAGGACAGGACCGTCGACGGCGCACGTCCACCGGCTGTTGTCCGCCGGCGCACGTCACCGTGCTCGTCGCACCGCTCACGACAGCGGGGCGATCAGGCCACATCCCACCCGATTGCGGCGAGGCGGCTCAGGCAGCGCGCCTCGCGAGTCAGGAGAACCCGTGAATCGTTCCCGTACGGCCGCGTTGCTCACCGCGGCCGTCACCATCGCGCTGGGCGCTGTCGCCCTGGCGTCCAATCCGCAGCCGGCCGCCGCGCACGGTGCGGCGATGACGCCGGGCAGCCGCACCTACTTGTGCTGGCAGGACGGCCGCAGCCAGACCGGTGAGATCAGGCCGAACAACCCCGCGTGCTCCGCCGCCGTGGCGCAGAGCGGGGCGAACTCGCTGTACAACTGGTTCAGCGTGCTGCGCTCCGACGCTGGCGGCCGGACCACCGGCTTCATCCCGGACGGGCAACTGTGCAGCGGCGGCAACACCGGTTTCCGCGGCTACGACCTGCCCCGCACCGACTGGCCGCTGACCCACCTGACCGCCGGGGCGCGGTTGGACTTCAAGTACAGCAACTGGGCGCACCACCCGGGCACGTTCTACTTCTACGTGACGAAGAACAGCTGGAGCCCGACCCGGGCCCTGGCCTGGAGTGACCTGGAGGAGCCGTTCCTGACGGTGACCAACCCGCCGCAGCGCGGCTCGGTCGGCAGCAACGACGGGCACTACTACTTCAGCGGCAACCTGCCGTCGGGTAAGAGTGGCCGGCACATCATCTACTCCCGCTGGGTCCGTTCGGACTCTCAGGAGAACTTCTTCGGCTGCTCCGACGTGACCTTCGACGGCGGCAGCGGCCAGGTCACCGGCGTGGGTCCGGGTGGCACGCCGACCGACCCGCCGCCGACCACCCCGCCGCCCACCGACCCGCCGCCCACCACCCCGCCGCCCACCACCCCGCCGCCGACCACCCCGCCGCCGGCCGGCGGTGACTGCATGGCCGCCTACAAGGTGAGCAGCACCTGGCAGGGCGGCTTCCAGGGCGAGGTCACGATCATGAACCACGGCAGTACGCCGTTCGCCGGCTGGACCGCGAGCTGGACCTGGCCCAACGGGCAGTCGATCAGTCAGATCTGGGGGGCCACCCAGACGTCGTCCGGCTCAACGGTGACGGCGACAAACGTCGCCTACAACGGCACGGTCGCACCAGAAGGCACCGCAACGTTCGGCTTCCTGGCCAGCAGCTCAGGAACCAACGGACTCCCCACAGTCACCTGCGCCCGCCGCTAACCACCACCACCACCCCCTGAAATGATCAAGAGGTTTGCGTCATCCGGAGCGGTTCCGGTGACGCAAACCTCTTGATCAACAGGGTCGGGCAGGTGGGGCAGGGTCGGGCAGGTGGGCAGGGTCAGCGGACCATGGAGCCGACGACCGGCTTCGTGAGCAGCGCGGACTGGTTGCGCTGGATGCCCGGGTCGAGCGTCTTGGCCACGAAGATCGCGTGCCAGATGCAGAAGATCAGCACCGTCCACACCTTGCGGGAGTGGTCGGCCTCCTCCCGCTTGTGCTCGTCGAGCAGCCGCAGCGCGTACGACAGGTCGAGCAGGTCGCCCGCACCCGAGGTGCTGAGCACGTGCCGGGCCCACTCGTACATCTCGCCGCGCAGCCAGACCCGGGTGGGGGTCGGGAAGCCCAGCTTCTTGCGGTTGACGATGGCCGGCGGCACGACACCCTGCAACGCCTGACGCATCGCGTACTTGGTGGCGTCGGAGCGCGGCGGCAGCTTCAGGTCGACCGGGATCTTCGCCGCGACGTCGAAGACCTCACGGTCGAGGAACGGCACCCGCACCTCCAGCGAGTGCGACATCGAGATCCGGTCGGCCTTGACCAGGATGTCGCCGCGCAGCCAGGTGTAGAGGTCGACGTACTGCATCTTGGTGACGTCGTCGAGCTCCGTGCACTCGGCGTAGATCGGGGCGGTGACATCGGTGTAGCGCACCGAGGGGTCGTAGCGGCGCATCAGGTGCTGCTTCTCCTCCTCGGTGAACATCCGGGCGTTGCCGTAGTAACGCTCCTCGATCGGGGTGGTGCCGCGCTCCAGGAAGCTCTTGCCCTTGACCCCCTGCGGGATCGCCTTGGAGACCGCGCGCAGCCCTTTCTGCACACCGCCGGGCAGGCCGTTGACGGTGCCCAGCGACAACGGCTCCCGGTAGATCGTGTAGCCGCCGAAGAACTCGTCCGCGCCCTCACCGGAGAGCACCACAGTGACGTGCTCGGCAGCCTTCTTGGCCACGAAGTAGAGCGGCACCAGCGCCGGGTCGGCCACCGGGTCGTCCAGGTGCCAGACGATCTTCGGCAGCGCGTCGATCATGTCCTGCGGACCGATCTTGGTGGGGATCGTCGTGACGTCGAGGTGCCGGGCCGAGTCCTGGGCGACGTCGATCTCCGAGTAACCCGGCACGTCGTAGCCGACGGTGAAGGTGAGGATGTTCGGGTTGAACTCCCGCGCCAACGCCACCACCGCGGTGGAGTCGATGCCGCTGGACAGGAACGAGCCGACCGGCACGTCGGAGCGCATGTGCATGCGCACGCTCTCCCGCAGCGTCTCGCGGATCTCGTGGTAGAGCTTCTGCTCGTCGTCGACCGGCGCCGGCCGGAACACCGGCCGGTACCACCGGCGTACGTCGATCCGGCCGCCCGGGGTCCAGTTCAGGTACTCCCCGGAGCCGATCCGGCTGATGCCCTTGTGCAGGGTGCCGGGCTCGGGGACGTACTGCAGGGTCAGGTAGTGGCTCAGGTTGGCCGTGTCGACGCCCGCGTCGCCCTGGTAGTTGCTGTGCGCGAACGGCAGCAGCGCCTTCTTCTCCGAAGCCAGGTAGAGGCCGTCGGCGGTCTCCAGGTAGTGCATCGGCTTGATGCCGAAGTAGTCGCGGGCACCGAACGCCCGGCGCTCCTGCCGGTCCCAGATGACGAAGGCGAACATGCCCCGCAGGCGGGTGAGCACCTGCTCACCCCAGAAGTGGTAGCCCGCGACGATCACCTCGCCGTCACCGGCGGTGGCGAACTGGGCGCCGAAGTTTCTGATCAACTCCTCGCGCAGCTCGATGTAGTTGTAGATCTCGCCGTTGAAGGTCAGCAGGTAACGGCCGTTCGCGTAGGGCAGTGGCTCGTGGCTCGACGCGACGTCGATGATGGCCAGCCGCTTGTGGGCGAACACGCCGTCCGCGTACCGGCCGGAGGCGTCCCCGACCACCTCGACCCCGGTCTCGTCGGGGCCGCGGTGGTGCAGGCATTCCAACGCTCCGGCGATGTGGTCGCGATGCGCGGCGGCGTTGCCGTTCGCGCTGAAGAAGGCCAGAAGTCCGCACATGGTGGCCATCTTTCCACGCGCGCTGTCGGCCCTTGCAGCCGTCCGTCGATCCACCCGATCACAGGGGGCGTTACCGCCAACCGGGCGCGCGGTACCGTCGGGACCAGCAACGAAGCGGAGGGAGCGGCGCAATGACCGAGGGACAGACCGACGGTACGCCGACGGACGGTACGGAATCGCACGATCCGGACTTCCCGGAGGCGTTCCTGTCCTTCATGCGGCAGGGTTGGAGCGACACGGCGCTTCCCGTGACGCCCCGCCCGGAGACGCCCAACTACGCCAAGCGGCGGGCGGCCCTCTCGGCGGCCTTCCCCGGCGAGACGCTGGTGATCCCCACCGGCACCGAGAAGGTCCGGGCCAACGACACCGACTACCCGTTCCGGCCGGGCAGCGACTTCGCCTACCTGACCGGCGACCACGACGCCGACAGCGTGCTGGTGCTGCGCCCGAACGGCTCGGGGCACGACGCGACGCTGTACATGCGACCCCGGTCCTCCCGGGAGACCGACGAGTTCTTCCGCAGCCGCAACGGCGAGCTGTGGGTGGGCCGGCGGCACACCCTCAGCGAGAAGTCGACCGAGCTGGGCCTGCCCACCGCCGACCTGACCGGCCTGGAGGCGACGCTCGCCGACCTGGCTCCGGGGCGTACCCGGGTGTTGCGCGGTTTCGACACCCAGGTGGACGCGGCCGTCCGTTCCTACGACGGGCCCCGCGCCGAGGGCCAGCCGGCCCGGGACCGGGAGCTGGCCATCGCCATCTCGGAGATGAAGCTGGTCAAGGACGAGTGGGAGATCGGCCAACTCCAGGACGCGATCGACGCCACCGTACGCGGCTTCGAGGACGTGGCCCGGATCCTGCCGGCCGACCGGGCGGTCTCCGAGCGGCTGTTGGAGGGCGTCTTCGCGCTGCGGGCCCGCCACGACGGCAACGACGTCGGGTACAGCTCGATCGTCGGCGCCGGCGAGCATGCCACGATCCTGCACTGGGTGCACAACCACGGCGCCACCCGACCGGGTGACCTGCTGCTGATGGACATGGGTGTCGAGGGCCGCAACCTCTACACCGCCGACGTGACCCGGGTCCTGCCGGTGAGCGGCCGGTTCACCGCGCTGCAGCGCCAGGTCTACGACATCGTGTACGCCTCACAGCAGGCCGGCATCGACGCCATCCGCCCCGGGGTGAAGTTCAAGGACGTCCACCTGACCTGCATGCGGGTGCTCGCCGAGGGTCTGGCCGAGCTGGGTCTGCTGCCGGTGAGCGTGGACGAGGCGATGGACGAGAAGTCGACCGTCTACCGGCGGTGGACGCTGCACGGCTTCGGCCACATGCTCGGCATCGACGTGCACGACTGCTCCAACGCCCGCAAGGAGACCTACCGCGACGGCGCGCTGGGCGAGGGCTACGTGCTCACCGTCGAGCCCGGTTTGTACTTCCAGCCGGAAGACGAGCTGGTCCCCGCCGAACTGCGCGGCGTTGGCATCCGGATCGAGGACGACGTGCTGGTCACCGCGACCGGCGCGGTGAACCTGTCGGCCGGGCTGCCCCGCACCTCCGACGAGGTGGAGACCTGGCTGGCCGAGCAGCGCGAAGCCGGCCCCCGCCTGCCCAGCTAACCCGCCTGTCTGCCGGGGCTGGCTGATCAAGCCCCGCCCCTGGCCCGCCCAGCCCTTCTTGAGGGCCGGGCGGGCCAGGCTCCCGCACGGCGCTTACCGCGGCATCCGCGACAGCGGGGACGCCAACAAAGCCCGACTTCGCCGCAGGTTGACCTCTGCGCAGGTTGACCTCTGCGCAGGTTGACCTCTGCGCAGGTTGACCTCGCCGCGACGTTGAGGCGCCCGGCCCAGCCCTCATCGACAGGCGCCGACCGGCTTTCCGCCCCACCCAACGTCCTCCGGGCCCACGCGCGCCCGATCCAGCCGCCCTGGCAAAACCCGAGGCCCGCGCCAGCCCACCCGACCCTCACTGAGGGCTGGCGACCAGGCACCCCGGCCTTGATCCACTCGGCTTTCTTGAAGTCGCGCGATCCCGGCCGCTCGGACACCCCGTCATCAAGAAAACCGAGTGGATCATCCCCGAAGGCCACCCTACGGTGTTTGCGCTGCTCAAGCCCTTCCCCCGGCCTGGACCGGTTGACCGCCCTGACCTGGCCTGCGCCGAATGCGTGGTTATCTCGGATAAGTCCGCATCGCGAAGATGGTTCTCATACGGTGACGATCAGTAGCTACAACCCATTTGTAGCCGGTCGTGGCGCCTCGGGCGGTGCGATCCCGTCTGGTAGCAGGAAAGGGCGGAAGGCTCTGATGTCCAACGAGGTAACGAGTACCGACGGCGGGGCCTCGACAGCTCCGCCGACACGGCGAAGGCGGGCGCTCTGGGTCGCCGGCGTGGCCGGGCTGACCGGCGTGGTCGGCCTGGCGGCCCTCGGCGGCGTTGCCGCTCGGAACGACAAACCAAAGGCCGACCAGGTGTCCGACGCGCAGCCGTCGACCAACCGGCAGACCGTCAGCGACGACGGCGGCGCGGACAAGGGCGGCGCCAAGGACGACGGCGGCCAGGACGACGGCGGTCAGGACGACGAGTGGAGCGGCTTCGACGATCGGTCCGGCAAGGATGGCGAGAACGGCAAGGACGACAAGGACCGCAAGGATGGCAAGGACGGCAAGCACGACGAGAAGGACCGCACCAAGCAGGTCCCGTGCGACTCCGACAAGCTGATCCAGGCGATCACCTTCGCCAACAACGAGAACGGCGGCGTGCTGGAGCTGGCCAAGGGCTGCACCTACACCCTGACCC
>NZ_JAKKFF010000579.1 GCF_022229015.1 Micromonospora foliorum
CGTGCAGCAGCGCGCGCAGGGTGGCCAGGTCGCGGCGCAGGGCCGCGTCGAGCAGCAGGGTACGCAGCAGCCGGCCGGACGGCACCGGCCCGGAAAGCGCCTCGGCGTCCCGGTAGGCGGCCTCCCGGCTGGCGAACGGCGCGACGTCCGGCGTCGTCGCGTCGACGGCCGGGATGAGCCCCCAGCGCCAGCCGGACGGGCCGTGCAGCACCTCCAGCACGCCGATCCCGGGTCGACCGGTCTGCACGAGCGCCACCGGCAGGTCCGGGTCGACGGTCGGCGTGATCGGGTCCGTGGGGTCGGCGGGCCGGTGGGCGAGCGTCAGCCAGCCCGGTGCGAGGTCGGCGGCGCGCCCGGCGTGCAGCGCGTCCACCGCCAGCCGGGCCGGGTCCTGGAGCACGGTGGCGCTGGTGAAACCCCCGGCGCAGGCGCCGTGCAGCACCGCGTCGAACAGGCCGGAGCCCGCGTCCCGGTCGAGGTGGTCGGCGTCCAGCAGCGCCGTCGGGGTGCTGACATCGGGGTACGCGGCCCAGCACGCGGCCGGTCGCAGCCCCGCCGCGTCGAGCCGCTCGCGCAACTGGTCCCGGTTGGCCGGGTGGGCGCGGTCCAGCACGCCGCCGATCACCCAGGCGGAGTCGTCCCGGCTGGCGTACCAGGGGGTGGTGTCGACCAGCCGGTGCAGGCCCAGCGGGTTGTCCAGGCGCAGCAGCAACGCACCACCGGGTCGCACCGCGGCGACGAGTCGGGCCAGCACGCCGTCCCAGCCGAGCCGGGTGCCCTCCACCGACTCCACCGGGTCCAACCCGGCAGCCGCGATCACCACGTCGTACGTCTCGTCGTCGGGCAGCCCGGCCGGGCCACCCACCACCACGTGGGCGGCCCGGTGCGCCAGCGCCACCGCGTCCGGGTGGCTGCGCAGCAGGCAGGTCACCTCGGCGTGGGTGAGCTGGTCGAGCAGCGCCGGGTCGTGTGGACCGGCCAGCAGGACCCGGACGCCGGGCGGCACCAGCCGGGCGGCCAGCGCGGCGAGCGGCCCACCGTCGGCCAGCCGTTCCTGCGGCAGGTCCGACCAGGCCAGCATCTCGCCGCCCGGCAGGGTGATCCGGCCGGCGGGTGCCGTCTCAGTCGTCACGGTCTTCCTCTTCCTCCTGGAGGTTCGCCCAGCCGAGCAGCTCGCGGAGCTCGGCCGGCGTGCAGCGGTGGTCGGTGCCCAGCTCGGCGCGGGCGATCTCGACCGCGGTGGGCAGGTCGACCGTGGTGCCGTGCAGCTGCGGCCACTGCCGCCGGATCCGGGCGGTGCCGCCGAAGGTCGGGTCCTCGTTGGACAGGATCATCGGGTCGCCGTAGACCGCCGGCTCGCACCCCGCCGCGATGCCGTAGAAGATCGCGCTGGTCAGCCGGTTGGACGCTACCCGGCGGTGCCGGCGCAGCTCGGTGAGCTGCCGGTCGAGGAACTCCGGGTCGGTGTCCTTCCACCAGTGCCCGCGGTAGCCGTGGCAGATCACCCGGAACCCGGCGCGCTCGTAGAGCCGGCGCACGTTGCGCATCCGGTACTCGTGCCAGTACAGGCAGACCGTGACCGGGCCGGGCTCGGTGTCCTGGATGAGGGCGATCAGTTTGCGGTGGTCGCCCTTGACGTGTTGCCCCTCCCAGCCGTGGAACGGGTACCAGATGGTGCCCTCCCGCTCCTCGGCCGGTGGTTCCTCGGGTCGCATGGCCAGCAGGTAGCTGAACGGCGCGCCGATGACGACCACGTTGCGTCGCCCCACCGACCAGGCCCGGCGGCGGGTCTGCTCCGACCAGAGCAGGCTGGGGGTGCGCTCGGCGTACGGGTGCCCGGGGGCCAGGCCGTCACCGATGTTCCAGCCGTGCTGCACGTACCCGTTGATCCGTGGTGGGTGCCGGTCACCGAGGCCGGCGTAGCGGGCCAGCACGTGCGCGTGGCCGTAGAAGTGGTTGGCGTGGTGCATCAGGTTCCCATCAGGCGGCGGGACGCACCGAGCCGACCCGCAGCGCGGCGGTCAGCGCGTCGATGACGCGGTCCTGGTCGGCGTCGCTGAGCCCCGGGTAGAGCGGCAGCGACAGCTGCTGGGAGTAGAACGACTCGGCCACCGGGCAGGACCCGCGCCGGTAACCCAGGTCGGCGAAGGCCGGGTGCCAGTGCACCGGAATGTAGTTGACCTGGACCCCGATGCCGGCGGCCCGCATCCGGTCGTACACCT
Source organism: Micromonospora foliorum (assembly GCF_022229015.1). Taxonomy (GTDB): domain Bacteria; phylum Actinomycetota; class Actinomycetes; order Mycobacteriales; family Micromonosporaceae; genus Micromonospora; species Micromonospora foliorum. The sequence continues at coordinate 2,223 of NZ_JAKKFF010000579.1, forward strand.
CGCGGCGACGCCCGTCGAGCACCCGGATCGGGTAGAGGTGCCAGGCCGGGTCGGCCCACGACTTGCGGGTCGGCAGCAGCACCCCGTCCAGGTCGGCCAGTGCCTCGTCGTAGCGGGCGACCAGGGCGCTGCGGCGGGCCGTGAACTCGCCGAGCCGGCGCAGTTGGCTGCGACCCAGGGCGCAGAGCACATCGGGCAGCCGGTAGTTCAGCCCGAACTCGTGCACCTCCTGGTGCCAGCCACCCTCGTCCGGGAACCGCAGCTCGTCGCGTTCGCGGACCACGCCGACGCCACGGAACCGGCGGGCCCGCTTCAGGATCTCCGGGTCCAGCGCCGCGACGCCGCCACCCTCGGCGGTGGTCAGGTTCTTCGTGGGGAAGAACGAGAACGTGGTCAGGTCGGCGAGCGAACCGACCGGCCGACCGTGGTACGTCCCGCCGATCGAGTGCGCCGCGTCGGCGAGGAGCAGCGCGTCGCTGCCCTCGACCGACTTGCGCAGCGCGTCGTAGTCGGCCGGGTGGCCGGCGTAGTCGACCGCGGCGACGACCTTCGTCCGCGAGGTGACCGCGGCGGCGGCCGCCGCCGGGTCGAGGCAGAACGTCTCGTCGTCGACGTCGGCGAACACGATCTTCGCGCCGAGGGCGACCGCGCTGCTGGCGGTCGCCACGAACGTCATCGGCGGGACCACCACCTCGTCGCCCGGTCCCACCCCGGCCGCCGCGTACGCCACGTGCAGCGCGGCGGTGCCGTTGGAGACGGCGGCGACACCGACTCCGCCGGTCCACCGGGCGAGGTCGGCCTCGAAGGCGTCGACCTGGGGACCGGTGGTGAGCCAGTCGCCGCGCAGTACGTCGGCGACGGCCGCGATGTCGTCCTCGCTGATCGACTGCCGGCCGTACGGGAGCATCCCCGTCATCCGTTGATGCCGAGCATGTCGCGCAACTGCTCGACGGTGAGCCACTCGTCGTTGGTGTCCGACTGGTAGGCGAAGCCGTCCGGCACCGGGTCGCAGCCGACCGGCGCCTCGTAGCCCCAGGTGGCGATGGTCGGCTGGACGATGAACCGGCCGTCGGCGCGCAGCGTCCGCCGGCTGTCGTCGGGCGCGATCATCTCCTCGTGCAGCTTCTCGCCCGGCCGGATCCCGATCTCGTGGGTGGTGGCGTCCGGGGCCACCGCCTCGACCAGGTCGAGGATGCGCATGCTCGGGATACGCGGCACGAACAGCTCGCCGCCCTGCATCTGGTCGAACGAGTCCATGACGAACTGCACGGCCTGGTCGAGGGTGATCCAGAAGCGGGTCATCCGCTTGTCGGTGATCGGCAGGCTCTTGCCCTCGGCGGCCAGCCGGCGGAACAGCGGGACGACCGAGCCGCGGCTGCCCACCACGTTGCCGTAGCGCACCACGGCGAACCGGGTGGGGTGCTGGGCGGCGTAGTGGTTGGCCGAGACGAACAGCTTGTCGCCGACCAGCTTCGTCGCGCCGTACAGGTTGATCGGGCTGGACGCCTTGTCCGTGGAGAGCGCGATGACCTTCTTGACGCCGGCCTCGATCGCCGCGTCGACGACGTGCTGCGAGCCGGTGATGTTGGTGGCGATGTACTCCGACGGGTTGTACTCCGCGGTGTCCACCTGCTTCAGCGCGGCGGCGTGCACCACGTGGTCCACGCCGTGCATCGCCCGGGTGAGGCGGTGCCGGTCCCGGATGTCGCCGATGAACCAGCGCAGCCGCGGGTCGTCGCCGAGTTGCTGGCGCAGCTCGTACTGCTTGAGCTCGTCGCGGGAGAACACCACCACGCGGGCGGGGTCGGCCTCGTTGAGGATGTGCCGGAGGAACGTCCTGCCGAAGGAACCAGTTCCCCCGGTGATCAGAATGGACGATCCATTCAACTCACTCAATGTGGTGCTCCCGTGTTCGTGGATGAACGAGCGGCCCTGGGCCGGCCGACCGGGGTGACACGCTAGCCATGGCGGGTTAACTCCCCGGCGCTCGCGGGTGAACCGCAACCACTGCTCCCGTGAATGCCGGACACCGCGTAGGCGAACACTTCCGACCGCCCGGAATGTGGGCTGACCTGGCCGGATCGGGCCGCTACAGTGACCGCGCGAACGACCGGCGGCCCTGCGCGCGGCCGGGTCCGGCGTTCACCCGACATCCACACCAGCTCGGCGCGAGCGGGCCACCCGGGCGTCACCGACGCCGGCCGACCAGCCCGTCGGATCGGCGCGGGCCCGGTCCGGCCGGCAATCCTGGAGGCGTTGATGGCACCCGGTAGTGACGTGATCGGACGGCCGGTGGCGGTGGCCGAGACGCCGAGCGGCCCGCCCGCCCGGCGTTGGCTGGTGCCGCTGCTGCTGGTCGTCGGTTGGGTGCTCAGCGTGGCCTGGCGGATGTGGTGGTCCCGGCACATCGTGCTGCCGATCGCGCACACCGACGAGGACAGCTACCTGAACACCGCCCGCGCGCTGGCCGGCGGCCCGGGGGGCTTCAGCAGCGAGAACGACCTGCTGCGCCGGGTCGGCTACCCGATGCTGATCTCGCCGGCGTTCCTCGGGGACCGCGACTTCACCGACAGCTACCGGATCGTCCAGCTGATCAACGCGATGGTGAACTCGGCGCTGCTGCCGCTGGCGTACCTGTTCGGTCGCCGGGTGTTCCAGGTGCGTCGCTCGTACGCGCTGCTCGGCGCGGTCGTGGCGGCGACCCTGCCGGCCACCGCCTTCTACGCGGGTGTCGCCATGATCGACGCGGTGATGGCGCCGCTCGTGGTCGCCTGGCTGCTCGCCGTGCACCGCTGGATCGCCCGGCCGGGCCCGCTCGCGGCCGCCACCGTCGGCCTGCTGGTGGGTGGGTTCCACCTGCTGCACTCCCGCGGCCTGGTGATCGTGGCCGTGCACGCCGGGCTGGTCCTGCTGCTGTTCATCCGCCGCCGGATCAGCCCACCCGTGGTGCTCGCGGCGCTGCTGCCGGTGCTCGCCATGGCGCTCGTCAACGCGGCCGCCATCCGCTACCTCGGCGGCAAGGTCTACCTGCTCGGCAGCACCCCGGACGGCAGCACCTTCGAGGCGATCGCCTCCGCCCGGGGTGTGGCCCGGGTCAGCGCGGCGGTCACCACCCAGCTCTGGTACCTCGTGGTGATCACGTTCGGGACGGCCGGGGTGGCCTGGGCCGGCGCCGTGCGCGAGCTGTGGCGTCCACGGCACGGCGACGCGGTCCGCTGGACGATGGGCGTGGCGCTGGTGGTGACCGTCGGGGTGGCCGGCGGCGCGTCGGTGATCCTGTCCGGCATCACCGGCAAGCCGCTGGACGCGATCTACGGCCGCTACGTGCAGATGCTGGCGCCGTTCTGGCTGCTGGTCGGCCTGGGGGTGTTGTTCACCGCCGAGTGGCGGGTGGTGCTGCGCCGGGCGGCCGTCGCGGTGGCGCTGCTGGTCGGTGGCGGCGCGCTGGTCGCCGCCCGACTCGCGTACGTGGCCAGCCAGGGCCACGAGCTGCGCTACGGCGGTTTCAGCGCGCCGGACCTGGTGGCGTTGACCGGTGGCCTGCGGGAGCTGCGACCGGTGGTCGGGTCACTGGTCGGCATCGCCGGCTGCGCGCTGCTCGTCGCCACGGTCCGGGTGTCCCGCCTGCGGCTGCCGATCCTCGGTGCCCTCGTCGTGGTCAACCTCGTCACCATGCAGGTGATCGACCAACGGATCGTGCGACCGACCGCGGCGAGCACCGCGCCGACGCCCCGGGTGGCCGACGTCGGCGTACGCCCCGGCGAGCGGGTGTGGGCCTCGACCGGCGTGCACTACGTCCTCCGGTTCAACCTCAGCCACCAGGTGACCTGGACCGACGTGCGGTGGTTCGGCGTCGAGCAGCCGCCGGCCGCGGCGCAGGTGGTGTTCGCCCGCTGGGCACCCGGGCAGGCCGACGACTGGGACGGCACCGCGTACGGCTTCGTCCGACTCGGCGGCAACCCGGAGCAGCACTGGGCGGCCTGGCGGCGGGCCTGACCCGCCACGCCCCGGCCGGCACCGCTATTCGTGAACGGCGGATGTCCACCGGGAGCACGGTCGGTTAATGGTTCCGGTCCATTGCGGAAAAGTGTCCGACAATCAGCGCTGACGGCGGTCCGCCCGAGCCAGGGAAATCGGGATGACGGTGATTTCCCGGCCGTCGGACAGCTCCTGTCGCGGGGTGCCCTCGACGAATCGGAACCGCCGGTTCATCTGCCGCACGACGGTATTGTGGCCGAGCACCTCGCCGTCGAGTCGGTCCAGGTGCAGCCCGTCGAAGGCGTACTCGACGGCCTCCCGCATGACCCCCAGCCAGGCGGGCAGGGTCTCGCCCCGCCGGTCCAGCCCGTCGGCGTCCAGATAAAAGCCCCACGCGCCGGTACGGGGGGCATCCAATCGCAGGTCGAAGAAGGTGACCACCCCGCACGGCACCTCGTCGCGGACGTACACCAGCACCCGCCGGGACGGGTCGTCGCGGACCGCCGACCACCACCTGGCGTGCTCCTCGGCGGTGATCTCGTGACTGGTCTTGCTGACCTGTCGATTGGTTTCCTGATTACGCCAGGACAACATCAGATGAACGTCGTCCGCCGTCGCTTCGCGCAGCACGTGCGTCTCGCTTTCCTAGCCGTTCACGTCGGGTTGAGGCACCTTACCCGGGCCTACCGGGAAATCAGATATCCATTCGTTGGGTTGTAGACTGCGGCGCATGAACGAATTGAGTCGCGCGCAGATCCGCGACCTCATGGCTCAGGTGCTGAAGAACCAGGACAAGGAGCTGCCCGCGGACGACGCGGCGCAGTTGCGGGAGATCGGCTTCCGGTCGCTCGACTTCTCCGAGCTGGCCCTGCGGGTGGAGGACGAGACGGGGGAGGAGCTCAACTTCGACGCCCCCGGGCTGCGTCGCATCGCCACCGTCGGGGACGTCCTCGACTTCCTCGTCGAGCTTCAACACCAGTGACCGTCGCGACGTCGCGCCACCCCGCCCCCGCGCACCCCGAGCCGGCCGGTGTCGACAACCGGCTCGTCGTCGGTGGCGCCGCGCTGACCTGGCGTTCGCTGCCGACGCCCACCCTGCCCGACCCGGCGGCGGTGCTCGCCCACTCGGCCGTGCACGCGCTCACCGCGGCGCGGCAGCACGCCGTGCACGGCACCGAGTTGCTGCTCAGCACCGCGAGTCGGGTCGACGCGGTGATGCGTAACGAGCTGTTGGAGGCCGGGTTCACCGTCAGCGTCCTCGACGACGACGGCGTGCACCCGAGCGCACCGGCCCGACCGCGCGCCGCCGAGCCCGGCCGGCTCTGGCTGCTGACCTCGGGTTCCACCGGGCGTCCGAAGCGGGTCGGGCACACCCTCGACACGCTGACCACCGTGCGGGCCGACCAGCCCGACCGGACCTGGCTCTGCCCGTACGCCCCCGGCACGTACGCCTGGTGGCAGGTGGTCACCCTGTCGCTGACCCAGCCCGGTCAGCACCTGGTGGTGGTCGAGCCCGACGAGTTGGACGACTGGCCCTCGGTCGCGGCCGCGCACGGGGTCGACGCGGCCTCCGGCACCCCGACCTTCTGGCGCCGCACCCTCTACCGCGACGCCGACGCGCTGGCCCGGGTGCCGCTGCGCCAGATCACCCTCGGCGGGGAGCCGGTGGACCAGGCGATCCTGGACCAGCTACGGGAGGTCTTCCCGGCGGCCCGGATCTCCTGGATCTACGCGTCCTCCGAGGTGGGGGCGTCCATTGTGGTGCACGACGGGCGGGCCGGGTTCCCGGCCGACTGGCTGGACCGGGAAACCCCGGGCCGGCCGACGCTCTCCGTCCGCGACGACGAGTTGGTGGTCACCTCCCCGTACCACGGGGCCGGTCTCGCCGGCCCGATCCGCACCGGTGACCGGGTGCAGGTGCTCGACGGCCGGGTGCTGATCACCGGCCGACTGGACTCCGACGAGATCAACGTCGGTGGCAGCAAGGTCTCCGCCGGCGTGGTCCGCGGCGTGCTGGCCGGGCACCCGGCGGTGGCCTGGGCCCGGGTGACCGGCCGCCGCGCCCCGGTGCTCGGGCGGATGGTGGTCGCCGAGGTGGTCCTCGCCCCCACCGACCCGGCCTCCGTCGACAGTGGTGTGCCGGACGAGGCCGCGCTGGTCCGCTGGTGCGCCGACCGGCTTCCCGAACACGCGGTGCCGCGCCGCATCCGCGTCCTGACCGACATTCCCGTCAAGGAGACCCTGAAGAGCGATGTCTGAGCCCGCCGACACCCAGCTCGTTCCGCCCAGCTCCGTGGTCCTCGTCTCCGGCGGTTCCCGTGGCCTGGGCCTGGCCATCGTCACCGACCTGCTCGACGCGGGCGTACGCGTGGCCGCGTTCGCCCGCACCATCACACCGGAGTTGGAGAAGCTCGCCGCTGAGCACCCGGACCGGGTGCACGTCGGCTCGGTGGACGTCACCGACCTGCGCGCCGCGCAGAGCTTCGTCCGTGAGGTGGAGCAGCGACTCGGCCCGATCGACGGCATCGTCAACAACGCCGCCATGGGGCAGGACTCCCTGCACGCGCACACCGCCACCGAGGACATCGCCCGGATCATCGAGACCAACCTGACGGCCCCGCTACAGCTGACCCGGCTGGTGATCCGCCGGATGCTCGCCAAGGGGCTGCGCGGGCGGATCGTCAACATCACCTCGATTTGCGGGCAGCGCGGTTTCCCCGGCCTCGTCGCGTACTCGGCCACCAAGGGCGGCATGGACGCCGCCACCCGCTCGCTCGCCCGCGAGCTGGGCGGCCGGATGCTTGTCAACTCGGTCGCGCCCGGCTTCTTCGCCTCGGAGATGTCCGCCGTGCTCGGCCCGACCCAGCTCGACCAGATCGTGCGCCGCACCCCGACCGGTCACCTGACCGAGCCGGTGGAGGTCACCCCGGTCGTGCGGATGCTGCTGCGCGAACACACCAACATCAACGGCCAGGTCATCGTGGTGGACGGTGCCGCCTCCATCTGACCTGCGGCCGGTTCCCCTTCCGGTGCGACCGTCGCGGCACGGCGTCGCCGCCGTGCCGCGTCCGGTGCCGGGGCTGCTCGCCGCCGCCGAGCGGCACCTGCGCATCGGTTCGCCGGCCGCGATGGCCGACGCGGTGACCCGCAGTCACCTCGACGACGGACGGTGTGTCGGGTGGTACGGC
>NZ_JAKKFF010000058.1 GCF_022229015.1 Micromonospora foliorum
CGGCGACCCACGCGATCTCCACTCTGTCCCTACACGACGCTCGTCCGTCCTACCGGGCCGCCCTGCTGGACGCCCTGGCCGCCATCGGCGACGTCCCGGCGCCGGCCGGCGCGCTGCTGCTGGTGGACCTGCACGGCACCGAGGGGATCGGCCCGACGGCCCGGGAGGACGTGCTGGCCGAGGCGGTGCACCGAGCCCGCGCGGTCATCGCCTCCGACGATCTGGTCACCGGGTGCACGGGTACCGGCTTCGCGGTGGTCACCGCCGCCGGCCCGGTGCTGGCGTACGCGCTGGGCACCCGACTGTTGAGCGCGCTCAGCCCGCCCTACCGGCTGGCCGGCGCGACGCTGCGCGTGCAGACGAGCATCGGGTTGGCCGAGGTGAGCGGCGCCGGGCCGGCGGACGTGCTCCGGCAGGCCGAGCTGGCCCGACGACGGGCCGTGCAGCTGGGCCGGGACCGGGTGGAGTGGTACGACGCGTTCCTGGAGGAACAGCTGGTGCGCCGGCTCGACCTGGAGCGGGAGTTGCCCGGTGCGGTGGCGCGCGGCGAACTGGATCTCGTCTACCAGCCGGTGGTCGACCTGGCCGACGGGCAGCCGGTGGGCGCGGAGGCGCTGCTGCGGTGGCGCAGTCCGGTGCTCGGCACGGTGCTCCCGGCCGAGTTGCTGCCGGTCGCCGAGGACCTGGACCTGGTCGGTGAGTTGGAGTGGTGGGTGCTGGACCGGGCCTGCCGGCAGTTGTCCGACTGGTCGGTGGGCGTCCGGGAGCTGTGGATGGCGGTCAACGTCACGACCCGGGAGCTGACCACTCCCGACTTCGTCCAGCGGCTCGCGGCGGTGCTGGCCGCGTACGGGGTGCCGCCGGAACGACTGGTGGTGGAGGTCAGCGAGCCGAGGGTCGCCGGTGACCTGCCGACCGTGGTGGCTCGGCTGGCCGGGCTCCGGTCGCTGGGCGTACGCACCGCGTTGGACGACTTCCGGGCCGAGCACGCCTCACTGGCCCAGCTTCGCCGACTGCCGATCGACCTGCTCAAGGTGGGCCCGGAGTTGGTGGGCGCACGGCCGGACGGGCAGCCGCCGCTGATCGACGTGGTGGTCAACGTGGGCGAGCGGCTGGGCGTCGAGATCGTCGCCGAGGAGCTGGAGTCGTCGACCCAGGTCGAGGGGGCCCGCCGGGGTGGTTGCCGGTACGGGCAGGGGTTCGCGTTGGCCCGGCCGGCGACCGCCGAGCGGGTCGAGGCGTACTTCGAGGAGTTCCCCTCCGCGTCTCGCTGAACCGGTTCATCTATCCCGGGGTGGTGCGGTGCTGCCGCGCGGGGTGAGGTGGGGCGTCTCGTCCTGCACCCGGCCGGCCGGCTGCCCGGCGACGACGGCGAGCAGTTGCCGGGCGGCGTGCGCGCCGTACGCCGGGATGTCCCGGCCCAGCGCGGTCAGCGGCGGGTGCACCAGCCGGCACAGCGGCGAGTCGTCCCAGGCCACGATGGACAGGTCGCCGGGCACGGTGAGGCCCATCTCCTGGGCGACGGAGAGCCCGGCGATGGCCATCACGTCGTTGTCGTAGATGACCGCGGTGGGCCGGTTGGCCGAGCTGAGCAACCGGCGGGTGGCCCGGCCGCCCTCCTCCCCGGTGTAGTCGGACCAGACGGTGACCGCGTCGACCAGGCCGAGCCGCTGGCGGACCGCCGCGAAGGCGTCGGTGCGGATCTCGGTGTGCCGCAGGTCGGGCAGGCCGGCGACCCGGGCGATCCGCCGGTGCCCGAGCGCGACCAGATACTCCACCGTCTCGGTCAGCGCGGCGGCGTCGTCGGACCAAAGACTCGCCAGCTCACCGGTGCCGCCGGGGCCGCCGATCACCACCGCCGGCAGTTGCAGTTGTTCGAGTGCGGGGATGCGACGGTCGTCGGTGCGCAGGTCGCAGACGAGCACCCCGTCCACCCGTCGTTCGCCCCACCAGCGCCGGTAGACCGCGATCTCGGCGTCGTGGTCGGCCACTACCTGCAGAGTCAGCGCATAAGAACGGGCCGAGAGCTCGGCCTCGACGCCACTGATCAGCGCCATGAAGAACGGCTCGACGCCGAGGGTCCGGGCCGGTCGGCACAGGGCCAGGCCGATCGCCCCGGCGGCGGCGGCCGAGAGGGCGCGGGCGGCGCTGCTCGGGCTGAACCCGATCTCGGTGGCGATGGCCAGGATGCGCTGCCGGGTGGCCTCGGAGACACCGGGCTGCCCGTTCAGGGCGTACGACACGGCGCCCTTGGACACCCCGGCGCGTTGGGCGACGTCGGCGATGGTCGGCCGCTTCACCGGCGTGCTCCTTCGCTCTCTGGCCGTTGACAGCCCGGATTCCGAACCGTACGGTGGCTCAGCTTATCCGGTTCAGTCGGCATCTTTCGATGCAGAAGGTGCGGTGGAAATCGTGAGCCGACAGGCACTCTACGACGGTTGGACCCTGCGAGCGGCCCCCGGAGCGCAGGTGCCCGAGGAGGTCGCCGGCCGGTCCGTGCCCGCGACCGTGCCTGGCTGCGTGCACACCGACCTGCTCGACGCCTGGCTGATCCCCGACCCCTACCTCGACGACAACGAGCGGGCGGTGGCCTGGATCGGGCGCACCGACTGGGTCTACCAGACCACATTCGTCCACCGGGCGGGCGACGACGAGCGCATCGACCTGGTCTGCGCCGGCCTGGACACCGTCGCCACGCTCACCCTCAACGGTGTCGAGGTCGGCCGCACCGCGAACATGCACCGCGGCTACCGGTTCGACGTCCGACCGCTGCTGCGCGACGGGCACAACGACCTGGTCGTCACGTTCGACTCCGCGTACCGCTACGCCGAGGCACAGCAGGAGCGGCTCGGCGACCGGCCGAACGCCTACCCGGAGCCGTTCCACTTCATCCGCAAGATGGCCTGCAACTTCGGCTGGGACTGGGGGCCGACCCTGGTCACCGCCGGCATCTGGCAGGAGATCAGCCTGCACGCCTGGTCGACCGCCCGGCTGGCCACCGTCCGTCCACTTGTCACCATGGACGGTCGGGACGGCCTGGTCGAGGTGCACGTCGAGGTCGAGCGGGTCGCGGACGTCCCGCTGACCGTCCGCGCCGCCGTGGCCGGCGTCCGCGCCGAGGTGGTCGTCCCGGCCGGGCAGCGCACGGCCGTGCTGACCCTCACCGTCCGCGAGCCCGCACTGTGGTGGCCCCGGGGGTACGGCGACCAGGCGCGCCACCCGATCGAGGTGACCCTGCACGCACCGGACGGCGACACCCTGGACAGCTGGTCGCACCGCATCGGCTTCCGCTCGGTACGACTGGACACCACACCCGACGAGCACGGCACCCCGTTCTCGTTGTCGGTCAACGACGTCCCGGTGTTCGTCCGGGGGGTCAACTGGATCCCGGACGACGCGTTCCCCACCCGGATCACCCGGGCCCGCCTGGCCGACCGGTTCGACCAGGCGGTCGCGGCCAACGTCAACCTGCTGCGGGTCTGGGGCGGCGGCCGGTACGAGTCGGCGGACTTCTACGACCTCGCCGACGAGCGCGGTCTCCTCGTCCAGCAGGACTTCCTGTTCGCCTGCGCCGCGTACCCGGAGGAGGAGCCGTTCGGCACCGAGGTGGCCGCCGAGGCGGCCGAGCAGGTGACCCGGCTCGCCCCGTACCCGTCGCTGGTGCTCTGGACGGGCAACAACGAGAACATCTGGGGCTGGCACGACTGGGACTGGCAGCCGGCCCTCGCCGGGCGCACCTGGGGACGCGGCTACTACCTCGACGTGCTGCCCCGGATCGTCGGCGAGCTGGACCCGACCCGCCCGTACTGGCCGGGCAGCCCCTGGTCGGGCACCGAGGCGATCCACCCCAACGACCCGGCGCACGGCACCACCCACATCTGGGACGTGTGGAACACCGACGACTACACCAGATACCGGGAGTACGTCCCGCGCTTCGTCGCCGAGTTCGGCTACCAGGCCCCACCGGCGTACGCCACGCTGCGCCGGGCGTTGAGCGACGAACCCCTGGCGCACGACTCACCGGGCATGGCGCACCACCAGAAGGCGGCCGGCGGTGACGCCAAGCTCCAGCGGGGCCTCGACGCGCACCTGCCCGCCCCGGCGGACTTCGACGACTGGCACTACCTGACGCAGCTCAACCAGGCCCGGGCGATTCAGCTCGGGGTGGAGCACTTCCGCTCGCACCGGGACGTCTGCGCGGGCACCATCGTCTGGCAGCTCAACGACTGCTGGCCGGTGACCTCCTGGTCGGCCGTCGACGGCGACGGCCGCCGCAAACCCCTGTGGTACGCGCTGCGCCACGCGTACGCCGACCGGCTCCTCACCGTGCAGCCCCGCGACGGCGGCCTGGCCCTGGTGGCGGTCAACGACGCTGGCACGCCCTGGAGGGCGTCGGCCTCGATCACCCGGGTGACAGTCACCGGCGACACCCGGGCGAAGACGACGATGGAGCTGGACGTCCCGGCGTACTCCTCGGTGGTGCTGGCGCTGCCGGCGGACCTGGCGCGGCCGGACGAGCGCCGCCGCGAGTTGCTGGTCGCGGAGGCCGGTGGCACTGCGGAGCGCGCCCTGTGGTTCTTCGCCGAGGACCGCGACGTGGACTGGCCCGCGGCGGCCTGGGACGCGACGGTCGAGCCGGTCGACGGCGGGCAGCGGGTGCGGGTCACGGCCGGCACGGTGCTGCGTGACCTGACGCTGTTCGCCGACCGCCTCGACGACTCCGCCACTGTGGATGCGGCTTTGATCACCCTGCTGCCCGGCGAGTCGACGACCTTCACCGTGCACGCGGGCGGGTTGCTGGACCCGGCGGCGCTCGTCGCCCGCCCGGTGCTGCGCTGCGTCAACGACCTGACGTCCCGCTAGCGTCGGCCGCGTTCGCCGCCGTCGGGGCCGGTGGCGCTCGGAGCGGACCGGGAGCCGACATCACGGTGGCTGACCGTCAGGTCACGCCAACCTTGCAGCCTGGGATCGCATTGACTGGCTGGTCGCTGGTCGCTGGTCGCTGGCCGGTCAGCCAGCCAGGCAGTCGACGCCCACTTTTGTCGCCTTCCGGATAGCACAGACCCTGGCGACCGGGCATGACCGGTTGAATGACAGGCATGCGGGGGATCAGCGGCACGGCCGCGGCGAAGGCGCTCATTCTGGCGGCCATTCCCGTCGGTGCCGTCGGTTTCCTCGTCACGGACCGGTGGGCGATCAGCGCGATCGTCGCGAACCTCGTTCTGCTCGGCGTCGGCGGTGGCCTCTGGTGGTGGGCAGCCCCCCCAAGGCGAAGCACCTCGCGCCTGCGTCGGACCCTTGTCTACCTCACCGTCGTTCCTCTGAAGGATCCGGACGACGACGATGACTATGACGACGCTGACGACGACTTCGGGGACCCCGGGTCGGTGGTGTTCCCCTCGCGTCGCGTTCGTAGGCATCAGCTGACGCTGTCGACGACGAGCCGGCTTCGCCGCCACGGCATGCGGCGGTCGCTCATGGGCGAGCACGCCGGTGGCGACAGTGACCTGATGATGATGGCGAACACCCTGACCCAGATCCAGGGCGGCCTTCAGTCGGCCCAGCGCAGCGCCAGGCGGGAGCAGCTGTGGTGGTTGGTCGCGGGGCTCGCGGCGTCCATCCCGATCGGCGTCGCCATCAACCTCGCCACCGGTTAGCGACGTAACCCGAATGATGGCCCGACCGCGCCGCAAGCGATGGTCACGAAGGGGCTGACGTCCCAAGATCGTGCTCGATCATGAAGTAGTGACCTCCCACGGCGGGGAGGCCACTACTTCCATGTTCGAGCACGATCATCACGCCCGGGGGCGCGATCAGGTGTTCAGGCGCGGGCGGCGGCGAGCACCTGGCCGACCAGGGCGCCCGAGGTGCCCGAGCGCTCGTACTCGGGCCGGTTCAGGCTGCCGCCCATCAGCGGCGCCGGGTTGCGGTGCACGGCCGGGCTGTCCGAGCTGACCAGGGCCGCGAAGTGGTACTCGTCGGCGCCGGTCGCCTCGACGATCCGGGCGATGTTGCGCGGGGTGATGCCACCGCCCGGCATGACGACGATCCGGCCGGCGGCCCGGCGTACCAGGTCGGCGATGAGCGGGGCGCCCTCCAGCACGCTGACCTCCTGACCGGAGGTGAGCACGCGGTGCACGCCCAGCTCGATCAGCTGCTCCAGCGCCGCGTACGGGTCGCGGGTCATGTCGAACGCCCGGTGGAAGGTGATGCTGGCGTCGCCGGCGGCGGCGATCAGCCGGCGGGTGGTCGGCACGTCGACGTCGCCCTCGGCGGTCAACGCGCCGATCACGATGCCGTGCGCGCCGGCCGCCACCGCGGCCCGCACGTCCCGTTCCATGGCCTCGATCTCGAACGGCGAGTAGATGAAGTCGCCGGCCCGGGGGCGGACGATCACGTGTACCCGGATCCGGTTGACGGCGCGCAGGGTCGTCTCGATGGTGCCCAGGCTGGGGGTCAGCCCGCCGTCGAAGAGCGCGGAGCACAACTCCACCCGGTCGGCGCCGGCCTCCTCCGCGGCGACCGCCCCCTCGACGCTGTCGATGCAGATCTCGAATGTGTTCATGATTCTTCCTCTTCCGTGCGAGACGTGCGAGACGATGCCGTGGTCCAGTCGATGACGGCCGTGACGGCGCCGACGGGTACGCCGCCGCCGAGCACCGGCAGCTGGCGCAGCGCGTCGGCGCCACCCACCGGTACGCCCACGGCGTCGAGGGCGGCGAGGGCGATGGCGGTGGTGGCTCGGGGTGAACCGTCGATCGCCTTCACCGCCACCGCGTGACCGTCTGGTGCGGCCACCGCGAGCACGCCCTCGGCCCCGCCCTTGGCGAGGACGCCGGGCAGTGCCCGCATCAGGTCGGTGTTCGGGTGTCCGTGCCAGCCGCCGACGTACTCCGGGTGTTGGCGCATGGCCTGCGCGACCAGCGCCTCGTCGCTCCCGGCGGGCGCGGTGACCAACGCCTGGAACGTGCGGGCCAGGCCGGTAAGCGGCAGGCCGAACAGCGGTGCGCCGCAGCCGTCGACCGCGTGGTGCGCGATCGGCGTGCCGGCCAGCCGGGCGACGGCGGCGGCGGTCTCCCGCTGGAGGGGGTGGTCCGGGTCGAGGTAGTCGTGGGTGCTCCAGGACCGGGCGACGCAGGCGACAAGCATCGCGGCGTGCTTGCCGGAGCAGTTCATCCGGATCCGGTCGCGCTGCCCGCCGGCGCGGATCAGGCGGTCCCGGGTCGGTTCGTCCTCCGGCCAGTCCACCGGGCAGCCGAGCGCGTCCTCGGTCAGGCCGGTCCCGGCCAGCATGGCCCGCACCACCTCGACGTGCCGGTCGTCGCCGGTGTGGCTGCCGGCGGCGAGGGCCAGCGCCCGGCCGGTCAGCTCGTCGCCCGCCGCGATCCGGCAGGCCAGTGCCTGCACCGGCTTGAGGGTGGAGCGGGGGAGCACCGGCTCGTCGGGTACGCCGGCGGCGAGGGCGACCTTCCCGTCCGGGGCGAGCACCACGACGCTGCCGTAGTGCCGGCTCTCGACGAAGCCGTTGCGCACCACCCGGGCCAGTTCGGCGTAGCGGAAGATGGTCACCGGGGGGTTTTCCCTTCGAGAAGCGGCGGGGGCAGCTCCGCGGTCCGCCGTCCGCGCCGGCCGCCGAAGCGGCCGTTGCGAGCCTGGAGTACGCGGGCGAACTTCGACAGCGAGGCGTTGACCACCAGGTAGATCAGCGCCACCACGAGGAACGTCTGGATCAGCAGGTGGGTGTACGAGGAGAGCACCTGCCCGCTGTAGAGCAGCTCGGTGTAGCTGACCACGAAGCCGAGCGAGGTGTCCTTGAGCAGCCCGACCAATTGGCTGACCAGGGACGGGGCGAGTTGGAGCAGCGCCTGCGGCAGGACCACCAGCGCCATCACCTGCCCACGGCGCAGCCCGACCGCGAGACCGGCCTCGGTCTGCCCACGGTCGAGCGCCAGGATGCCGGACCGGAAGATCTCCGCGAACGCCGCCGAGTTGGAGACCACAAGCGGCACCACGAGCTTCCAGAACAGCGGGAAGTTCAGCCCGTACTGCGGCAGGGCGAACAGCGTCACGTAGATCAGCAGCAGGGTGGGGACGGTCCGGAAGATCTCCACGTACGCACCGGCCAGCCACCGCAGCGGCCGGTGCGTCGACAGTCGGCCGAGCGCCAGGAGCAGACCGAGCGCGGAGCTGAGCACGGCGGTCGCGGCGGCGGCGCGCAGCGTGGCCCACAGGCCGTTGAGCAGGTACCGCCAGATGGGCCAGGTGGTGAAGGGTTCCCACCGGGCGGCGGCCAGCTCGCCGTGGCTGGCGAACTGGTAGACGGCCGCGACCAGGGCGCCGGCCAGCAGAACGGCGCCCAGCACGGTGGCGATCCGGATACGCCGTTGGGCGCGGGGGCCCGGCTCGTCGAAGAGGATCTGTTGCGTCTTGTTCATCGGACGATCGCCAGCCTTCGTTCGAGCAGGCCGGTGACCTGGCCGATGATCAGCGCCAGCAGCATGTAGGCGAGGCCCGCGCCGGTGAAGACGGCGATCGGTTGCGCCTCGACCAGGTTCACGGTGTTGGCCGCCTGGGTCAGCTCGACCACGCCGACGGCGGCGGCCAGCGAGGTGTTCATCAGCAGCGCGATGCAGATGTTGCCGATCGGCTGGATCACCGCCCGGAGTCCCTGCGGCAGGATCACGTGCCGCAGGGACTGGCCGAAGGTGAGCCCGATGGCACGGGCTGCCTCGGCCTGGCCCACACCGACCGTGTTGATCCCGGCGCGGATCGCCTCGGCCAGGTACGCCCCCTCGTACACCGCGATGACGATCGCGGCGGAGGTGAACAGCGGGAACGTGATGCCGATGGTCGGCAGCGCGAACACGAAGAGCACCAGGAGCGCCAGCAGCGGCAGGTTCTGGAACACCTCGACGTACGCGGTGCCGATGGCGCGCAGCAGCGGGACGGGGGCGATCCGCAGGGTGGCCACGACGATGCCCAGCAGCATCGCGCCGAGGGTGGTCACGACGGTCAGTTCGACCGTCGTGACCAGGCCGTGGCCAAGCTGGCTCAGGTGGGCGGTGAGGGCTTCCATGGGTACGAGAGGCTGCTCAGGAGCCGTCGACGGAACCGAGGGCGGGCGGGGTGGGCGCCCCGCCCTCCACCACCGAGCCGAGGGTGCCCTCCCAGACCTTCGCCCACGTGCCGTCGGCCTGGATCTTCTTCAGCCAGTTGTTGACGAACTCCTTGAACTGCGCGTCCTCCTTGTTGAGGCCGATGCCGTACGCCTCGGTGGTGAACGGCTCGCCGACCACCTTCATCCCCGGGTTGGCCTTGGCGCCCGAGGCGAGCAGCGTGAAGTCCTGCACGTACGCGTCGCCGCGCTTCTGCAGCAGTGCCTGCAGCGCCTGCGGGTCGGTGCCGAAGGCGATCTGCTTCGAGCCGGGCGCGGCGGAGGGCAGCGCGGTGACGGCCGGGGTGTTCGCCCCGACGATCACGGTCTTGCCGGCGAGGTCCTTGACGCTCTTGATCGAGGTGTCGTCCTTGCGGACCCCGACCGCGAGGCCGGAGGTGAGGTATGGCCCGGCGAAGGCGACCTGGGTGGCCCGCTGCGGGGTGATCGTGTACGTCTGGAAGACCGCGTCCACCGACTTGGCCTGGAGCATGGCCTCCCGGGTCTGGGTGCCGATGGTCGTCGTCTTCACCTCGGGCTTGCCGATGATGTACTTCGCCAGCAACTTCGCCATGTCGGCGTCGAAGCCCTCGATGGTGCCGCTGACCGGGTTCTGCTGGGAGAGCAGCGGCGCGTCCAGGGATCCGCCGATGTTCAGGTAGCCGCGCTTGCGGATCGCCTCCATGGTGGAACCGGCCGGGATGTCCGCCTCGGTGGCGACCGGGGCGGCGTCGTACACCGACTGGGCGACCACGCCGTCGCCGCCCAGGCCGGGGTTGCCGGGCAGAGCCGGAGCGCTGCCGCCGCTGTCGCCGCCGCAGCCGGCCGCGGCGAGGGTCACCGCCACCGCGGTGGCGGTGAGGGCGAGCGACCGCCGCCCGGTGAAGCTCATCTTGAGGATTGACATGACACCCTCCCGTTGGGGGCTAGTGCTGGAGGATCTTGGATAGGAAGTCGCGGGCCCGCTCGGTGCGCGGAGCTGCGAAGAAGTCGTCGGGGGCGCCGGATTCGACGATCCGGCCGTCGTCCATGAAGACCACCCGGTCGGCGGCGCGACGGGCGAAACCCATCTCGTGGGTCACCACGATCATGGTCATCCCCTCGGCGGCGAGGGAGACCATCACGTCGAGCACCTCGTTGACCATTTCCGGGTCGAGGGCCGAGGTCGGCTCGTCGAAGAGCAGCACCTTCGGCTGCATCGCGAGGGCCCGGGCGATCGCGGCCCGCTGCTGCTGCCCACCGGAGAGTTGGGCCGGGTGGTGGTCTGCCTTGTCGGCGATACCGACGCGCTCCAGCAGGGCCATCGCCTGCTGCCGCGCCTCGGGTCGAGGGATCCGGCGGACCCGGGTGGGGCCGAGGGTGATGTTGTCCAGCACCGTCTTGTGGCCGAAGAGGTTGAAGGACTGGAAGACCATGCCGACATCGGCGCGTAGCCGGGCCAGCGCGCGGCCCTCGGCGGGCAGCGGCTCGCCGTCGATCTCGATGCTGCCCTGCCCGGCGGTCTCCAGCCGGTTGAGGCAGCGGCACAGGGTCGACTTGCCGGAGCCGGAGGGCCCCACCACGACGACCACCTCGCCGGCGGCCACCGTGAGGTCGATGTCCTTGAGCACGTGCAGCGGACCGAACCACTTGTTCAGGCCGCGTACCGACACCATCGGTCGGTCCGCACCCGTCGTCTCCGGTGCCACCAGGCGGCCTCACTTCCTTCGACTACAAAACTAAGTCAGCTTCATATCGAACCAACAGCGCCATCTAAAGGTAGCCAGGAAACTAAGTCAACCGGTTGCTTGAACAAACTGCGGGTGCTAAGAAGCTGACGTGACGATTGACGACGCGCCACGCGATGCCCTCCGGGGCGGCCCCCGGGAGCTACTGCGCTGGGTGGCCACCGGTGCGGCCGTCAGTCGGGCCGACCTGTCCCGCCTCTCCGGGCTCTCCCCGTCGACGGTGTCCCAGCGGGTCGAGGCGTTGATCAGCCAGGGGCTGCTGGAGGAGACCGGCGCCGGGCGGTCCCGAGGTGGGCGACGACCCCGCCAACTCGCCGTACCCACCGGCGGCGCCGTGGTCGGCGCCATCGACCTCGGCGCCCACCACGCCCGCGTCGGCGCGCTGGATCTCTCCGGGCGGGTGGTCCAGGCCCGCACCCTGCCGGTCCGCATCGAGGACGGCCCGGAGGCGGTGCTCGGGGCACTGCTGGCCGAGGTCGCCACGCTGGTGGACGGCGATCCGGCGGCTTCACGCGGCGGCTCGGCCACAGGTGCGCTCCGCGGTGTCGGCATCGGGATTCCCGGTCCGGTGCAGCACTCCACCGGGCGGATCGTCAGCCCGTCGCGGATGCCCGGCTGGAACGGTTTCGACGTCGCCGCGTTCTGCGCCGGCCGGGTCGACGTGCCGGTCATCGTGGACAACGACGCCAACCTGATGGCGCTCGGCGCGCACCGCACCGCTCATTCCGAGTTGGACCACGCCGTCTACATCAAGGCTGGCACCGGAATCGGCTCCGGTGTGATCTCCAGTGGACGGTTGCACCGGGGCGCGCAGGGATCGGCCGGGGACATCAGCCACTGCCGGGTGGTGGCCGATCCGGCGCCACCGTGCACCTGTGGCAACGCCGGTTGCCTGGAGGCGGTGGCCAGCGGCGCCGCACTGGTCACCGCACTCCGGGGTCAGGGCGTACCGGTCTCGGACCTGACCGGTGTGATCCGCCTGATCGACGACGGTGACCGGCAGGCCACCGCCCTCGCCCGGCAGGCCGGTCGCGCCGTCGGCGAGATCCTGGCCGTGGTGGTCAACTTCTTCAACCCGCAGGTGGTGGCCATCGGCGGTCGGCTCGCCGACTGCGAGCCGCTGCTGGCCAGCATGCGGGCCACCCTCTACGAGCGGTGCCTCCCGCTGGCCACCCAGACCCTGCTCATCGAACGGGTCGCCGCCGGCCAGGACGTCGGCATCACCGGTGCCGCCCACCTGGTGATCGACCACGTCGTAGCGGCCGCCTGACCTCGCTCAAACCGGCCGCGCCCATCACGCATAGTGCTTCCCTTTGACGAGGTCTGCCGGAATTATGCTTCTTTGATCATGTCCAGTCGCCGATCATCCTGACAATTTCCTTACCCCCAGTCACATAGCCTTCCGGTGTTCCTCACTCACCCGTGATCGTTCCTGGAGGTTTCGACGTGCGGATCAACGGACGGCTGCTCGTGCCGATCTCGTTGGCACTGGTGTTGGCGACCGCCGGGTGTGGCACGTCGCCGGCACCGGCGTCCGGGCAGGCCGACGTCCCACCCTCCGGCTCCACCGCGCAGAACTCAGCTCCGAGTCGCAGCGGTACGCCGACCTCCAGCCCGACTCCGCGGATCCCGACCGACGCGCAGATCCCCACCCGGGCCGCCGGCACCTTCACCACCGCCACCGGCACCGGTCGCGTCATCGGCAAGGGTAAGAAGCGGGTGCGCTACAGCGTCTCGGTGGAGAAGGGCATCGCCTGGGGTGACATCCCCGCCTGGAAGCCGGACCGGTTCGCCGCGAGCATCGAGCAGGTGTTGGCCGCACCGAACGGGTGGGCCACCTCGGCACAGCACCCGGTCACCAACGCCGCGGTCAACCTGAACCGCGCGTCGTGGTCCTTCCAACGGGTCGGCAGCTCGACTGTCGACGTCGACGTGCGGCTCGCGACACCGAGGACAGTGGACCGACTCTGCGGCGCGAGCGGCGTCGACACCGAGGGGGTCTACTCCTGCAAGTACGGCAAGACCATCATGATCAATCTGCGGCGTTGGCTCCAGGGTTCACCGGGATACCCGGTCAGCATGGACGAGTACCACGCCGGCGTGATCAACCACGAGTTTGGCCACTTCCTCGGCTTCGCCCACATGAAGTGCGGCGGTCGCGGCAAGCCGGCCCCGGTCATGATGACCCAGACGATGGGCCTGGGCGGGTGCGTGCCCAACGTCAGCCCGTTCGTCGGCAACGGCCAGTTCGCCAGCGGACCGTGGGCACCATCCTGACCCGCCACTCCCCGACGCCCTCGGCCACCGACCCCCGCGCCGTCCCGGCGTGATCGACACGGGACCCCTGACAACGCGGTATCCGGATCGGCTCGACACCCCGGTATCAGTGATCCCGTGTCGATCAAGGGAGCGGGGCCGGACGTACCCGGGGCCCTACTCGCCACATGGCCCCGCTCGGCCTGGGCGACAATGATGAGGAGGTCGACCCCGGCGAGGTGAGGATCTGAGGTATGGGCAGCCCTTCGGAAGCGGAATCCGCCGCGGGTGGTGTCTCCCGGCTCGCCGATCAGCTCCGGCGTTTCGCCGAGGAGCGCGAGTGGCAGCAGTTCCACACACCGAAGAACCTGGCGATGGCGCTGTCCGGTGAGGTCGGCGAACTGCTGGCAGAGCTCCAGTGGCTCACGCCCGAGCAGGCCGCCCAGGTGATGACGGATCCGCAAGCGGGTGCACGGGTACGCGCCGAGATTGGCGACGTCATGATCTATCTGGTGCGGCTCGCCGACGTCCTCGACATCGACCTCGTGGAGGCGGCGATCGACAAACTGGCGGACTCGGCCCGGCGCTACCCCGTGGAAGGCGCCAGGGGCTCGGCAGCGAAGGCGCCACGGTCGTAGCCGTCGGTTGATCTTCTCGTTACAGTCATGGCAGTAAGGCGGTCCGACGGGCTTCCGGTGCTTGGATATGCCCCCCATCCGCACGATCTCTTCGTGCTGCCCGGGGGCACCTGTCGATGTCGGCGTTCCGTACGTCCGCTGCTGGTCTATTGCGTCTCGCTACCGATGGCACCCTGGTTGAGGTGCTGACCGAGCGATCCCGCCACGGCGGTCATGGGGTGAGCCCCGCAGAGAAGCGGTCCTGGGCGCGTAGCCTCCCGGTGCTCGCTCAGGATCTCGCTGACGCGGGCCTGACCGAGGTCGAGGTACTCGTTGAGTACCAGCTTCCGTTGACCAGCCGACGCGTCGACGCGGTGCTGGCCGGTGTCGATCCACGTACCGGAGACGACTCCTACCTCGTCGTCGAACTCAAACAGTGGTCCTATGCCACGGCCTTCGAGGATTCGGAAACTCTCGTCGCTGTCGAGCAGGTCCACGGCCCACGCCTGCATCCCGGTGTCCAGGTACAGGACTACTGTCGCTATCTCAACGACTTTCTGGGCGTACTCGGCCGCGATCAGAAGCTGTTGAGGGGTGCCGCCTACCTGCACAACGCCGTGGACCGTGACGTTGCCGACCTGCTCGACCGAGCGTCCAGCGAGCAGAGCCGGATCTTTACCGGGCAGTGGCGGGGGCAGTGGCTTGATTACCTGCGTAGCCGGTTTGCACCCGCTTCGGGAGCAGGCCCAGCGGACCGGTTCCTGACCAGCACCGTGCGCCCCAGCCGGCATCTGCTGAAGTACGCCGCTGCCGAGCTGAAGGAACGCTCGCACTTCATCCTGCTCGATGAGCAGCATGTGGCGTACGAGATGGTCATGCACGCTATCGCGCGGGCCCGGACGGCGAACCACAAGCGCGCGGTGGTGGTCGCGGGCGGGCCGGGTAGCGGCAAGAGCGTCATAGCACTCTCGGTCCTCGGGGAGCTGGCCCGGCAGAACCGGTCGGTGCTGCACGCCACCGGCTCACGATCCTTCACCCAGACGCTGCGTCGCTATGCCGGGAGGGGATCGACCCGGCTGCAGAGCCTCTTCAAGTATTTCAACAGCTTCATGGACGCCGAGCCGAACGACATCGAAGTGCTGATCTGCGACGAGGCACACCGGGTACGGGAGAATTCGGTCAACCGTTACACGCCCAAGGCGCGCCGGGATGTCGCCCGTCCGCAACTGGAGGAACTCATCTCGCTCGCCCGAGTGCCGGTCTTTCTGCTCGACGAGCATCAGGTGGTGAAGCCAGGCGAGCTGGGCAGCGTTGAGGTCATCTCCGCCTTCGCGGAGAAGCTCGGTGTCGAGGTCGACGTCGTCTCACTGCACGATCAGTTCCGCTGCGGGGGCAGTGAGGCGTACGAGGAGTGGGTTCTCGACCTGCTCGGCTTGGACGGAGGTGAGCCTTCCGTCTGGGTGGGCGACGGCCGGTTCGACGTGCGGGTCGCCGAGTCCCCAGAGGAATTGGAGGCGTACCTTGCCGAGCGGCAGGCAGCCAGCGGCACGGCCAGGATGTCGGCCGGCTACTGCTGGCCCTGGAGTGATCCGAGACCTGACGGCACGTTGGTGCCGGACGTGAAGATCGGCGACTGGGCTCGACCGTGGAACGTCCGGAGCGAACGCAGTGTCGGCGAGGCGCCGGGAAGCGCGTTCTGGGCCACCGACCCGAACGGCTTCGGTCAGGTAGGTTGCGTCTACACCGCACAGGGGTTCGAGTACGACTGGTCGGGGGTCATCATCGGCCCCGATCTGGTGGCGAGGGACGGCCGGCTCGTGACCCGCCGCGAAGAGTCGAAGGACTCGTCGATTCGCAGCCGCAAATCCGTTGGCGACGGGGAAGTGGACCGCTTGATTCGCAACACCTACAAGGTGTTGCTGACCCGGGGCATGCGCGGCACGGTCCTGTATGCGACCGACCCGGAGACGCGGGAGTACCTGCGTGATCTGGTGCGGGTCCGGCGTACGCCGGAGGTCAGGTTTGAGGCCGACGCCGGGTAGCGACAGCCGCACAGTGCCGATACTGTGACCGTCAGTTCAGCGGATCGACGGGCTTCCTGCGAAGGACACGCCCCCACCGCACGAGATCTTCGTGCCTCGGGGGCCTGTCAGTGCTGGCGTTTCAGACCACACCGGCTCAGATCGTCGCGCTGTATGACGACAAGCGACTGGACGACGAGCTGGCGGCCTATCTCACCGCCTCCGGATACAAGGTGAACGAGCCCGAGCGGCGCTCTTGGCGAAACAGCTTGCCAGCCCTTGCCCGGCACCTGTGTGCGCTGGGATACGGCGATCTCGACGCGCTCGTGGAGTACCAACTTCCTCGCAGTAGCCGGCGGATCGACGTCATCCTCGCCGGAGCCGAACCCCTGACGATGCGGGCGACGTACCTCGTGGTGGAACTGAAGCAGTGGAGCGAGGCGTCGCGGTACGACGACGACGGGAGCGTTCTGCGCGTCAATCACCTTGAAGAACCGCAACTGCATCCCGCCCTGCAGGTGGAGGCGTACTGCGCGTACCTCGTGGACTACGTCGAGAAGGTGCGGGAGTGGCCCAACGCCGTGCACGGCATGGCCTACCTGCACAACGCCAAGCGCGACCGAATCCCGGACTTGGTGCGTGAGCGCAGCTACCAGAGCATGGTGTGGACCCCGGACAAGGCTAAGCAGTTCCCTGTCTATCTCGAGCGTAAGTTCGATCGAGTGCGGCACCCGCAGGCTGCGTATCGGCTGCTGAGCAGTCCGATTCGGCAGAGTCGGCAACTGCTGTCCCTCGCAGCGGATGAGGTGGCCAACCGGGCCCTTTTTCCCCTGCTGGACGAGCAGCGCGCGGCATACGAGCTGGTGCTGCGAGGGGTGCGTTGGGCCGAGGATGGGCGCGGCAAGCGAGTCGTGATCATTTCGGGAGGACCCGGCAGCGGCAAGAGCGCGATCGGGCTCAACCTGCTTGCCGAACTGGCCCGCGAGGAACGGCAGATTGCCCACGCCACCGGTTCGCGGGCATTTACCCGGACCCTCCAGCAGTACGCGCGGCGTCAACCCGCGGACCCTGCGCGGCGGACCAGACCATTGTTCAGCTACTTCATGGACTTTATGGATGCCATTCCCGACAAGCTCGACGTGCTCATCTGCGACGAGGCGCACCGGATTCGTGAACGGTCGACCAAGGGGTCGCGGCAGGGCAGCAAGCCTCAGGTGCAGGAGCTGATCGAGGCGGCCAAGGTGCCGGTCTTCCTGCTCGATGACAACCAGGTCGTACGCCCCGACGAGGTGGGCAGCGTAGACACGATCACCGAGGCGGCAGGTCAGTTGGATCTGGAGGTCGACCGGATCGAGCTAGGCGCGCAGTTCCGCTGCGGCGGTAGCCCACGCTACGAACGGTGGGTGCTGCACCTGTTGGGATTGGCCCGCGCGGCTCCGTACCGCTGGAAGGGCGACGAACGGTTCCGGCTCGCACTGGTGGATTCTCCCGAGGAGATGGAGACGATCCTGCGGGGATGCCAAGATCGGGGGGAGACGGCGAGGATCTCGGCCGGGTTCTGCTGGCCATGGACCCATCGGGCGCAGAACGGCCAGCTCGTGCCCGACGTCCGCATCGAGTCCTGGGCAAGGCCGTGGAACGCGTACGACGACTACCCGCCCAAAGGAATTCCGACCAGCGCCTACTGGGCCACGGATCCGCGTGGGTTCGGGCAGATCGGCTGTATCTACACCGCCCAGGGGTTCGAGTACAACTGGTCTGGCGTCATCATCGGCAAGGATCTCGTCGTGCGCGATGGCCGATTCGTCTCCGATCCGAGAAAGTCGTGCGACCCGGCGATCGTGAATCGCGAGGGCAGGGTCGTCGCCAGGAACGCGGACCGGCTGATCCGAAACACGTACAAGGTGCTGCTCACCAGGGGGCTACGAGGCACGCTTCTGTTCGCGGATGACCCGGAGACCCAGGATTTCCTGTCGCGGCTGATCCCGGCACCACACCGGCCCGGTCGATTGATTGCCCCCGGCGTGCAGCGGATCGATTCGGTCGGAGCTGACAGCCCGACGGACCCTCACGTAGGCACTGCGGCCACCCCTGCCGAACGCTCGGAGACCGGTCCGGTTTCCGAGCTCTGACGAACGCGATCCTGGCCACCGGTTCCGCGCCCCCCGGGCGCGATCAGCACGGGATCCCTGACAACGCGGTATCCGGGGTGGGCTCGACACCCCGGTATCACCGATCCCGTCGCGATCAAGGGGGCGGCGCTGTGTGGGCTGCCGGCTGCGGAGACGGCGCTGCCCGGCCGGAAGAAATCTCCGCGCCGGCCGGGCAGCCACTCCGGGGTGTCCCGTGGCCGAGGACACCCCGATATCAACGATCCCTTGTGGAACACGGGCTGGCGACTACTCCGGGACGCGGCGGTAGGCGCCGTCGCTGGCCGAGGTGGCCATCGAGGCGTACGCGCGCAGCGCCGCCGACACCGGGCGCTGCCGATCGGTCGGGGTGTACGGCTTGTCGCGCTTCTCCTCGGCCACCCGTCGCGCCTCCAGCTCCTCGGCGGGCACGTTCAGCTCGATCGACCGGTTCGGGATGTCGATGACGACCTCGTCGCCGTCGCGGACCAGGGCGAGCAGCCCGCCGGAGGCCGCCTCGGGGGAGACGTGCCCGATGGAGAGCCCGGAGGTGCCACCGGAGAAACGGCCGTCGGTGAGCAGCGCACAGGAGCGGCCCAGCCCACGTCCCTTCAGGAACGAGGTGGGGTAGAGCATTTCCTGCATGCCGGGGCCGCCCTTGGGCCCCTCGTACCGGATCACCACGACGTCCCCGGCGACCACCTGCTTGGCGAGGATCGCGGTCACCGCGTCGTCCTGCGACTCGTAGACCTTCGCCGGGCCACGGAAGGTCAGGCAGTCGTCCGGCACCCCGGCGGTCTTCACCACACTGCCCTCGGGCGCCAGGTTGCCGTGCAGGATGGCCAGCCCACCGTCGGCGGAGTACGCGTGCTCGCGGTCCCGGATGCAGCCGCCGGCCGCGTCGGTGTCCAGCGACGACCACCGGTTGGTGGTGGAGAACGGCTCGACGGTACGCACCCCGCCGGGGGCGGCGTGGAACAGCTCGACCGCCGTCGGGGTGGGGGAGCCACCGCGCACGTCCCAGTCGGTCAGCCACTGCGCCAGCGACGGGGAGTGCACGGCGTGCACGTCCCGGTTGAGCTGCCCGGCCCGGTCCAGTTCGCCGAGGATGGCCGGGATGCCGCCGGCCCGGTGCACGTCCTCCATGTGGTAGTTCGGCGAGTTCGGCGCGACCTTGGCCAGGCACGGCACCCGCCGGGAGATCGCGTCGATGTCGCTGACGCCGAAGTCCATCTCCGCCTCGCGGGCGGCGGCGAGCAGGTGCAGCACCGTGTTGGTGGAGCCGCCCATCGCCACGTCCAGGGCGACCGCGTTCTCGAAGGCGGCCTTGGAGGCGACCGTACGGGGCAGCACCGAGTCGTCGTCGCCGTCGTACCACCGCTTGGAGATCTCCACGACGGTCCGGCCGGCCTCGACGAAGAGCGACCGGCGGGCGGCGTGGGTGGCCAGCGTCGAACCGTTGCCGGGCAGCGCTAGCCCGATCGCCTCGGTGAGGCAGTTCATCGAGTTGGCGGTGAACATGCCGGAGCAGGAGCCGCAGGTCGGGCAGGCGGAGCGTTCGATCTCACCGAGCTGCTCGTCGGTGACCGCCTCGTTGGAGGAGGCGATCATCGCGTCGATCAGGTCGATCTTGCTGTGCACGACGCCCTCGATCGCCATCGTCTTGCCGGCCTCCATCGGGCCGCCGGAGACGAAGACGGTCGGGATGTTGAGTCGCAAGGCGGCCAGCAACATCCCGGGAGTGATCTTGTCGCAGTTGGAGATGCAGACCAGGGCGTCCGCGCAGTGCGCGTTGACCATGTACTCGACCGCGTCGGCGATCAGCTCACGGCTGGGCAGCGAGTAGAGCATGCCGCTGTGGCCCATCGCGATGCCGTCGTCGACCGCGATGGTGTTGAACTCCCGGCCCACCCCACCGGCCTCGGCGACCGCGTCGGCGACCAGGCCACCCATGTCCTTGAGGTGTACGTGACCAGGCACGAACTGGGTGAAACTGTTGGCGATGGCGACGATCGGCTTGCCGAAATCGTCGTCGGTCATCCCGGTGGCCCGCCAGAGGGCCCGGGCGCCGGCCATCGTCCGACCGTGTGTGGAGGTCCTCGACCGCAGCTCAGGCATACACACCAGCATGACACCGCCGGCGCACCGGCCCACCCTGGTATCTGCCGTGTCCCAACAGATGCACACTCAGCCCCCCAGAACGTGCGCCCATCCGGCACTCTTGGAGGCGTGCATTTTCCACCGGGCATGGTCGCTGTCGCGGCGCTCAGCGGGCTCGTCGCCGCGGTGGCCGCCGTGCTGCTGACCGTCGTCGCCCGGCGGCGCACGGGGCCGCGTCGACCGGCACACCTGCTGCTCGCGAGATCGGAAGGGCGGCGTGTAGGGAAAG
>NZ_JAKKFF010000580.1 GCF_022229015.1 Micromonospora foliorum
CTCGTCCGCCGCGGCGGCCAGGGTCGCGGCCGGGCAGTCGCCGAGCGCGCCGACCGCGAGCAGGGAACGGACCAGCGGCAGCACCGCGCCACCCCGGGCGAGCTGCAGTTCGGTGAGCCGACGCCAGACCGCCGTCCGCTCGGTGGTGGGGCTCAGCGTCGCGACGGCCCGCCGGACGATCGGCGCGAGCCGGCCGTCGGCGCCGAGCAGCCCGGCCGCCCGGGTCGTGGCGATCAACTCGTCCACCCCGGCCGGGTCCCGGCCCAGCAGAGCGCCGAGCATGCTCACCGGCAGCGCCCCGCCGACCGCGACGGCGAGCAGCAGTCGTCGTACCGCGGTGGCCTGGACCTCCAGGTCCGGGCCGAATTCGAGGATGACCGACCGGGGTGGGTCGACCATCGCGCCGGTCCGGGTCTCCGCGCCGGCCAGGCCACTGGCCAGCCGTTCGACATCCCGGGGTACGCCGGCGGTCTGCGTGTGCACGAAGTCGACCAGGTCGGCGGGGCGGCCCAGCTCGGGTGTGCCGGCGAGGTACGCGGCGGTCTGTTCCCGGGTGAACGGCGTGAGCAGCACCGCCTGCCCGTCGCGTCGCAGCGCGTCGATCAGCGCGCTGCACGCCGCCGACCGCGGCCACGGGCGGTGGGCGACCACCAACCGGTGTCGACGGCCGGCGACCAGACGCAGCAGCGCCTCGATCCGCGCGTCGTCGAGCAGGTGCGCGTCGTCGACCAGCACCACCGTGTCGGGGTCGACCGCCTCACCCGGCTCCGGAGCGGTCGTGCGTACGGCGACCCCGGCGCGCTGGTGAATGCGCTCCAGTTCGGCGAGGAGCGCGGTCTTTCCGTGACCGGCCGGGCCGGCGACGCCGACGGCGAGTGGGCCGGTCGGATCCTGCGCGACCGTGTCCAGCAGCGCCTGCAACCCCTTGTCCAGGGTCAACCCTGGTGCGGCGAGGTCATTCATGATCATTGGGGTCATCCTTCGCGTCCCCGGCTGCGGGCCAGCGCCAGGCGGGACGGCTTCGGCAGTTCCAGTGGGAGGACCCGGACCGGGGGCCGCGGTGGCGGATCACCCGGAACGGTGTGATGGGGGCGGCGTGGTGCCGGCAGGCCGGCCGGCCCGGCGCCGCTGACCGGGGCCGCAGCGCGAGCTGGCGCCGGTTGGCGAGGGCGTGGTGACACCACCTGACAGGCGGCCATCGCCGCCCCGGTGGCGGCGGTCAACTGGGCGTCCGGCTCCACCTCGACGGGCACCGGAAGGGCCGTGCTGATCAGCTCGGTGACGAGCGGGACCCGGGTGGAGCCGCCGGCCAGCAGAACGCCGTCGAGCTGCGCCGGAGTCAGGTCGGCACTGCGCACGGCCCGGAGCAGGAGGTCGACGGTGGCCTGCACCGTCGGGCGGATCATGGCCTCGAACTGCGCCCGGGTCACCGGCACCCGGGCCGGGCCGCTCGGCAGGGTCAGCACCACGTCGGCCGTCAGGTCGACGGTCAGCACCCGCTTGACCCGGTCACACTCCGCGCGCAGCCCGCGCAGCGCGGCCTGGGCCCCGCGACGTCCGGTCGCGGCCAACTCCCGGGCCAGCACGGTACGAGCATGCTCGGCCAGCGCCTCGTCGAAGTCGGCGCCACCGATCGAGTCGAGGCCCTGCGGGGTGCCGAACGTCTCGTACGTGCCGCGCGGGGTGCGGCGCACCAGAGCCGCCTCGAAGCTGTTGCCCCCCAGGGCGTAGACCACGGCGGTGCTGCCCGCGAACCCGCGAGCGGCGTGGCTCTCGGCGACCGTGACCGTGCGGGGCAGCAACGTCACGTGCCGTAGGCCGAGGTCCGACAGTGCCCGGTGCAGCACCTCCCGTCGGTAGGGGCGCCACCCCGCCGGGTGGCTGAGCACGATCGCCTCGGCCGCCCCGCCCTCCAGGGCGTGGACCCGCTCCACCACCCACGCCGCCAACTCGGCGGTCAGTGTCTGCGGCGCGCAGGGCTCGCCGCCGAGGAGCACCGGCACGTCGTCGCCGATCCGGTGGACGAAGTCGCGGGTGGTGCGGCTGCCGTCGTCGGTCGCGGGCTCGCCGACGTGCAGCGAACCGTCCTCAGCCAGGCAGAGCACCGACGGCATGAGAGGCGAGCCGGCGCTCAGCGGGACGGCCTCGGGACGTGTCCAGGTCGCGCCGCGTCTTCGTGCGACCGCGGCGGCCGTGTTGCTGCTTCCGATGTCTATCCCCAGGACGTACGGCATCGTCTCTGTCTCTCCCCGTGAGTCGGCCGGTCGGTGGCGATGGCGTCGGCTGCCCGACGACCCACCCCCGGCGAACCCCGCGGGCTCCTACGTTCGTACCAGAGATCAGTCCCTGGTCGGGACCCTAATCTCGTCGGGACGGTTTCCCCCTGTCCCCCTAACGTACGAGGTGGCGGAGCCCCTAGTTCAACCGGCCCGGATGCGGGCTCAGCCCCGATGCCCGGGGGCGGGCCCCGGCAATAGCGTCGTCACTGTCGACGTACGACACCCCGCCAATGCCACATCCGAGGAGAACCGGCACATGGACTCGCAGCAGACGCTCCACGACTTCGTGCTCGACCTACTGACGAACCCGGACGCGCGGTCGGCCTTCGACCTCGACCCCGAGGGTGCGTTGCGGGGCGCCGGGCTCACCGACATCACCGCTGCGGACGTGCAGGACGTCGTGCCGCTTGTCGTCGACTACGCGCCGGGCGCGGGCCTCGCGCCGTTGACCTCGCCGGTCGAGCAGCTCGGGCTGGACCCGCTGCTCACCGACACCACCGATGTGGTGGGTCAGTTGCAGAGCGTGGCGCAGCAGATCAGCGTCACCAGCTCGCCCACTGGCCTGGACGTCAAGGCCGGCGTGCTCGGCGCCATCGCGGTCGACCCGTCGACCGCCGCCGCCGGGGTCACCGTGCTGCCGGGCATCGGTCTGGGCATCGGCCCGTCCGGCCTGGACACCGACCTGGCCGGTGTCTCCGACGTGGCGCACACCCTCGACGCCGACGTGGTGCAGCCGGTGGACGCGATCGCGGACCCGGTGCTCGGGGACGTCACCAACACCGTCGGCGACCCGACCGGCCTGCTCGGCGGCACTGACTCGAATCTGATCGGCGGCGACCTGACCGGTGGTGTTCTCTCCGGCACCCACGGTCAGCTCGGCGGGGTCGTCAGCTCCCTCGGTGTCGACGACACCCTCGGCGGGCTGGGCCTCGGGCACGGCGACGGTGTCGTCGGCGGCGTGGTCCCGCCGCTCGACGTGCCGTCGACGGTGGGCGGCGTGACGCACCAGGTGGACAGCCTCCTCCCCGGTGTCACCGACACGGTCGGTGACGTGACCGGTGGGGTCACCGACGGTGTGCTCGGCGACTCGCACGCCTCGTCCGATCACGGGCTGCTGGGTATCACCGGCGGCCTGCTCTGACCCGGATTTCCGGTCGGAGCGGAGGGCCGGATCGTCTCGGGCGATCCGGCCCTTCCCGGTTCCACATCCGGTCCCTCTTGATAATTAAGCCGAAATCCGCACACTTGGTGCGGTGATGGCCGGGATCTGGTTGGACGTGCTGGACGAGATCGCCCGCACATGCACTGCACACGGTCGTGGTGACCTACTCCAGACGGTGCGGCAGAAGCGTGCGCAACTGCTGGACCCGACGCTGCGTGTCCTGGTCATCGGTGAGCCGAACCAGGGCAAGAGTCAGCTGATCAACGCGATCATCAACGCTCCGGCCTGCCCGGTCGGGGACGGCCGTACGACAGTCCTGCCGACCGTGGTGCAGCACGCCGAGGCGCCCACCGCGGCGGTGGCGCAGTCGCTGCCACCAGCCCCGGGGCACCCCACCGGCACCGCCGCCGCGGTGACCGTCGAGCGGACCCCGGTGGCGCTCAACCAGGTCGCGGCGGGGGTGGCCGGCCTGGTCGGGCGTCGGCCGGGCGGCGGTCCGGCGTACGTCGAGATCGGAGTGCCCCGCGCCCTGCTCGGTGCCGGGTTGGTGCTGGTGGACACTCCCGGCACCGACGAGGTCGCCGGTATTGGCGCCGCCGCCTCCGTCGCGGCGCCCGCCCGCGCGGACACCGTGCTGTTGGTCACCGACTCCACTCGGGAGTTGTCGGTCGCCGAGCTGAACATGCTGCTGCACATCATGCGATCGCATCCGAACGTGATCGTGGTGCAGAGCAAGACCGATCTGGTGGCGGACTGGCGTACGGTCGCCGAGCGCAACCGGCAGCACCTGGCCGAGGCGGGCGTCCCGGCGACGCTGATCCCGGTCTCGGCGGCGTTGCGACTGCGCGCCGCCGCGGCCGACGACCGTGGCCTCAACGCCGAGTCCGGTTTCCCCGCGCTGATCGCCCGCCTGCAACGCGACCTGGCCGGCAAGGGCGACCACCTGGCCCGTGCGGCGGTGCAGACGGTGGCCCGGACGGTGGTGGAGCAGTTGGCCGCGCCGCTGCGCGCCGAGTTGGCGACCCAGCAGGCCGAGGAGCAGTCCGGGCCGATCTCCCGGCTGCACGCGGCGCAGCGTGAGGTCGACGAGCTGCGCCGGTGCTCCACGCGGTGGCAGAACACGCTTACCGACGAGATCACCGACCTGCTCGCCGACCTCGAGTACGACCTGCGCGACCGGACCCGACAGATCCTGCGCGCGGTGGACGAGGCGTTCGACACCGCCGATCCGTTGGTCGCCTGGGACACCTTCCAGGACTGGCTGGAGAGGAGCCTGGTGGAGGCGGCGGAGGCGAACCACGAGTGGTTGATCCAGCGCTGTGACTGGATCGCCCGGAGGGTGGCCGCCAACTTCGACCGGTACGGCTACGACGTGCTGCCGCCCTGGTCGATGACGATGCCGGACGACATCGGCGAGCGCCTGCCCGAGCTGCAACGGCCGACGATCGACCGGTTCACCACCGGCCAGAAGCTGTTCACCGGTATGAAGGGCTCGTACGGCGGCATGCTGATGTTCGGTCTGGCGACCACTCTGGCCGGCATGCCGATGATCAATCCAGTGTCGGTGGGCATCGGGGCGCTCTTCGGCGGCAAGAGCATCCGCGACGAGAGCAAGCAGTTGCTCCGTCGCCGGCAGGCGACCGTCAAGACGGCCATCCAGCGGCATGTCGACGACTTCTTCGTCCGGATCATCCGAGACTGCCGCGACGCCGCCCGGCAGGTGCAGCGGATGCTGCGCGACCACTTCACGGGGTTGACCGAGGAACTCCAGGAGGCCATCGTGCAGTCGTTCCGCAGCGCGAAGCAGGAGGCCGACACCGATGCCTCCCTGCGCGAGCAGCGGCAGCGCGAGATCCGGTTGAAGATGACCCGGTTGGCCGCGGTGTACGAGCAGGCTCAGCAGTTGACCGGCGCCCGGTCCGCCCCGTTGCTGCTGGAGCCGCAGGCATGACGGTGGGGGTGCGTCTGGACGAGGCGGCGTGGGGGTTGCTGCACCAGGCCATCGAGCTGTACCAGGACAATCCCCGGGCCGTCGCAGAGCTTCGGCATCAGGTGGCCCGGTTGGAGCAGCCGCTGCGGATCGCCATCGTCGGCCCGTGGCGATCGGGCAAGTCGACGGTGCTCAACGCGTTGATGGGTGAGGAGGTCGCGCCGGTCGAGCGGGCGGACGGCGCCTTCACCTGGTACGAGGACGGGGCCGAGCCGCGCGCCACCGCCTACCCGGTCGGGCAGCCACCGCAGGAGTTGGCCGTGGTGAAGTCGGCGACCGGGCTGCGGGTGGATCTGGGTTGGGGTGCGGGGGACGTGCGGGACATCGTGGTGCGGTGGCCGACGCGGGCACTGCGGCAGATCACGCTGATCGACACCCCGGCGGTCACCGGAGGAGCCGAGCAGGGCCGGGTGCCGGTGTTGGAGCGGGTGCTGCGGGATTCGGACGCGGTGCTGTACCTGACCCGCGACGGTCGGGACAGCGACCTGCGGGTGCTGGAGTCGGCACGGGACAGTGCCGTCGGGCAGTCCGCCGCGGTCAACGTGATCATGGTGCTGTCCCGCGCCGACGAGACCGGTGGCGGTCGGATCGACGGTCTGCTCACGGCGCGCCAGCTCGCGCGCCGGCACTACCGCGACCCGAGGGTGAACGCGCTCAGCGTCAACGTCGTGGCGTGCAGTGGAATGATCGGCCTGGCGGGCCGGATGCTCGGCGAGTCGGACTTCGCCGCGCTCGCGACCCTGGCCCAGGTGCCCCGGGCGGAGCTGGACGTCCACCTCATCTCCGCCGACCGTTTCCTCCGCGGCGAGCTGCCCGTGCGGCTGGATACCGAGGTGCGCGCCGCGCTGCTGGATCGGTTCGGGGTCTTCGGTGTCCGGCTGGCGGCCACGCTGGTGCGCAGCGGGTTCGACAGTCGGGTGAAGCTCTCCGCCGAACTGATTCGGCGTAGCGGTCTCACCGAGCTGCGCGAGTCGGTGACGCGCTGTTTCATCGATCGCCGCGACGCGCTGAAGGCCCGGTCGGCGCTGGCCGCGGTGGAGGCGCTGCTGCGGGCCGAGCCCACCCGGGGGTCGGCCGAGCTGGTCGGCGCGGTGGAGCAGATCCTCGCCGGTGCGCACGAGTTCCGGGAGCTGCGCCTGCTGGTGGCGTTGCGGAACACCCGGCTGGGGTTCGACGCGGAGCTGGCCGCCGAGGCGCAGCGGCTGGTCGGCGGCGACGGGGTGGGCCTCGCGGCTCGGCTCGGTGTCGAGCATGAGGCCGACGTGCGGCAGCTCTGGGAGGTCGCCGCCGAGGCGCAGTGGCGGTGGCGGGACCGGGCGGAGGATCCCCTGCTGCCGCTGGCCCAGCGGCGCGGCGCGCAGGTCGTCGTCCGCAGTTGCGAGGGGATGATCGCCGAACTGGTCGCGGGCGGCCGCTGACCATCGTCGATCGTCGCTCTCGATCGCGGCCGGAAAACCGTTATTCGATCTCACTCCGTACGGTCGCGCCTGACCTGCGGAGATAACGCTCTCACGGACGGTGGGAGAGTGCTTGACGCGCCCGTGATCCGGACGCAACGATGCATTCACATATCTCGTCCCACCACCGCCAGGCGTGATCGGCGCACGCCGTCCCTCGCACCGCGAAAGGACCCCACTGTGCGCAGATCCCTGAGATCGTGGCTCGGCCTCGCGCTGAGCGCGATCCTCGTGGCGGGAGGCATCGTCGCCGCGCCACCCACGGCCAGCGCCGCACCGTTCACCGTGCTGGTCTTCAGCAAGACCGCCGGATTCCGGCACGGATCCATCACCCCGGGCATCGCCGCGATCCAGCAACTCGGTGCGGCCAACGGCTTCACCGTCGAGGCCACCGAGGACGCCGCCCAGTTCACCGACGCCAACCTGGACCGGTTCGCCGCGGTGATCTGGCTCTCCACCACCGGCGACGTGCTCAACGCCGCCCAGCAGGCCGCGTTCGAGCGCTACATCCAGGGCGGCGGCGGGTACGTGGGCGTGCACTCGGCCTCCGACACCGAGTACGACTGGCCCTGGTACGGGGGACTCGTCGGGGCGTACTTCGCCTCGCACCCGGCCGAGCAGAACGTCACCGTGAAGGTCGCCGACCAGGTGCACCCGTCGACCGCGACGCTGCCGCAGCGGTGGAGCCGGTTCGACGAGTTGTACAACTACCGCACCAACCCCCGGGGCAACGCGCACGTGCTGGCCACCCTGGACGAGAGCACCTACACGGGCGGGAGCATGGGCGCCGACCACCCGATCTCCTGGTGCCAGAACTACTCCGGCGGTCGAGCCTGGTACACCGGTCTCGGGCACACCGACGCGTCGTACAGCGAGGCGAACTTCCGGCAGCACCTGCTCGGCGGCATCCAGACGGCCGCCGGCGCGGTCGACGCCGACTGTGGTCCCACCGTCACCAGCAGCTTCCAGCAGGTGGAGCTGGCCAAGGGCGCGGCCGAGACCGGCGAGCCGATGAGCCTCACCGTCCTACCGGACCGGGGCGTGCTGCACACCTCCCGCAACGGCGTGATCCGGCACACCGACGCCGCCGGCAACACCAAGATCGCCGCCACCCTGCCGGTCTACACCGGCGACGAGGAGGGTCTGCAGGGCATCAAGGCCGACCCGAACTTCGCCACCAACCGCTGGGTGTACGCGTACTTCGCCCCACCACTGAGCACCCCCGGCGGTGGTGCGCCGGCCACCGGCACCCCGGCCGACTTCGCCGTCTGGGACGGCGTCAACCGACTGGCCCGGTTCACCGTGAACGCGGACAACACCATCAACCTGGCCAGCGAGACGCTGATCCTCAACGTGCCGACCAGTCGGGGCATGTGCTGCCACGTCGGCGGTGACATGGACTTCGACGCGGCCGGCAACCTCTACCTGTCCACAGGTGACGACACCAACCCGTTCGACTCGGCCGGCTTCACCCCGATCGACGAGCGGGCCGGGCGCAACCCCGCGTTCGACGCGCAGCGCACCTCGGCGAACAGCAACGACCTGCGCGGCAAGGTCCTCCGGATCAAGCCGAGCGCGGCCGGCGGCTACACCATCCCGGCCGGCAACATGTTCGCCCCGGGCACCGCGCGGACCCGCCCGGAGGTCTACGCGATGGGCTTCCGCAACCCGTTCCGGATGAGCGTGGACAAGGCCACCGGCATCGTCTACCTCGGTGACTACGGCCCCGACGCGGGCACCGCCGACCCGAACCGGGGGCCGGCGGGCAACGTCGAGTTCGCCCGGATCGACCGGCCCGGCTTCTACGGCTGGCCGTACTGCACCGCCCGCAACGACGCCTACAACGACTACACCTTCCCGTCCGGACCGTCCGGGGCGAAGTTCAACTGCGCCGGTGGGCCGGTCAACAACTCGCCCAACAACACCGGCATCACCCAGCTGCCGCCGGCCGTCCCGGCCTGGTTGCCGTACGGCGGCTCCGGCTCGCCGCCGGAGTTCACCGGCGGTGGCCTGTCCCCGATGGGCGGGCCGGTCTACCGGTACGACCCGAACAACACCTCGCCCGTGGCGTTCCCCCAGTACTACGACGGCACCTACTTCGCCGGTGAGTTCGGTCGCCGCTGGATCAAGAACATCAAGCTCGACGCGTCCGGCCAACCGCTGAAGATCAACCCGTTCCCGTGGACCGGCACCCAGGTGATGGACATGGAGTTCGGCCCGGACGGCGCGCTCTACGTGCTCGACTACGGCACCGGTTGGTTCAACGGCGACGCCAACTCGGCGCTCTACCGCATCGAGTACGCCCGCGAGGGCAGAGCACCCGTCGCCAAGGTGTCCGCCACCCCGACCAGTGGCACCGCGCCGCTGACCGTGGCCTTCTCCTCGGCCGGCACTCTGGACCCGGACGGCGACCCGTTCACCTACGCCTGGGACTTCGACAACAACGGCACCACCGACTCGACCGCGGCGAACCCGAGCTTCACCTACACCACCAACGGGACCCGCAGCCCGACGCTGACGGTGCGGGACACCACAGGCAAGACAGCCACCGCGAGCGTGGTCGTCACGGTCGGCAACAGTGCCCCGGTGGTCACCGTGAACACCCCGTTGAACGGGCAGACCTTCAATTTCGGGGATGCGGTGCCGTTCTCCGTCACCGTCACCGACGCCCAGGACGGTGCAATCAACTGCGCCCGGGTCAAGGTGAACTACGTCCTCGGCCACGACTCGCACGGGCACCAGCTCGGCAGCGTGCAGGGCTGCTCCGGCGTCATCCAGACCTCGGCCGACGGCGAGCACGACACGGCGGCCAACATCTTCGGCATCATCGACGCCGAGTACACCGACCTGGGTGGGGGCGGTCAGCCGGCGCTGACCACGCACACCCAGGCCGTCCTGCAACCCCGGGTACGCCAGGCCGAGCACTTCGGTGACTCGTCCGGCGTCCAGGTCGTCGCCGGGGCGGCGGGGCACGGCGGCGCGGCGGTCGGCTACGTCGACAACAACGACTGGATCTCGTTCCGCCCCTACAACCTGACCGGCGTCCAGTCGTTCAGCGCCCGGGTCGGCGCACCGGCCGGCGGTGGCGGCACGCTGGAGTTGCGGGTCGACTCGCCCACCGGGCCGCTTGTCGGTTCGGCCACCGTGGTGTCCACCGGCGGGTACGCCAATTTCGCCACGGTCACCGGTGGGGTCACCGCCCCGACCGGCACCCGGACGCTGTTCCTGGTGTTCAAGGGCACCGGCCCGTACTTCGACATCGACGAGTTCACCCTCTCCACCAGCCCGGGCGGTCCCGGGCCGGATCCGGACCCGGATCCCGAGCCGGGTGCCAACCTGGCCCGGGGCAAGCCGGCGCGCGCGTCCAGCTTCGAGGGCGCGTTCGTCGCGGCCAACGCGTTCGACGGCGTGGCCGGCACCCGGTGGGGCAGCGCCTTCGGTGACCCACAGTGGATCGACGTGGACCTCGGCGCCTCGTACGCCATCAACCGGGTCAAGCTGACCTGGGAGGCGGCGTACGGCAGCGGATACCAGATCCAGACCTCGCCGGACGGGGTCAACTTCACCACGATCCGTACGGTGACCGGTGCTGACGGCGGGGTGGACGACCTGACCGGGCTCAGCGGGTCCGGCCGGTACATCCGGCTGCTCGGCACCGCCCAGGGGACCGCCTGGGGCTACTCGCTGTTCGAGGTCGAGGTGTACGGCGGCACCGGAAGCCCGACCGGCGGCAACCTGCTGCTGAACAAACCCACGTCGACGTCCAGCAACGAGGGAGCCGACGTCTCCGGCGCCCAGGCGGTCGACGGCAGCCTCACCACCCGCTGGTCGAGCACGTTCTCCGACCCGCAGTGGATTCGGGTGGACCTCGGCAGCGCCACCGCGATCGGCCGGGTCAAGCTGAGCTGGGAGGCGGCGTACAGCAGCGCGTACCAGATCCAGACCTCGAATGACGGCACCACCTGGACCACCGTGAAGACGGTGACCGGGGCCGACGGCGGTGTGGACGAGCACACCGCGCTCGGCGCCATCGGCCGCTACCTGCGGATCTACGGCACGGCCCGGGGCACCGGGTACGGCCATTCGCTCTGGGAGTTGGAGGCGTACGGGAGCTGAACCACCACCGATGACGTGGCCGGCACGGTAATCCGTGCCGGCCACGTCCGTCGCTACACCCTCACCGTCCTTGTATATACCGGCTGTCGGTATATGCTTCCCGGCATGGCTGAGGCTCCACTGCGGGAACCGACGTTCCTGGTGCTCACCGCGCTGGCGGAGGCGCCCATGCATGGGTATGCCGTCATCGAGGACGTGCTGCGCATCTCCGACGGCCGGGTGCGCCTGCGCGCCGGCACCCTCTACGCCGTCCTCGACCGGCTCCGCGCGGACGGTCTCATAGAGGTCGAGCGCGAAGAGGTGGTGCAGTCGCGACTGCGCCGCTATTACCGCCTCACCGCCCTGGGCGCGCGGCGGCTCACCGAGGAGGCGTCCCGCCTACGCCACAACGCGGACGCCGCTCGCGTGCGGCTGCGCCGCAGCGGCCTACTGACCGACGGAGGTGCGGCGTGAGCATCGACGATCTGGAGCGCCGCTACCGGCGGCTGCTGGCCGTCTATCCGTGGGAACACCGTCGGGTGTACGAGGACGAGATGCTGGCCGTGCTCCTCGCCGGTGCGCGGCCGGGGCAGCGGCGACCCGGCGCCGCCGAGGTGCGGAATCTGGCCGGCGCCGGTTTGCGGGCGCGGCTGCGGGTGGGCGCACGGGGGTTCACCGAGCCGAGCTGG
>NZ_JAKKFF010000581.1 GCF_022229015.1 Micromonospora foliorum
GCGGGTGCGTCGGCCGGGCCGATCCCGGCGTCGACCAGGGTGACCGGCCCGTCGCCGGCGCGGATCGCGAAGCTGCGGAACGGCAGCCACCACTGCCCGTCGGCGGTCACCGAGCCGGGGTCGCGCCGGTCGGCCTCCGCCCAGTGCGCCGCCGTGGCCTGCGGAAACGCCTCCGCGCGGGACTGGAAGAAGGCACCCTCACCGTCGGTGAGTGCGGTGACCGTGATAGACCCGAGGGTGCGGTTCAGTGGCATCGGACGATGATTCCAGGGCATTCCTGTTCCGCACAGCCCGGTTCCGCCGGCCGGTCGAGGCCGGCTGGGGGCTGCCGGCCCAATTGCAGTACGCTCGTACTGCTTGAGCACGTGTCCCCCGAGAGGAGCGCCGGCCGATGGCGAAGATCAAGGTAAACAACCCGGTCGTAGAACTCGACGGCGACGAGATGACCCGGATCATCTGGAAGCAGATCCGGGAGCAGCTGATCCTGCCCTACCTCGACGTCGACCTGCACTACTACGACCTGTCGATCCAGCACCGCGACGAGACCGACGACCAGGTCACGATCGACGCCGCCAACGCCATCAAGGAGCACGGCGTCGGCGTCAAGTGCGCGACCATCACCCCGGACGAGGCCCGGGTCGAGGAGTTCGGCCTGAAGAAGATGTGGCGGTCGCCCAACGGCACCATCCGCAACATCCTCGGCGGCGTCGTCTTCCGTGAGCCGATCATCATGTCCAACGTGCCGCGGCTGGTCCCCGGCTGGACCAAGCCGATCATCATCGGCCGGCACGCCCACGGTGACCAGTACAAGGCCACCGACTTCGTCGTCTCCGGCCCGGGCACGGTGACCATCACCTACACCCCGGCCGACGGCGGCGCGCCCATGGAGATGGAGGTCGCCAACTTCCCCGGCGGCGGCATCGCCATGGGCATGTACAACTACGACGAGTCGATCCGGGACTTCGCCCGGGCGTCGTTCCGGTACGGGTTGGACCGCAACTACCCGGTCTACCTGTCCACCAAGAACACCATCCTCAAGGCGTACGACGGCCGGTTCAAGGACATCTTCGCCGAGGTGTTCGAGACCGAGTTCAAGGCCGAGTTCGACGCCGCCGGCATCACCTACGAGCACCGGCTCATCGACGACATGGTCGCCGCAGCGCTCAAGTGGGAGGGCGGCTACGTCTGGGCCTGCAAGAACTACGACGGTGACGTGCAGTCCGACACCGTCGCGCAGGGCTTCGGCTCGCTGGGTCTGATGACCTCCGTCCTGCTCTCCCCGGACGGCCGGACCGTCGAGGCCGAGGCCGCGCACGGCACGGTCACCCGGCACTACCGGCAGTACCAGAAGGGCGAGAAGACCTCGACCAACCCGATCGCGTCGATCTACGCCTGGACCCGGGGCCTGGCCCACCGGGGCAAGCTGGACGGCACCCCGGCGGTCACCGAGTTCGCCAACACCCTGGAGCAGGTCATCGTCGACACCGTCGAGGGCGGCCAGATGACCAAGGACCTCGCGCTGCTCATCTCGCGCGACGCCCCGTGGCTGACCACCGACGAGTTCATGAACGCGCTCGACGAGAACCTGGCCCGCAAGATCGCTGCCTGATCCAGGCGTACCGCGTCATCGGAGCCCGCCGGCACCCCTGCCGGCGGGCTTCGGCGTGTCCGACGTCGCCGCGCCGGTCGGCGTCACTGCGGCCGGCGCGCCTCGTTGACCAGGATGGACGAGATGCCAGTCGCGTCCAAGGAAGGTTGACCACGGTCGACCCGCGGCACCCGTGCGCCGATCAGCCAGCCTTCCCGGCTGTGCCGTGCACAGCCAGCCGTCCCTTCCCTGCGGGGGGCCCTGTCCCGGGCCCCCCGCGCCCTGTTTCCCGCAAGCTCATGCCGAGCCGAGCCGAGCCGAGCCGAGCCGAGCCGAGCCGAGCCGAGCCGAGCTCAGGCATCGCGCACGGCGGGGCCGCTCAGGCGGCGCGCAGCAGGTCGGCGGCGCGTTCCGGGGCGATGTCGTTGATGAAGACGCCCATCCCGGACTCGGAGCCCGCCAGGTACTTCAGCTTGTCCTTGGCCCGCCGGATGCTGAACAGCTGGAGGTGCAGGTGGCCCAGCTCGCGGTCGACCCGCACGGGCGCCTGGTGCCAGGCCGAGATGTACGGCATCGGCATGTCGAACAGGCCGTCGAAGCGGCGCAGCAGATCCAGGTAGAGCGGCCCGAAGGCGTCCCGCTCGCTGTCGCTGAGCGCCGGGATGTCCGGCACCACGCGGTGCGGCGCGATGTGCACCTCGAACGGCCAGCGCGCGGCCGCCGGGACGAACGCCGTCCAGTGTTCGTTCTCGGTGACCACCCGGTCGCCGGTGGCACGCTCGGCGGCCAGCACGTCCGCGTACAGGTTGCCCCCGCCGGTCCGCTCGGCGTGCCGGCGTGCCGCAGCCAGCAGCGCGCGGGTGCGCGGCGTCACGAAGGGGTACGCGTAGATCTGCCCGTGCGGGTGGTGCAGCGTGACACCGATCTCCACGCCCCGGTTCTCGAAACAGAAGACCTGTTCGACACCGGGCAGTTCGCCGAGCACCTGGGTGCGGTCGGCGAGCGCGTCCAGCACGGTGCGGACCCGGCGCGGTGGCAGGCTGGCGAACGAGGCGTTGTGGTCGGACGTGAAGCAGACCACCTCGCACCGGCCGAGGCCCGGCCGGACCGGCGTGAACGGGGTGATCTCCCCGGGCTCCTCGGCCACCCGACCGCTCAGCGACGGGAACCGGTTCTCGAAGACCACCACGTCGTAGTCCGGGGCGGGGATCTCGGTCAGCCGGTCGCCCACCGACGGGTCGAGGGGGCACTCGCTCGCCGGCGGGAGGAAGGTGCGGGTCTGCCGGTGTGCGGCCACCGCCACCCACTCGTCGGTCAACGGGTCGTAGCGCAGCTGCGACGCGGGGGGAGGCGGGGGCAGGTCGCGGCGGTCCGGCTGGTCGCGGACGGCGTCGTCGCGCTCGTCGAAGTAGATCAGCTCCCGGCCGTCGGCCAGGTCGATCGCGGTGCGCTTCACGGCGCCGTCCCCTCAGTTGTCGGCGTGCCCGTCACGCGGCCCGCCCCTGTCGCCTTCACCATGATCAGTTCGCCCACCTGTTCGCCGAGTACCCGTCGTGCGGCTGGAGGCAACCGGTCGTCGCTGACCAGTACGTGGGCCGCCGCCAGCTCGACGATCGAGGAGATGCCCACCGTGCCCCACTTGGTGTGGTCGGCGAGCACCACCAGTTGGTCGGCCGCGGCCACGAGCGCCCGATCGGTCTCCGCCTCCATCAGGTTCGGGGTGGTGAAGCCGGCCCGCTCGGTGATGCCGTGGACGCCCAGGAAGAGCAGGTCCAGGTGCAGTGACCGGACGGCCCCGACCGCGAGTGGACCGACCAGCGCGTCGGACGGTGTGCGTACGCCGCCGGTGAGCACCACCGTCTGGTCGGGGCGGCCGCCGGCGTGCATGATCTCGGCCACCGGCAGCGAGTTGGTCACGACGGTCAGCTCGGGCACGTCCACCAGCCGGCGGGCCAGCTCGGCCGTGGTGGTGCCGGCGGAGAGCGCGACCGCCGCTCCCGGTCGGACCAGCTGGGCCGCCCGGTCGGCGATGGCGGCCTTCTCCGGCAGTTGGCGGACCGACTTGGCGTGGAAGCCCGGCTCGTCGGTCGAGCTCGGCCCGGTTTTGGTGGCACCGCCGTGCACCTTGGCCAGCAGGCCGCGCTCGTGCAGCGAATCCAGGTCACGCCGGATGGTCATGTCGGACACGCCGAACTCGGCGGCCAACTCACCGACCCGGACGCCGCCGGAGGAGCGGACCCGCTCCAGGATGGCCGCCTGCCGCTGCTGAGCGAGCATCAGCCGTGCCTCCCCGGACGTCCACGTACCTCACGCGGTCAAACGTGTTCCAACAAAGATGAACACTAGCGCGTAGCGGTCAGCGGTGGAAGGAACGGGTACGGCGACGCCTCAGGCGGTGGCGATCTTCAATTCCACCCAGCCGGTCTCGGTCAGGTGGTGCAGCACCGCCTGCACCGCGTCCGGCACGCTCAGGTCGGTGGTGTCGAGCACCAGGTCGGCGTCGGTCGGCTCCTCGTACGGGTCGTCGATGCCGGTCATCCCGGTGAGCAGGCCAGCCCGCGCCCGCGCGTACAGGCCCTTGCGGTCCCGCCGCTCGCACACCTCCAGCGGGGTGGCCACGTGCACCAGCACGAAACCCGCCCCGGCGGCGAGCGCCATCTCCCGGGCGGTGGCGCGGGCCGCCGCGTACGGGGCGATCGGGCAGCAGATGCCCACCCCATGGTGCCGGGCGAT
Organism: Micromonospora foliorum; assembly: GCF_022229015.1. Taxonomy (GTDB): domain Bacteria; phylum Actinomycetota; class Actinomycetes; order Mycobacteriales; family Micromonosporaceae; genus Micromonospora; species Micromonospora foliorum. The sequence continues at coordinate 4,322 of NZ_JAKKFF010000581.1, forward strand.
CTCGGCGGCCACCCAGCCGATCCGCCGGACGTTGAGATCCCGGTCGGCCTTGCTGAAGCCCAGCCCGGCGGAGAGCTCCCGGCGCACCACGTCCCCGTCGAGCAGGGTCACCGTGCGGTCGCCGTTCTCCCGCAACGCGTCCGCCAGCCCACGGGCGATTGTCGACTTGCCGGAGCCGGAGAGGCCGGTCAGGAAGACCACCAGCCCACGCTGCCGGCGGGGCGGCCGGGCGCGGGCCAACTCCCGTGCCACGGCGGGCGGGGTGTGCCACTCCGGTAGCGGGAAACCCCGGTCGAGCAGGTCGTCGATCTCCGGCTGGGTCAGCGCGAGCCGGCGGTTGCGCGGTGGGATGTCCTCCCGCCAACGCCACTGCCCGTCCCGGTTGTCGTAGGCGAGTTCACGGGGCACCAGCACCCGCAGCCCGGCACCGGAGAGCATCTCCCCGGTGGAGAGCAGGTGGGTGACCCCGTACGCGGCGGAGACCCGGGCGCGCAGCAACGCGTCACTGATCTCCTCGCGTCGGTGCGACAGCGGCACCGCGACCAGGGTGGCGGGCGGCATCCGGTCCCGGGCGGCGAAGATCGCACGGACCAGCGCCTCCGGTGGGAGCCCGTCGGCGCCGCCCTCACCGACCGGGATCATCACGAGCAGATGAGCGGCCAGGGTGCGGGCGGCATGGGCGATCTGGGCGAGCTGCGGACGGTGCAACGGCCGATCGGCGATCACGCCGAGCACCCGGCCCGGGGGCAGCAGCGCGCGGACCTCCTCCGGGTTACGGCGCAGTCGCTGGAACGGACCGTGCCCACCGTCGCCCAGTCGGCGGACCTGACCGCCCACCCCCGCCACGCCGTCGCGCACCGGCCAGACGTCGGCCACGTCCAGGGCGGCCGCCGGGGCGCCCTCCCCGTCGGTCAACACGAGCGCCCGGCGGGCCGGGTCGCGCGGATCGAAGCTCTGCGCCAGTGCGGCCGGCACCTGGAGAACGACCGCGACCTGCCACGGTGTGCCATCGGCCAGCCGGCCGCGTCGGCTGACCGAGACCAGGTCGGCGCGGGTCATGAAACCAGTCAGAGGGGCGTACGCGCCGGTCAGCAGCAGCTCCAGATCCGCGAGCTCACCGGGACGTGGCGTGTACGCCGGTGCGTCCCGTAGCACCTCGTCGGGCAGCACCCAGCCGTTGCTCATCCACACCCCCCACTCGCTGACCGGCACACAGTTTCGCAGCCGACCGCCGATCGGTCGAGGGCGCCACTCCACGACCCGCGCGGGCGGATCAGCGCTTGATCCGCCGGCCTACCGCCGACCGCACCCGGTTCCACACCTTCCGCTCGTCGCGGATCCGGGGTCGCGACCCGTCGGCCCGGCAGATGAACAGCAGCGGCAGTCGCGCGTCCTCGGTCCAGCCCACGTTGGTGATCCGGGCCTTGAGCATCCAGCTGCCCCGGGTCCGGCCCCCGTTGAGAGCACCGAAGTCGATCGTGGCGGTGCCCCGGTGCACCAGGTGGACGGTGTCCGCCGCCGTCGTACCGGTGATCCGCTCGGTCTCGAAGGTCGTCGGGATGAAGATCTCGTCGCCGGTCTCGCGGCGACGGGCGACCAGGTCCAGGCGGGCCCTGCGGACCTGCGCGGTGGAGTCGAGCACCTCGGGCGCGATCTCCTCCATCGGAAGGACCAGCACGTCGCGGCCGTCGTCGGAGCGGAAGCCGACCGGCTGGTTCGCGGAGCGCAGCTCGGCGGCGACGGTCACCGTGATGGCGTGGTCGACGTGCTGGAGTTCGTCGACCCTGCCGTGTGCCGCGATCCCCGCCTCCCAGCGGGCAAGGCGGCGCAGGTCGGCGACACGACCCCGTTCCGTCAGGTACGCCACGGCCCGGAGCAGGGGCGGCAGCCCGCCGGCGACGCCCGGAGCGAACCGTTCCTGGATGATTCGCTGGCTCTCCAGCGCGACCTGCTCCGCCCAGTCCTCCGGGGCGTCCAGCAGCCGCTTACCGCGCAGTCGGCTGAGCATCTCGTTGCGCAGCCAGCGCCGGTGCAGTCGGTCGCGCAGCTGGCCCGGCTCGGTGTTGGCGTCGACGATGTCCAGCGCGTCGCGCACGGCCGCGTAGTAGCTCGACGGCTCCAGCAGGGCCGCGGTGACGTTGCGCGCGTCGCGCCGGAGGATGTGGTGGTAGCAGGTGTAGTCGGACAGCACCGAGGTGTGTCGGGACTTGAAGTAGGCCCGAACGACAAGCGAGTGGTCCTCCAGCCGACGCTTGCCGCCCTCCGGAAATCGCAGGTCGTGCTCGACGAGGAATGCGCGTCGGAACAGCTTGTGGCAGGTCAGGCTGTCGATCAGCGGCGAGTTCGCCAGGGTGGCGTCGGGGCGGTTCTTCCGGAACAGCTCCCGTGGCACGAAGCGCCCGTACCCGGCCATCTTGCCGATGACGATGTCCGCGTCGTTCGTCTTCGCGTACGCGTAGAGCCGTTCGAGCGCCTCGTCGGCGAACCAGTCGTCGTCGTCGGCGAAGAAGACGTACTCGCCGCGGGCGTGGTCGACGCCGAGATTCCGCGGGCGCGACGGCCAGCCGGAGTTCTCGATGTGCAGCACCCTCATGTGGGCGTGCTGTTCGGCCAGCCGGTCCAGGCGCTCGGCGGTGTCGTCGGTCGAGCCGTCGTCGACGAAGATCGCTTCGAACTCGTCGGCGGGCAGTGACTGGCGCAGCAGGGAGGCGATGAGTTTCTCGATGTGCCGGCCCGAGTTGTACGCCGGCACCACGACGCTCACCTTGGGGACGCCCGCCTCGGCCATCAGGACCCCTTCCCGCGCGTCGGTCGATCACCAGGCGGGTCGATGCCTGGTGAACGGGAGGTGAATGGTGTCACCTTTGGTCTGTCTTTACCGAGGCGGGGTCGGGCCGAACGCGGGACCGGCGGAAACGTCGCCAGAGCCGCGCCGGGGACCTTAGGGGTCCGGCCGGGAAAGGATCAGGGGAGCGCCGGGGGCGTGCCGGTGTCCCTGCTGGGCATCGACTCCCTACGCTGGGCGCGTGACACTGATCGCGACCCAGTCGCTCACCAAGACGTACGGAGGTCGGGTCACCGCGTTGGCCGACCTCACCGTCGCCGTCGAGCCCGGGATCATCGGCCTGGTGGGCGCGAACGGCGCCGGAAAATCCACGTTGATCAAGATTCTGCTCGGCCTGATCGCACCAACCAGCGGTCAGGTCTCGGTGCTCGGCATCGACCCGACCGCGGACCCGGCGGCTGTCCGCAACCGGGTCGGCTACATGCCGGAGCACGACTGCCTCCCACCGGACCTGTCCGCCGCCGAGCTGGTCACCCACCTCGGCCGGATGAGCGGCCTGCCCCGCACCGCGGCTCGTGAGCGGGCCTCGGAGGCGCTGCGGCACGTGGGGCTCTACGAGGAGCGCTACCGCCCGGTCGGTGGCTACTCCACCGGCATGAAGCAGCGCGTCAAGCTGGCCCAGGCGCTGGTGCACGACCCCGACCTGCTGCTGCTGGACGAGCCGACCAACGGCCTGGACCCGGCCGGCCGCGACGCCATGCTCGCGCTGGTGCACCGGATCGGCACCGAGTTCGGCATCTCCGTGCTGGTCTGCTCGCACCTGCTCGGCGAGGTGGAGCGGATCTGCGACACGCTGATCGCCATCGACGGCGGCCGGTTGCTGCGCGCCGACAACATCTCCGCGATGACCTCGGCCACCGACGTGCTCGCCGTGGAGGTCAGCGAAGGCACCGAGCAGCTCGCCGCCCGACTCGCCGAGCTGAAGCTGCCGGTCGCCCGGGACGGACGACTGCTCCTCGTGCCGCTCGCCGACGACGGCACCTACGACCTGATCCTCGGTGCGGTCGCCGAACTGGACCTGCCACTGCACCGACTGGACCAGCGCCGGCACCGGGTGGCCGAACTCTTCGCCACGAGGGAGCTCACTCATGCCTGAGTCGTCCACCACCGCCGTGCGCCCCACGCCGACCGGTGTCATCCACGACATCGGCTACCAGCGCTACCAGGGCCCACGGCTGGGCCGCCGACAGGTCTTCGGCGCGCTCTACCTGCACGGTCTGCGCACCGCGTTCGGGTTCGGGCGCAGCGCCAAGGCCAAGATCTTCCCGTGGCTGGTGGTCGGCATCGTCTCCCTGGTCGCGGTGGCCCTGGCCGCGGTACGCAGCCAGATCGGCGAACCGGTCGCCACGTACGCCCAGTTCGCCGACGCGATGAGCTGGCTGGTCATCTTCTTCGTCGCGGTCGTCGCTCCGGAGCTGGTCTCCCGGGACCTGCGCAGCGGTGTGCTGCCGCTGTACTTCTCCCGGCCGCTGCCGCGCGCCGACTACGCGCTGGCCAAGCTGCTGGCGCTGGTCACCGCGCTCTGGCTGCTGCTCGGCGGGCCGCAGCTGCTGATGTTCCTGGGTGCCGCCTTCACCACCAAGCAGGGCATGCGCGGGGTGTGGAACGAGCTGCTCGACCTGCTGCCCGGGCTGCTCTACGCCGGGCTGTGGGCGGTGGTCTTCGCCTCGGTCGGGCTGCTGGTCGCCTCGCTGACCGGCAAGCGCGCCTTCGCCGCCGGTGGGGTGGTGGCGGTCTTCCTGATGACCACCCCGATCGTCGGGGTGCTGAGCATCCTGCCGTCGCGCGCCGCCAACGAGCTGGCCGGGCTCGCCTCGCCCTCCACGCTGGTGCAGGGGGTGGGCATCTGGTCGCTGGGTGACCTGCTGGTCGAGGGCGATCCGGGCGAGATGATGATCGGCGGGTTCGGCCCGGTCTACGCCCTGGCCGCGGTGCTGTTGGTCGCCGGCGCGACCGCCCTCCTGCTGGCTCGCTACCGGAAGGTCGCCTCCTGATGAGCACGCTGAGCCTGACCGGGGTGTCCCGGTGGTACGGCAACGTGGTCGCGGTCAACGACATCAGCATGGCCCTCGGCCCGGGCGTGACCGGGCTGCTCGGCCCGAACGGTGCCGGCAAGACCACGCTGCTGCACATGATGGCCGGGTTCCTCGCCCCGTCGCGCGGCACCGTCACCCTCGACGACGATCCGACCTGGCGCAATCCCGACGTCTACCGGCGGCTGGGGCTGGTCAGCGAACGGGAGGCGGTGCAGGGCTTCCTCACCGCGTACGAGTTCGTGCTGGCCAGTGCGAAGCTGCACCGGCTGCCCGATCCCGCCGCCGCGGCCCGACGGGCGATCGATCTGGTGGAGCTGGAGTCGGCGCAGGACCGCCGGATCGGCACGTACTCCAAGGGCATGCGCCAGCGTGCCCGGGTCGCCGCCGCGTTGGTGCACGACCCGCAGGTGCTGCTGCTCGACGAGCCGTTCAACGGCATGGACCCCCGCCAGCGGCTGCACATGATGCAACTGCTGCACACCCTGGGTGACGCCGGCCGGACGATCCTGTTCAGCTCGCACATCCTGGAGGAGGTCGAGCAGGTCTCCGGGACGGTGCAGGTGATGGTGGCCGGCCGGTTGGCGGCCTCCGGCGACTTCCGGACCATCCGCCGGTTGATGACGAACCGCCCGCACGTCTTCGCGGTGCGTTCCACCGACGACCGGGCGCTGGCCGTCGCGCTGATCGCCGAGGTGTCGGTGAGTGGGGTCGAGTTGGACCCGACCGGCCTGACCGTGCGGGCCGGTGACTACGGCGCGTTCACCCGGGCGCTACCCCGGATCGCACTGAGCAAAGGCATCCGGGTGCGCCAGCTGGTGCCGTCCGACGAGTCTCTGGAGAGCGTCTTCTCCTACCTGGTGGAGGCCTGACATGTCGACAATTACCTGGATCACCGCACGCGGGCTGTTCGGCCGGCGTCGGTTCCTGCTGCTGCTACCGCTGCCGTTGGTGCTGCTCGGGCTGGCCGTGCTCTGCCGGTCGCTGGGGGTGGACCCGGGCGAGTGGGGGCCGCCGGTGCTGGTCGGCCTCGGGCTGGCCGTGGTGCTGCCGGTGGTCGCGCTGATCGTCGGCACGGGCGTGCTGGGCGCCGAGATCGACGACGGCACCGTCGTGCACATCCTGACCAAGCCGCTGCCGCGCTGGCAGATCGTGCTGCCGAAGCTCGCGGTGGCCGCCGGGGTCAGCGCGGCGACCGTCGCGCTGCCGCTCTACGTCGCGGGCGTGCTCGCCGAGTCGGTACGCCTCGGTCTGGCGCTGGCGGTCGCGGCGGCGCTCGGCGCGCTGGCGTACTCGGCGTTGTTCCTCGCGCTCAGCCTGGTCACCAGGCGGCCGGTGCTGCTCGGCCTGGTCTACGTGCTGATCTGGGAGGGGCTGCTGGGCAACTTCGTCAGCGGCACCAAGGTGCTCTCCATCCAGCAGTACGTGATCGCCCTCGCCGACCGGCTCGCCCCCACCGGGCTGTTGGAGACGAGCGTGTCGGTGCCGGTGGCGTCCGTGATGACCGCGCTGGTCAGCGTCGGCTTCACCGTGCTCGCCATCGACCGCCTGCGCTCGTTCAGCGTGGCGGGCGAGACGAGCTGACGGCGGTGCTAGGGCGTGTGTCAAAGCCCCTGGCCGGCCTGCGGCGGGCCCAGGCGACGACCGGCCGCGTTGGAGATCGGCCCGGATACCGGTGTTGTGTCCGGGCCGATCTCCGCCTTGCCGGACCGCCGCCTGGACTCCGCCTCGGCTCGACCGAGGCTTTGACACACGCCCTGGGCGCTGTTCCGGCCAGCCCCCGCGCGGCGGTAGGGCTGGCCGGATGGACCGGTCGGGCCCCATCGGGCCAGGCTGAAGGGCGTGAGCGTCGAAGCGGAGCGGACGTCGTTGGCTGAGCCATACTCCCGGAGCAGCCGGCCGTGGCTGACCAGCCTGGCCGTCGCCGGGCTGGCCTGTGCCACGGTCGCCACGGCGGCTCAGGGCAGCGGCCAGTTCCACTGGTGGGCGGTGTTCATCCTGATCCCGGCCGCGTTGATCGCGGCCAGCGGCGGGCCGTTGCTGGCCCGCGGCGGTGGCCGGGCGTTCGCGGGTTACATGCTCGCCTGCGTCGGCACGATCGTCTTCGCGGTCGGCGCGCTGCTGATGTTCGGCGTGATGGGGCGGGGTTGGCCGCTCCTGGTGGTGCTGCCCTGCCTGGCGGTCGCCGGCACCTACGGCTGGCGGGCGGCCCACCCGCTGGCCCGCGGCCTGCACCGGGCGGTGGCCCTGCTCGCCCTGACCGGGGCGCTGCTCGGCCTGACCCTGCAACTGATCCGGGTGGAGTTGATCCACCTGGAGACCGGTTGGTGGGGCGCGTTCCTGATGCTGGCCGGGGCCATCGTGCTGGGCAACGCGGGGGAGCTGACCCGGCACCGGATGCCGTACCGCCTCCAGGCGATCACCCTGCTGGTGGGGCCCGCCGTGGTCGCGTTCCTGCTCGGCCTGCGCTTCCTGCGCGGCTGGTGACCCGGCGGACACCTGTCAGAAGGCGCAGGCGATGACCAACTCCGGGGTACGGTCCGGGAGCAGGTCGAGTTTGCCGATCCGGCCCGCCGCCCGTAGGTCGTCGGCGACCAGCGTGAGTTGCTCCAGCAGCGCCGCCGGGCCGAGCGCCTCCGCCAACGGCACCTCCGCCTTCATCGACAGCTTCCGCTCCGACTTGGCCCGTCGCACCTGGCTCAACGCGTCACCGGCGAGCCGCAGCAGCGCCGGCTCACCCGACCCCTCGATCGTCCGGGCCACCTCGTGGGTGGTCGGCCACGGCGCCTGGTGCACCGAGCCGTACCGCCACCACGACCAGACCTCCTCGGTCACGTACGGCAGCACCGGGGCGAACAACCGCAGCTGCACCGACAGCGCCGAGGCCAGCGCCGCCCGTGCGGAGTCGGCCGCCGCGCCGGTGCCGTAGGCCCGCTCCTTGACCAACTCGATGTAGTCGTCGCAGAACCGCCAGAAGAACGCCTCGGTCACCTGCAACGCGGCGGTGTGGTCGTACGAGTCGAAGGCGGTGCTCGCGGCGGTGACCACCGTGGCCAGCTCGGCGAGCATGGCCCGGTCCAGTGGGGTGGTCGCGGGGGCGCGCAACGCGTCCGCCGCGCCCAGCCCGAGCGCGAACTTGGACGCGTTGAGCAGTTTGGTGGCCAGTCGCCGGCCGACCTTGATCTGCGCCGGGTCGAAGGCCAGGTCCATGCCGGGTTTGCCGCTGGCCGCCCAGTAACGCACCGCGTCCGAGCCGTGCTGCTCCAACAGGGCCAGCGGGGTGACCACGTTCCCCTTGGACTTGGCCATCTTCTTGTGGTCGGGGTCGAGGATCCAGCCCGAGAGCACGGTGTCCCGCCAGGGCAGCACCCCGTGCTCGAAGTGCGAACGGACCACGCTGTCGAAGAGCCAGGTCCGGATGATCTCCTGCCCCTGCGGTCGGAGGTCCATCGGGAACACCTTGGCGAACAGGTCCGGGTCGGTCTCCCAACCACCGACGATCTGCGGGGTCAACGAGGACGTGGCCCAGGTGTCCAGCACGTCCGGGTCGCCGATGAAGCCGCCCGGCTGGCCGCGCTGCGACTCGTCGTAACCGGGCGCCGGATCGCTGGATGGATCGACCGGCAGCGCGGACTCGTCCGGCGTGAGAGGGTGGGACCAGTCCGGCTCGCCAGTGTCGTCGAGCCGGTACCACACCGGCACCGGCACCCCGAAGAAGCGTTGGCGGCTGACCAGCCAGTCCCCGTTCAGGCCGCCCACCCAGTTGTCGTAGCGGTGTTTCATGTGCGCCGGCACCCAGTGCAACTGCTCGCCCCGGGCCAGCAGGGTGGCGCGTAGCGCCTCGTCCCGGCCGCCGTTGCGCAGATACCACTGTCGAGTCGAGACGATCTCCAGTGGCCGGTCGCCGCGTTCGTAGAACTTGACCGGGTGCGTGATCGGGCGCAGCTCGCCGATCAGGTCACCGGTGTCGGCCAACATCCCGACGATTTCCCGGCGGGCGCCGTTGACGGTCTGCCCGGCCAGTGCCGCGTACGGCTGCGCGGGCACCCCGTGCGGCGGCTCGGAAAGCAGCCGACCGTCCCGGCCGATCACCACCCGGGTGTCCAACCCCAGCTCACGCCACCAGGTCACGTCGGTCAGGTCACCGAACGTGCAGACCATCGCGACGCCGGTGCCCTTGCCGGGTTCGGCGAGCGGATGGGCGTACACCGGCACCTCGACGTCGAACAGCGGGCTGCGCACCGTGCCGCCGACCAGATCGGCGTACCGCTCGTCGTCGGGATGACAGACCAGCGCCACGCAGGCCGGTAACAGCTCGGGCCGGGTGGTGTCGATGAGCACCTCCCGCCCGTCGGCCGCGGTGAACCGCAGCCGGTGGTAGGCGCCGGGGCGCTCCCGGTCCTCCAACTCCGCCTGGGCGACCGCGGTGGCGAAGCCGACGTCCCAGAGCGTCGGCGCCTCCGACTGGTACGCCTCGCCGCGGCGCAGGTTGCGCACGAACGCCCGCTGACTGGTGGTCCGGGCCATCCGGCCGATCGTCGTGTACGTCAGGGACCAGTCCACCGAGAGCCCGAGCCGCCGCCACAACGCCTCGAAGGCCTGCTCGTCGGTGACCGTCAGCCGTTCGCACAGCTCGATGAAGTTGCGCCGGGAGATCGGGGTGGGGTCGCGGCGGGCCGCGTCGTCGACCGGAGTCGCCGGCGGTCGCCACACCGGGTCGTACGGCAGCGCCGGATCGCAGCGCACCCCGTACACGTTCTGCGCCCGACGTTCGGTGGGCAGGCCGTTGTCGTCCCAGCCCATCGGGTAGAAGACGGCCTTCCCGCGCATCCGCTGGTAGCGCGCGGTGGTGTCGGTGTGTGTGTACGAGAAGACGTGCCCCATGTGCAACTCGCCCGATACGGTCGGCGGCGGGGTGTCGATGGCGTACACGTCCTTGCGCTCCTTCGAGCGGTCGAACGCGTACGTGCCTTCCTCCTGCCAGCGGCGTGCCCAGCTCTCCTCGAGCCCGTCCAGGGTCGGACGCTCGGGAACGCCGGCGCGGGCCGTCCTCGCCGTATCGGTCATTCTGCGATCGTAGGCACCTGCCGGGTGCGGGGCGACGTAGTTGCGGCCGAACACACCGGCCGGCGGGGAACGGCCACGACCGGGGCGACCCTGCTAGACCAGCGAGTCGCGCCACTGGCGGTGCAGGGCGGCGTACCGGCCGTCGGCCTCGGCCAGCACGGCGGGTGGGCCGTCCTCGACGACCCTTCCGCCGTCGAGGACGAGCACCCGGTCGGCGGTCTCCACGGTGGAGAGTCGATGGGCGATCACCAGCGCGGTGCGGTCGCGCAGGATGGTGCCGAGTGCCCGCTGCACGAGTCGTTCCGTCGGCACGTCCAGGGACGACGTCGCCTCGTCCAGGATGAGCACGGTCGGGTCGGCCAGGAACGCGCGGGCGAACGCGACCAGCTGGCGTTGCCCGGCGGAGAGTCGGCCGCCGCGTCGGTGCACCTGAGTGGCGTACCCCTCGGGTAGTGCGGCGATGAAGTCGTGCGCGCCGATCGCCCGCGCGGCGGCCTGGACGGCGTCGTCGTCGGCCCCCGGGCAACCGAACCGGATGTTCTCCGCGACGGTCCCGCTGAACAGGTGGTTCTCCTGCGTCACCAGCACCACCGCGCGGCGTAGGTCGGCGTCGCGTACGTCGCGCAGGTCGATCCCGTCCAACCGGACGGTGCCGGCGTCGGGGTCGTGGAACCGGGCGACCAGCTTGGCGATCGTCGACTTGCCCGCCCCGGTGGGCCCGATCAGCGCCACGGTCTGCCCGGCCGGCACGGTCAACTCCAGCCCGCAGAGGATCGGGGTGTCGGTCCGGTAGCCGAAGCTGACCGCTCGGAAGATCACTTCACCACGGCCGGGCCCGGTGGGCAGCGGCGTGGGCCGGGCCGGTTCGGCGACGGCCGGTCGTTCGTCGAGCACCCCGGCCAGCTTCTCCAGTGCGGCGGTGGCCGACTGCAACGAGTTGTAGAACTGGCTCAGCTCCTGCATCGGTTCGAAGAAGCGGCGCAGGTAGAGCAGGAACGCGGCGAGCACGCCGATCTCGGTCTGCCCGCCGAGCACTCGCCAACCGCCGTAGCAGAGCACCACCGCCACGGTGACGTTGCCGATCAGCTTGATCGCGGGCGAGTACGTGGCGATCAGCCGGAACGCGTGCAGGCTGGTTCGTCGGTAGTCGTCGCCGAGCGCCACGAAGATCCGTTGGTTGCGCGGCTCCCGGCGGAACGCCTGCACCGCCCGGATGCCCCGCATCGACTCGACGAAGTGCACGATGACCAGCGCGACCGCGTCCCGGGTCCGTCGGTACGCGCTGGCCGACGACCGGGCGAACCAGCGGGAGAGCCAGAACAGGAACGGGAAGGCGAACAGCGTCACGGCGGCCAGCGGCAGGTCCAGCCAGAGCAGGATGGCGGCCACCGACAGGATCGAGAGGCCGGCCAGCACCAGGCTGTCGATGCCACCGTCGACCAGCTCGGCGATCGAGTCCAGGTCGCTGGTGAGTCGGGAGACCATCCGGCCGGACGTGTACCGCTCGTGGAAGCCCACCGACAGCCGCAGGAAGTGCCCGAACACCCGCTGGCGCAGGTCGAGCAGGACGGCCTGGCCGATCCGGGCGGAGAGGGTGAGGAAGCCGCGGCGGGCCGCGTACTCGGTCACCGAGGCCACCGCGAACGCCCCGGCGACGGTGATCAGCGGGCCGGGGTCGCCGGCGCGCAACGGCGGGATGGCCCGGTCGATGCCGATCATGACCAGGTACGGGCCGGCCATCGCGGCGGCGTTCTGGGCCAGCAGCAGGCCGACCGCCGCGACGAGTCGCCTCCGGTGCGGGCGGAGCAGGTCGCCCAGCAGGGTCCGACTGAGCCGGCGCAGCCGGGCCACCGCCTCGGGGCTGGTGTCCTCGGCTCGACTGCGGTCGGCCTCCGGGTCGGTGGCGGTTCCGCGCCAGCGGGTGAGCTCGGGCTCCTCCTCGGGAGCTGGGTCGGCCTGCTCCGGCACGCTCACGAGCGCACCAGCCCCCACCCGTCCGAAGGGGACGGGCTCGGCCCGTTGGCTCCGGCCGGCGGGGGATGCCCGGCGGGTGGCTCGGCGGCGAGCAGCGCCCGGTACGCCGGGACGGTGGCCAGCAGGTCGGAGTGCCGGCCGGTCGCGGTGATCCGCCCGTCCTGCAGCAGGGCGACCCGGTCGGCCAGCGCGATCGTCGACGGGCGGTGCACCACAAGTAGCGCGGTGCTGTCGCGCAGGACCCGCCGCAGCGCCGTTTCGACCAGGGCCTCGGTGTGCACGTCGAGAGCGGAGAGTGGGTCGTCCAGCACCAGGACCGCCGGTCGGCCGAGCACGGCCCGCGCCAACGCGAGCCGTTGCCGTTGCCCGCCGGAGAGGGACAACCCCTGCTCGCCCACCCGGGTGGCCAACCCCCAGGGCAGGTCGTACGCGAAGTCGGCCTGGGCCAGCGCGAGGGCCGCGCGGATCTCGTCGTCACCGGCGTCCGGCCGACCCAGGGTGAGGTTCTCCCGCACAGACATGGAGAAGAGCGTGGGCTCCTCGAACGCCACCCCGACCAACCGGCGCAGCGAGGCCAGCCGCAGCTCGCGCAGGTCGTGCCCGTCCAGGGTGACCCGGCCGGCGGTCACCTCGTGCAGCCGGGGCACCAGGGAGAGCAGCGTGCTCTTGCCGGAGCCGGTGGCCCCGACCAGGGCCAGCGTCTCGCCCGGCTCGATGATCAGGTCGATCTCGCGCAGCACCGCCGTGGTGGCGCCCGGGTAGCTGAACCCGACCCGCTCGAAGCGCAGCCGACCGTGCACCTTGTCGCGGGGCAGCGCGACCGCACCGGGGGAATCGACGATCTGGGGTGGAGTGTCCAGCACCTCCTGGATCCGGTCGGCCGCGGTGGCCGCCTCCTGACCGTTGGCGATGATCCAACCCAGCGACTGCACCGGCCAGATGAGCATCAGTTGCAGGCTGACGAACGCGACCAGCTCGCCGATGGTGAGCGCGCCCTGCGCGGCGGCGGCCGCGCCCGCCGCCAGCACCACACCCAGGGTCACGTTGGGCACCAGGTCGAGCAGCGCCGAGGTGTTGGCCAGCAGCCGTCCCTTGCCGACGCCGGTGTCGTGCAGCCGCCGGGCCGCACCGGCGAAGCGGGCGGCCAGTTCGGGCCCCCGCCCGTACGCCTTCATGGTGCGCAGGCCCTGCGCGGTCTCCTCGACAAGCGTCGCCACGTCGCCCTGCTGGTCCTGCATACGGCGGGACGCGGCGTGGTAGTGCCGCCCGAACCGACGACTGATCAGCAGCAGCGGCACCGCGCTGGCCGCGACCAGCACCCCGAGCGCCGCGTGCAGGTTGATCAGCAGCACCACCACGACCACGTACGTGGTCAGGTTGAGCACCAGGAAGAACACGCCGAAGGAGAGGAACCGGCGGATCACCGACAGGTCGCTGGTGATCCGGGAGAGCAACTGGCCGGACTGCCAGCGGTCGTGGAAGCTCGTCGGCAGCCGTTGCAGGTGGGCGTAGACATCGGCCCGCAGCGCCGCCTCCATCCCCACCGCCGAGGACGACTGCACCCACCGGCGGATGAAGATGAGCACCGCCTCGACGACGCCGAGCAGCAGTGCCAGGCCGCCGAGCTGGAGCAGCCCGGCCGGTTCGTGTCGGGCCACCGGCCCGTCCACGACCCGCTGCACCACCAGCGGTACGGCGATCCCGGCGGCGGTGCCGGCGAGCCCGGCGACCAGCAACCAGGCGAACTCGGCGGCGTACGGGCGCAGGTAGGGGCGTAGCCGCCAGAGGTTGTGCGCGGGGTGGGTGCCCGCGGCGGCCCGGGCGGCCGGGTCGCCGTCGCTCTCCACAGGCACTACCAGACGGTAGCGTCAATGACGTGTCGATGCTTCTGTCAGCTTGTTGTCAAGCGCCGCTCATGACCGAGAAGCCACTTCTTCACGTCCAGCCCCCAGCGGTAGCCGCCGAGCGTGCCGTCGGTGCGGAGGACCCGGTGACAGGGCACGAACAGGGCTGCCGCGTTCCGGGCGCAGGCGGCCGCGGCGGCCCGCACCGCCGGTGGTCGACCGGCCAGCGCGGCGTACCCGGTGTAGGTGACCGGGGTGCCCGGCGGCACCTCGCGCAGCACCTGCCAGGCGTGCGCCATGAACTCTCCACCGGTGCGTTGACGCACCGGCACCGCGTCGATGGCGGCGAGGTCACCGTCCAGGTAGGAGCGGACCGCCGCGCTGACCGGGCCGAGGTCGGCCCGCTCCCGCAGCGGTGCCCGCAGGGCCGGGTGGACCAGGGGCAGCAACGCCGCCGGGTCCGGGGTGAAGCCGGCCGCCCGTACGTCACCGTCGGGGCCGGCGAGGATGCTCAGTGGGCCGGCCGGTGTGTTCAGTACGGTGCTGTCGATGTTCATGCCGCTCTCCAGAGTCTGATCGTGGCGTAGGACCGCCAGGGACGCCAACGTTCGGCGTACCGGTCGAGGGTTGTCGGGGTGTCGGGCAGGCCGAGCGCGGCGGCGCCGCGCCGGACCGCGAGGTCGGAGCTGAGCAGGACGTCCGGGTCGCCGAAGGCGCGCATGGCCAGGTAGTTGGCGGTCCACGGGCCGATGCCGGGCAGCGCGAGCAGCCGCCGAACGGCCTCCCCCCGGTCCACCCCCGCCGCCAGGTCAACCGATCCGTCCACGACGGCCCGAGCCAACCCCCGCAAAGCCTCCCGTCGCCCCACAGGCATCCCGAACCCCGCATCCGGCAGCGCCAAAAGGTCCTCCGCGCTCAAAAACGCGCACAGCCCACCCCCCGCCCCACCTTGTTGATCATGAAGTTGTTGTCCCGACACGCCGTCATCAGTGGCAATAACTTCATGATCAACGCGAGCGTGCGCGGGGGAGGGGGCGGGGGAGGG
>NZ_JAKKFF010000582.1 GCF_022229015.1 Micromonospora foliorum
CTCGCCGCCGCCGACCCGGTGGCCGCCGGAACGACCGGTACGCTGCTCGTCGCCTGCGGGTTCGCGCTGGCCGAGGCCCTGACGCAGCTGGACGGGGGTCAGCCGGAGACGCTGGGCGGCGCCATGGAGATCACCGGCGCCGGCCGTTTCCGTCGTCGGGGTTGGCCGCCACACCCGGCGTGTGAGTGCTCGCGAGGCCGAGTGTCCGCACCAGCCCGGCCGCAGAGCAGCAGCGGGGCCCTCCGGTCGGTAACAATGACCGGGTGACCGACATCCCGCGCCGCGCCGTGTCCCGCACCGCCAAGCTCGCCGCCCTGCCGCTCGGCTTCGCCGGCCGGACCGTTCTCGGGATGGGTAAGCGCGTCACCGGGCTGGCCTCCGACGTGATCTCCGCGGAGATTCAGCAGCGCACCGCTGAGCAACTGTTCAGCGTGTTGGGCCAGCTCAAGGGCGGGGCGATGAAGTTCGGCCAGGCGCTGTCGGTCTTCGAGGCGGCGTTGCCGGAGGAGATCGCCGCGCCCTACCGGCAGGCGCTGACGAAGCTGCAGGAGGCGGCGCCACCGCTGCCGGTCGCCAGCGTGCACAAGGTGCTGGCCGAGCAGCTCGGCCCCGACTGGCGGGACCTGTTCGTCGAGTTCAACGACGTCCCGGCCGCCGCCGCGAGCATCGGCCAGGTGCACCGGGCGCGCTGGCGCGAGCCGGGCTTCGACGAGTCGGGCGCTCCGCACAGCCGCGACGTGGCGGTCAAGATCCAGTATCCGGGCGCCGGTGACGCCCTGCTCGCCGACCTCAAGCAGCTCTCCCGACTGGGCGGGATGTTCCGGGCCATCCAGCCGGGCCTGGACGTCAAGCCGCTCCTGGCCGAGCTGCGCGAACGGATCACCGAGGAGTTGGACTACGAGTTGGAGGCCGAGTCGCAGCGCACCTTCGCGGCCGCGTACGCCGACGACCCGGAGATCTACATCCCGGAGGTGGTCAACGCCTCGCCCCGGGTGCTGGTCACCGAATGGGTGACGGGCACCCCGCTGGCCGACATCATCCGCGAGGGCACCGAGGAAGACCGGGACGAGGCGGGCCGGTTGATGGCCACCCTGCACCTCTCCGCGCCGCAGCGGGCTGGGCTGCTGCACGCCGACCCGCACCCGGGAAACTTCCGGCTGCTGCCCGACGGCCGGCTCGGGGTGATCGACTTCGGTGCGGTGGCCCGGATGCCGGAGGGCACCCCGGAGCCAATCGGCCGTATCGCCGCGATGGCCTTGCGCGGCGACGCCGACGAGGTCGTGGCGGGGCTGCGGTCGGAGGGGTTCATCGGCTCGGCCGAGGAGATCGACGCCGAGGGGGTGCTCGACTTCATCCGCCCCATGCTGGAGCCCATCGCGGCGGACGGCTTCCGGTTCACCCGGGCCTGGCTACGGGCCGAGGCGGGTCGACTGGCCAGCCCCCGCTCACCCACGTACCAGCTGAGCAAGCGGCTCAACCTGCCACCGTCGTACCTGCTGATCCACCGGGTGACGCTCGGGTCGATCGGGGTGCTCTGCCAGTTGGAGGCGAAGGCCCCCTACCGCAGCATCCTGGAGCGCTGGCTGCCCGGCTTCGCCCCGGTCGCCTGACCGCGTCGAGGCCCACGCGCCTGACCCACGTCGAGGCCCACGCGCCTGACGACGTGAGGAAGGGCGGGTGCCGGTCGGCACCCGCCCTTCTGCGTGGGGTGGTACTAGAGAACGCCCAGGTCGCGAGCCGCCTGGTTGCGGCCGGTCATGGCGACGGTACGGGCGGATCGGGCTGCCTCAGTGCTCGTGGTGGTACGACCGGCCTGAGGCCGGCGCATTCGAGCCCGGGTCAACGCTTCGTGGAGTAGTTGCATCTCGAAGGCTCCACTCGGAACGTTCAACATCGTTTTCTCACTCACTGCCGGTGTGCCACCGGCGTAGTTGGTACGGGTCGGGAACATGTCAGGCTGCCAGCCGGACCGCGCCGCGCACCTCGGACAGCCCACTGGCCGCCAGGCGCGCCTCGGCCTCGACCCGAAGCTCGGCGTCACGGGCGACGTCCTCCTTACGCGGACGGCCACGGGGCCGCTTGCGCGGGACAACCGCGCCACGCTCGAAGATCTCGCCGCCCCAGACGCCCCACGGCTCCGCTCGCTCAACGGCTCCGGCCAGGCACTCGACGCGCAGCGGGCAGTCCCCGCAGAGCGACTTGGCCAGCTCGAGCTCGGTGGGCGAGTCGGAGAACCACAGGTCGGGGTCGAACTTCCGGCAGGGCAGGTTCGCCTCCATCTCGACGCTCATGTCGAGGGGGGCCAACGCCAGACTCATCTCCCGGTCACCTCTCTCTCACTTCGATCTCGTGGATCGCATTCCGACGTACTTACGGCGGGCAAAAAACTGAGGCCGCGGATCCCGGTAAGCGGGTTCCGCGGCCTCGAGGTGAGCCGGAGTCTGAGGGTCAGACCGGTTTACCTCGAGGTGGAACGCCGCGGACATCCATGCGCTTCTTGGCGACCTGGATGCCATTGCCCGTGAAGCCACTGGTCCCCTCGACTCCAGCGGGCGCGACAGTCAGGATCAGCTCGGCCTGAACCTGGTGCACCTGTGGAACCGACGGTCGTGCAGCCGTGAGGGCCACCCGGACAGCCGACAGCGGAGCGCAGACAGACGGCATCGCCGTCAGACGCTCATAGGTGAAGATCTTCACGGGAACCACCTCCCTCACGTTCCTCGAATCGACTGGACCGACCCCGTGAGCAGCCGGAATGGCGCCGCTCGCGTGGTGTGTCCTGAGGCTATTCCTCGCGCCGGGGCGAGGGCAAACGAATTTACGACGAGATTTCGAAAGTTTTCTCCGGGCAGACATCGTCCACCCCGGCACCGGCCACGAGGGCCAGCACCGACTCCCCGTAGAGGCCCAGCTTGCGCGGGCCGATACCGGCGATGGCGATCAACTCCTCCGACCGGCCCGGCCGCCGCTCGGCCAACGCGACAAGCGTCGCGTCGGTGAAGACCACGTACGCCGGGACCTTCTGCGCACCGGCCACCCGCTGCCGCCACTCGCGCAGCCGTTCGTGCAGCTCATCGTCTATGTCGGACGGGCAGGTGGGGCAGCGGCCGAGCTTGCGGTCCGGGCCGGCGAGCAGGGTGGCGCCGCAGATCCGGCAGGAGACGATCTGGGTTCGCCGCCGCTCGGGACGGCGGGCCGGACCGGTGCCGCCGGTCGCCCGTTCGGTGCCGCCGGAGCGGTCCAGTTGGGGCAGGAACCGCGACGGCCGCCGGGCCCGTCCGCCCGGCGAGCGCGCGGCGGCGTACGACAGCCAGAGCCACTCCCGGGCGCGGGTGATCCCGACGTAGAGCAGCCGGCGCTCCTCCTCGACCTGTTCGACGGTCTTGGCGTACGTGGTGGGCAGGGTGCCCTCGGCGAGGCCGACCAGGAAGACCGCGTCCCACTCCAACCCCTTGGCCGAGTGCAGGGACGCCAGCGTCACGCCGTCCACCGTCGGCACGTGCTGCTGGGCGGCCCGCCGCGCCAACTCCTCGGTGAAGTCGGTGAGGGTGACCGGGCGCTCCACCGAGGCGGCCTCGCCGATCGGCACGACCTCGGGGGTGGCCGCGTACTCCTCGGCGAGCTGGACCAGCGCGGACAGCGCCTCCCACCGCTCGCGGGCCGCGCCGCCGGCCGGGGGCGCGTCCGGGGCCCAGCCGACGGCGGTGAGCGCCTCGACGACGGCGGCCGGCAGCGGTGTCTCCCCCGGGATCGAGCGGGTGGCGGCACGCAGCGCGACCATCGCCTGGCGCACCTCGGTCCGTTCGAAGAACCGCTCCGCGCCCTGCACGACGTACGGCACGCCGGCCTCGGTGAGCGCCTTCTCGTACGCCTCGGACTGCGCGTTGACGCGGAACAGCACGGCGATCTCCTTCGCCGGCGTGCCCGCGTCGATCAGCGACCGGCAGCGCGCGGCCACCGCGTTCGCCTCCGCCGGCTCGTCGGTGAAGATCCGCAGATCCGGCTCGGGGCCGGGCGGACGCTGCCCACTCAACTCCAGCCGAAGGCGCGCCTCGGTGCCCCGGGCCTGGGAAATCACCGCGTTGGCCAGCCCGACCACCTGCGGGGTGGAGCGGTAGTCACGGACCAGCCGGACCACTGTGGCATTGCGGTGCCGGCGGGGGAAGTCGACCAGGTACGCGGAGGTCGCCCCGGTGAACGAGTAGATCGTCTGGCTGGCGTCGCCGACCACGGTCAGGTCGTTGCGGCCTGCCAGCCAGGCTTCCAGCAGCCGCTGCTGGAGGGGGTTGACGTCCTGGTACTCGTCGACCACGAAGTGCCGGTACTGGGTGCGGATCTGCTCGCCGACGTCCGGGTGCTCCTCGATGCCCCACACCGCGGCCCGCAGCATGTCCTCGAAGTCGATCACACCGTTCGAGCGCTTGAGCTGCTCGTACGCGGTGAACACGTCGGCCACCTTGGCCGCCTCGTGCGGTGTGTCGCGCAGCGCCCGGGCCGCGGCCACCACGTAGTCCGTCGGCTCGACAAGCGACGACTTCGCCCACTCGATCTCGCCGGCCAGGTCGCGGGCGGCGGCCCGGTCGGTACGCAGGCCGACCCGGGCGGCGGCGAGGGTGACCAGTCGCACCTTGCTGTCCAGCAGTTCGGGCATGGCACGGCCGGCCAGCAACCGGGGCGCGAAGTACCGCACCTGACGCAGCGCCGCCGCGTGGAATGTCCGCGCCTGGACACCTTGCGCACCGAGCAGAGTGAGACGGTGTCGCATCTCGGCGGCGGCGCGGGCGGTGAAGGTGACCGCGAGCACGTGCCGGGGGGAGATCTCCCCGGAGAGCGCCCGGTGGGCGATCCGGGACGTGATCGCCCGGGTCTTGCCGGTGCCGGCGCCGGCCAGGATGCAGACCGGGCCGGCGGGTGCGGTCACGGCGGAGCGTTGCTCCGGGTCCAGCCCGGCGAGCACCTGTTCCGACGCTGAGTGAACCACCACAACCAGGAATCATCTCAGCTCCTCCCAGCGTTGTAGCGAACAGCCTCGGCTTGATCCGCAAGCCGCGGCCGGAGGAGTTGGAGGATCCGACCATGCTGACGATGTATTCCACCCCCTGGTGCGGCTACTGCCACCGGCTGAAGTCGCAGCTCGACCGGGAGGGCATCGGTTACGAGGTGGTCGACATCGAGCAGGATCCGAAGGCCGCGGATTTCGTGATGAGCGTCAACGGCGGCAATCAGACGGTGCCGACGCTGCGCTTCGCCGACGGCAGCGCCCTGACGAATCCCTCGATCACCCAGGTCAAGCAACACCTGGAGACGCTCAACGCCTGATCTGCCGGTTCATTCTCGACGAGCGGCCGCCCCACCCGGGGCGGCCGCTCGCCGTGTTCGGGAACGGGTCAGGTGGCGACGGTCGGCGGGTGCCGGAGGGCCGGGTCGGTCGGCGTCCTCGGCCGGTCGGCGGGGCGCCGGGAGCGTCGGGCGGGTGGGTGGCGTCGGCGGGCGGGCCGAGGTCGGCGCGCTCAGGTGCCGGCCCCGCCACAGGTAGCTGCCGGCGGCCAGGGTGGCCACGCCGACCAGCACGAACAGCAGCCGGTAGTCCAGGAACCCGACCAGCAGGGCACCCGCCCCGATGGAGAACGCCTGCGGCCCGCTGACCACCGCCTGGGTGGCGGCGGCGACCCGGCCGACCAGCGCAGGCGGGGTGCGGCGCTGGATCAGCGTGTGCAACCCGACCATGGTCAGCGGGAGCGAGACCCCGGCCAGCAGCACCGCCGCGAACCCGAGCCGCAGATCGGGGTACGCGAGCGCGAGCGCGGCCGGCGAGAAGAAGGCGACCCCGGCGGCCAGCGTGCCGACCTCCCCGAGCCGACGGACCAGCGTCGGTGAGCAGAGTCCGCCGAGCAACCCACCCACGCCCTGCACGGTGACGAGCACGCCCACGAACGCGGCATCCCGGTTCAGCCCCTGGTCGACGTAGGCGAAGATGAGCGACTCGCTGAAGCCCATCACCAGTGACCCGAGCCCGTAGCCGAGCAGGGCCCGCCGCAGGGCCGGCTCGCCGGCCAGGTGCCGCAGGCCGGCGCCCAGCTCGGCCGGCCACCGCAGCCGTACGGCCGGCGGCACCTGTTGCGGGGTGGGCAGCGCGGTCACCACCGCCGCCGCGGTCAGAAATCCGACCATGCCGATTCCGGCCAGCGCCCACCCGCCGAGCGCCGCGTAGAGCGCCGCGCCCACCAGCGGGCCGACCAGCCGTATCCCCTGACGTACGGTCTGGAGCACGCCGTTCGCCTCGGCCAGCAGCTCGACCGGCACCATCTCGCGGATGAGCCCGCTGAGCGCCGCGCCGAGCGTGATGGACGAGAGTCCGTACAGGGCGGCCACCAGATAGACGATCCAGACGTCGCCCGCGTCGCGGACGGTGAACAACGGGGCGAGCAGGGCCGCCGTCACCACGTTCGCGGCCAGGAAGAACGGCCGGCGCGGGTAGCGGTCGACCACCCAGCCGACCAGCGGTGCCAGCGTCATCGGGGCGATGACCGCGAAGATGGTGGCGCCGGCCAACCCGTTCGAGCCAGTCAGATCCTTGACCCAGATGGCGAGTGCGAGCAGCAGGATCGACTCGGCCGTCATGCTGGCCAGCAGGCCGCCGAAGAGCAGGCGGAAGTCGGGTCGGCGCAGGATCGTGCGCATGGGTCCCTCCGGCGGTATGGCGTGCCCAGATGGGCGAGGTCGACGGGCCGCGACCGCGGGTCCGTCGTCAGCCGGCATTCCCGTGGTCCGATTTTCGCAAGACACGCCCTCGCCGGAACCTCCGACACCGGTCGCGCCGTCCATACTGACCGTGGGGGGCGAATTTCATACAGTTACCGTCGCGTCTGCGGCGGTCGACGGGAAAGAGGACACTGTGCCTCCTGCCGCACCCAGCCCGATCCTGCGTCGTCGCCGGTTGGGCATCGAGCTGCGCCGCCTGCGTGAGGCCGCGGGCCTCACCGGCGATCAGGTCATCGAGCGTATCGGTTGGGCCTCCGCGTCCAAACTGTCCCGCTTGGAGAACGGCCGCAGCCGACCGGACCCGCAGGACGTCGGCGCTCTGCTCGACCTCTACGGCGCCGACCAGGCGCTGCACGACGAACTGCTGGGCATCACCAACGAGGCCGGCGACATGCGCGGCTGGTTGAAGAACTTCCCGGTGATGACGCAGCAACAGCGCAGCTGGGCCGAGTTGGAAGCGGGCTGCGCGGAGATCTCCGAGTACAACCCGGTGCTGGTGCCGGGCCTGTTGCAGACCCCCGGGTACGCCCAGCTCCGGATCGTGTCGGCCCGGCAGGTGAGCGCGGGCGCGGGCGAGCCGGAGCCCGGCGACGAGCCGGAGACCGAGGTGCAGGCGCGGCTGGCCCGCCAGTCGCTGCTCACCCGGGAGCCGCACGCTCCCCGCTACACGGCTGTGCTGGAGGAGGCGGCTCTCGGCCGCCGGGCCGGGCCGCCGGAGGTGCTGCACGAACAACTGCTCCAACTCTGCGAGCTGGCGCTGCTGCCCAACGTGACCCTGCACGTGCTGCTCAGGGACACCCAGATCGGCAATTGGTACCTCCCGCCGACCGCCTTCTCGGTCTATCGGTTCGCCGATCCCCTCGATCCGGAGACATTGGCCATCGAAGGTGGCTTCACCGACGTCATGTCGACCGAGTCAATCACGCTAAATCGCTATAAAGTGGTGTTCGAGTGGCTATGCACGGCGGCACTTAACGCTTCGGACACCCTCTCCTGGCTGATCGAGGCGACGGGACGGCTGACCGAGGCGACGACCCCATCCACTGTGGCGTTCGGGCCGGCAACGGCGCCGACCCAACGCCGCCGGGACTCGGGGCGGCTGACGGACCGGTGATCCACGGGGGACCCTCCGTCGGGACGTGCGGCACCACTCGTCCCATTGGATCGCTGCACATCAGGAGCAGAACCATGAACGACATCCGCAACACGCCGTCCGTCTCCGCCCAGTCGTTGGCGGACGCCCCGTGGCGTACCAGCACACGCAGCCAGACCTCCAACTGCGTGGAGGTCGCCCCGCTCGCCACCGGCCCGTCGGCCGTCGCTTTGCGCGACAGCAAGGACCGGGGCGGCCCGGTGCTGCTGTTCAACCGCGCGGGGTGGCTCGGCTTCATCACCGGAGCGAAGAAGGGCCAGTTCGATCTGAACTAATTCGGTGACCTGGTACGGGGCCGTCGGCGCACTGCCGGCGGCCCCGTCGCGTCGCACCCGCCAGCACCGTCGCCCTGCGCCCCGCCGATTCCCTCGTTCTACATCCGCCGACCCCGCTGAGCAGCCATCCGCCGATCGGACGAGGCTCGAAACCGATAGGCGCGTTTCAGTTGCTGGGACGAACACGCGGCGTAACATGACCCTCGAGTACGTGGAACTTCCACACTGGCTCATCCGTCGCGGTTCATCCGGAGACCCTCATGCGGTTCCTGATCGTTCGCACCGACATCCGCGCCGTCGCTGACGGGGACATCGCCGCCGCCTGGGCGGACGGCCACCGACTTCGCGACGAGACGACCGCGCCCGAGCCGCGCCGGCAGATCGTGCACGCGGAGGACCGGGACGCCGCACTGCTGTTGGCCCGCGCCCTGGCCACCGTCGGCGCGGTCCGCGCCGGCAAGCAACGGGTCAAGGTCCTGCCGCTGATCGAGCAGCGGCCCGCCTTCCGACACAGACCCGGCCGCACCGGCATCTAAATCCACAGGTCGTCCGTCGTGGTCGGACCGGCTCCCCCGCCGCGTTTCTCGCACCCACCGACCACGACGGCCCGTGTTCCCGGCCCGTGACCGCCGCGGCAACGGCGGCCACGGGCCGGGACCGTGCTCAGCGGTCGGCGTTCACCCAGCCGTCCAGCCAGCGATGTATGAGGAACAGTGCGATCGACGACGGTGGCGGCAGGATCAGTTGGGCCCCGTCGCCCACGTCCACCGTCTGCCCGGCCAACGCCGCCCCGATCTCCCGACGGGAGAACCACCGGGCGTACGCGATCTCGGACGGGTCGACCCGCACCGGCTCGGTCGGGTTCGCGGTGGCCAGGAAGCCCAACATCAGCGAGCCGGGGAACGGCCAGGCCTGGCTGCCCACGTACCCGATGCGCTCGACCCCGACGCCCACCTCCTCGCGGACCTCGCGCAGCACGGCCGCCTCCGCCGACTCGCCCGGCTCCACGTAGCCGGCCAGGCAGGAGTAGCGCCGACCACCCGGGGTGCCCTGCCAGCTGACGTTGTTGCCGAGCAGGCAGCGGCCGTCCGGGCCGTCCACGCCATCGTGGACGAGCACGATCATCGCCGGGTCGGTACGCGGCCAGATCCGCCCGCCGTTGCGGTCCACCCGGGACCACCCGGCCTCGTCCATCGCGGTCGGCGCCCCGGTGCTCGCCGAGTAACCGTGTCGGGTGTGCCAGTTGACCAGCGCCAGCGCCGTGGTGAAGATGCCGGCCTCCCGGTCGACGAGCAGGTGACCCACCTCCCGGAGGTGGACCGCCCGGGTCCCCGGGATCACCGGCAGCGGCGCGTCGACCGCGAAAACCGGCACCCCGTCCGGCTCGACACCCAGGAACATCGCCGTCGACTCCGACCCGGCGGGCACGTCGCCCGCCCCGAACAGCACCAACGTCGGAGGCGACGTCTCGGTGCGGGCCAGCGTCCGACCCTCGTCGGTCGAATCGAGCATCAGCACCCGGGCGCGCAACCACGCCTCGGTCAACCACTGCGAGTCACCCCGCCGGTGCGCCGCACGGTCCAGCGTGGACCGCGCCAACGGCGGCGCCGCCTCCCCGCTCACACCAGCGCTCCGCTACGCTCCGCGCCGCCGTGAGACGGCCCGCTGCTGAACCCCATGGCTCGCTCGCTCACGCTCGTGGCTCGGTGTGAACCGTGGTCAGCGCGGCCAGCCCCGGGGTGATCCGCTCCGCGTCGCCGAGCACCACGATCGCCGCCCGAGCCGGCGCCAGATACCGGGCCGCCGCCTGCGCGACGTCGTCGATGCTCGCCTTCGCCAACCGTGCCGCGTACTCGGCGAGGAAGTCCAGGCGCAGACCGTTGCCCGCGTACGCGCTGGTCAAGGCCGCCAACCCGGCCTGGGTGGACATGCCGAGCTGGAGGGTGCCCAGGGCGTACTGCCGGGCCTGCTCCAACTCCTCGGGCTTCGGCGGCAGCGACGCCAACCGACCCAGCTCGTACGTCGTCTCCAGCAGCGCCGGACCGGTGACCTCGGTCGCCACGTCGGCGGCGGCCACCAGCACCGACCCGGCGACCGAGTGCTCGATCACCGAGTGCGGGCCGTACGTGTAGCCCTTGTCCTCGCGGATGTTCTCCACCCAGCGGGAGGAGAAGTAGCCGCCGAAGATCAGATTGGCCAGTTGCAGCGGGGCGTGGTCCGGGTCGGTGCGGGAAACCGCCGGCAGCGCGATCCGCAACGAGGACTGCACCGAGCCCGGCCGGTCGACAAGCAGCAGCGGCCCCGGCTCCAGCGGCGGGGTCGCCGGCAGTTCGGCCGTACGCCCGGCACCCGACCATCCGCCGAGCGCCCGCTCGGCCGCGTCCAGTGCCTTCTCCGGCTGCACGTCACCGACCAGCACCAACTGCGCGCCGGTCGGATGGACCCGCTCCGCGTGCAGGGTGCGCAGCCCCGCCGGTCGGACCGCACGGATCTGGCCGGGCTCCGGCGTCTGCGTCGCGTACGGGTGCCGGCCGTAGATCCGCTTGAGCAGCGCCTCCCGGGCCAGGTGCGCCGGTTGGCTCTGCGCCACCTGGATCCGGTCGACCAGCCGGTCCCGTTCGGTGGCCACCTCGTCGCCGGGGTAACTGGCGCCGGTCAGCACCTCGGCCAGCAGCTCCAGCATCCGGTCCAGACCGGTGACCAGGCCGGCGCCGGAGAGCATCAGCCGGTCCGGGTCGACGCCCGCGGAGAGCCCGCCGCCCACCTTCTGCAACTCGGCGGCGATCTGCACGCTGGTCATCGACTCGGTGCCGGAGAGCATGGTCTGCGAGAGCATCGCGCCGCGGGCCAGGTGGACCCGGCCGAACGGCACCCAGAGCCGCAGTTCGACAAGGGGTACGGCGGGCCGGCGTACGGCGATCACGGTGAGACCGTTGCGCAGCGTGCGCTCGGCCTGCTTGGGCACCTTGAGCTTGCGGGTCGGCCCGAGCGGCGGCAGCGTACGCGGCCCGGCCGGAGCGGTGGCGGTGGTCGCGCTCAACGGGCACCTCCGGCAATGACCTCGATGGCGGCCCGACGCTCCGGGCGCAGGGTGGCCGCGGCGGCCCGGACCTGCTCCTCGGTGACCTCGCCGACCAGCCGGGGCAACTCGTTGAGCAGGCCCGGTTCGCCGCGTTGCTGCTCCAGCACGGCCATCCGCAGCGCCCGACCGAGCACCGCGTCGGTGTCCCGCAGCAGGTGGGTCGCCATCCGGGCCTGGGTGCGGGCCAGCTCACCGTCGGTCAGCCCGTCAGTGGCCAGCCGGTCCAGTTCCTCGTCGATGGTGCGCAGCACCTTGTCCACGTCGCCACCGGGCGGCAGGTGCGCCTGCAGCAGCAGCGCGGTGGGGTCGCGGACGTCGAACGGGTCGCCCATGAAACCGAGGTATCCGCCGAGGCTGGTCACGGTGCGGTCCCGCTGCACCAGCCGCTCGACAAGCCGCGACGCGTCGCCGTCGGTGAGCACCTCGGCCAGCACCACGTACGGCAGGTAACCGGCGAAGTCGGTGACCGGGTCGGGCACGCGCCAGGCGCCGGCCACCGCCGGCAGCGGCGCCAGGGCATCGGTGTACGAGGTGCGCCGCTCGGCGCTCAGGTCGGGCTCGGTGAAGTCGGGTCGTTGCGGTGCCGGCCGGGCCGGCACGTCGCCGAAGTGCCGGGTGACCAGCTCGGTCGCCTCGGCCACGTCGATGTCGCCGCTGACGGCCAGCACGGCGTTGCCGCTGGCGTAGTAGCGGCGGAAGAAGTCGGCGGCGTCGGCGACGGTCGCCGACTCCAGGTCGTCGAAGGAGCCGTAGCCGTCGTGGGCGTTCGGGAAGGTGTCGAACATGACCGGTGGCAGGGTCAGCCAGGGGAAGCCGCCGTACGGCCGGTTGAGGACGTTGACCCGGATCTCCTCCTTGACCACGTCGACCTGGTTGCGCAGGTTCTCCTCGGTCAGCCGGGGACCACGCATCCGGTCCGCCTCCAGGAACAGCGCGCGTTCCAGCGCGTTGCTCGGCAGCGTCTCGAAGTAGTCGGTGTAGTCCAGGTGGGTGGAGCCGTTGAAGGTGCCACCCGCGCCCTGCACATGCCGGAAGTGGGCCAGCTTCTCCAGGTTCTCCGAGCCCTGGAACATCAGGTGCTCGAAGAGGTGGGCGAAGCCGGTACGCCCCTCCGGCTCCGAACGGATGCCGACGTCGTAGACCACCGCCACCCCGATCACCGGGGCACTGCGATCGGGGGTGAGCACCACCCGCAGGCCGTTGTCGAGGGTGAACCGCTCGACCGGATACTTCGTCGCTGGAATTCTGGATCTCCGCGCCGCCACGGAGTCGACCCTAGCGCGTCGACACCTCCGCCACCCGCGACCTTCCCGGAGCCGCCGCGACCGGGGCGGTCACCAGGGGCAGCACCTCGGCGCCGACCCGCTCGGCCTCCTCGCGGTGCGGCCAGCCGGAGAGGATGAACTCGTCGACGCCGAGCGCGGCGTACTCGTCGATTCGTGCCGCGACCTCGGCGTAGCTGCCGACCAGCGCGGTGCCGGCGCCCTCGCGGACCAGGCCGACGCCGGCCCAGAGGTTCGGTGCGACGGTGAGCCCGTCGGTGCGGCCGGCGTTCAGCGCGGCCATCCGGGCCTGACCCACCGAGTCCATCCGGCGGAACCGGGCCTGGGCGGCGGCGATCCGCTCCGGGCTCATCCCGGCCAGCAGCCGGTCGGCCTCCGCCCACGCCTCGGCGCCTGTCGACCGGGCGATGACGTGCAGCCGGAGGCCCGTGCGCAGGGTGCGGCCCTGCTCGGCGGCGAGCGCCCGGACCCGGGCGACCCGGGCCGCGATCGACGCCGGTGGTTCACCCCACATCAGGTACACGTCGGCCTGCCGGGCGGCCACCGTCTCGGCGGCCGGCGACGCGCCGCCGAAGTAGACCGGCGGCGGCGCGGCGAGCGGGGTGGCCAGGCCCCCGCCGTCGACCCGGTAGTGCTTCCCGGCGTAGTCGAACGGCCCGCCGGCCCAGGCGCGGCGAAGCACCTCGACGAACTCGCCGGTGCGCGCGTAGCGGTCGTCGTGCCCGAGGAAGTCGCCGTACGCCCGCTGCTCGGCGGGGTCGCCCCCGGTCACGATGTTGAGCGACAGCCGGCCACCCGAGATGGCCTGGAACGCCTCGGCCTGCTGGGCGATCAGGGTGGGCAGCGCGAAACCGGCCCGGACCGCGACCAGCATGCCGAGCCGCTCGGTGTGCTGGGCGACCGCCGCGCAGACGATCCACGGGTCGGGGCAGCCGGCGCCCACCGGTGTGAGGACGGCGGTGAACCCGTTCGCCTCGGCGGCCCGGCCAACCTCGGCCAGGTAGGCCACCGTCGCGGCGCGGTCGTGCCTCGCGGCCCCCGCGGTGACGGTGGCGGCACCGACCTGGTCGCTGTCGCCGGAGGTGGGCAGGAACCAGTGGAAGGTCATCGCGAAGTCGCCTCTCTGCCGGTGACCGAATGCCGATTACCCTAGCAAGCTGGTAGGAAATACCGACATAACTGAGACGCCCCATCCCGCCATGTGGATGGGCCTTGACGCTGACCGCAGCCTGGCCCACTCTTCCTACCAACTAAGTAGGAATACTGCGGATTGGACGGACGATGAGACGGCTCCCCCTGCGCCGGTTGGTCACCCTGGCCACCCTCGCCGTGGTCGGCGCGGCGACCCTGGGCAGCACCGCCGCGTGCGGCGACGACAGCGAGGGCGGCAGCTCCGGCCCGGTGACGCTGCGCCTCGGCTACTTCCCCAACATCACCCACGCGCCGGCCGTCGTCGGCGTGGAGAAGGGCATCTTCGCCGAGAAGCTCGGCACCAACGTCAAGCTGGACCCGAAGACCTTCAACGCCGGCCCGGCCGCCATCGAGGCGGTCTTCTCCGGCGCGCTGGACGCCACGTACATCGGTCCAAACCCGACCGTGAACGCCTTCTCCAAATCCAAGGGCGAGGCCGTCCGGGTCATCTCCGGCGCGGCCTCCGGCGGCGTGGCGCTGGTGGTCAAGCCCGGCATCACCGGTGTGCAGGACCTGAAGGGCAAGAAGATCGCCACCCCGCAGCTGGGCAACACCCAGGACGTGGCGATCCGTTACTGGCTCAAGCAGCATGGCCTCACCACCACCAAGGAGGGCGGCGGCGACGTCAAGATCGTGCCCCAGGAGAACGCCCAGACGGTCGAGACGTTCAACAGCGGCGCGATCGACGGCGCCTGGGTGCCCGAGCCGTTCGTCTCCCGCCTGGTCAACGCCGGCGGCAAGGTGCTTGTCGACGAGCGCGACCTGTGGCCGGACAAGAAGTTCGTCATCACCAACCTGCTGGTGAGCACCAAGTTCCTCAAGGCGCACCCGGACGTGGTGCAGAAGCTTGTCGACGGCCAGGTGGCCGCCAACGAGTTCGTCAACACCAAGCCGGAGGAGGCGCAGCAGGCCATCTCCGACGCGATCGGCAAGATCACCGGCAAGCCGCTGGACCTGAAGCTGATCAAGCAGGCGTGGCCGACGTTGGAGTTCACCAACGACCCGATCTCGTCCTCGCTCAAGGCCGGGCTCGACCACGCCGTCGACGTGGACCTGACCGAGCCGGTGGACCTCAAGGGCCTGTACGACCTGAAGTACCTCAACAACGCGCTCAAGGCGCAGGGCAAGCCCGAGGTCGTCCAGCCATGACGTCGACCACGACGACGCCGCAGAGCGCGACCACCGCGGTCGCGCTCTCCGGCGTGACCAAGGTGTACGGGCGCGGGGCGAACGCTGTCCTGGCCCTGGACGGTGTGTCGCTGAACGTCGCGCCCGGCGAGTTCGTCTGTCTGGTCGGCGCGTCCGGCTGCGGCAAGAGCACCCTGCTCAACCTCGTGGCCGGGCTGGACCGGGTCAGCGGTGGGCAGATCACCCTGGCCGGCGACGCCAACCCGGGCCTGATGTTCCAGGAGCCGGCGCTCTTCCCCTGGCTGACCGTCGACGCCAACGTGGAGGTGCCCCTCAAACTGCGCCGGCTCCCCCGAGCCCAGCGCCGCGAGCGGGTGGCCGAGCTGCTGCGCACCGTGCACCTGGCCGACTTCGGCCGCAAGCGCCCGCACGAGCTCTCCGGCGGAATGCGGCAGCGCGTCGCGCTGGCCCGCACGCTGGCCCTGGACACTCCGGTGCTGCTGATGGACGAGCCGTTCGGCGCGCTGGACGCGATGACCCGGGACATCCTGCACGACGAGCTGGAGCGAATCTGGTCCGAGCGCAAACTCTCGGTCCTCTTCGTGACACACAACGTCCGCGAGGCGGCCCGGCTGGCCGACCGGATCATCCTGCTCTCCAGCCGACCCGGCCGGATCATCTACTCCACCGAGGTGGACATCCCGCGCCCTCGTCGCATCGACTCCCCCGAGGTCGCCGCCATCGCCGCCGAGGTCACCGAGCGGCTCCGTACGGAGGTGGGCCGCCATGGCCAGTGACACCCTCACCAGCTCGGCGCGTACCGACGCGGAGATCTCCGGGCTCGACGCGCTGGAGATCGCCGGCCGGGACAAGGAGGTCTCCCGGGGCGCCCGAATCTGGGCGGCCACCTGGCCCAAGCTCGCCGCCCTGGCCATCGCCATCGCCGCCTGGCAGTTCGTGGTCTGGACGGGTTGGAAGCCGCCGTACTCGTTGCCCGGGCCGCTGGAGGTCGGCCGCGAGCTGATGACCCAGGCCCAGGGCCCGCAGCTCTGGGAAGGCATAGCCACCACGTTGCGCCGGGCCGCCGTCGGTTACGTCTTCTCGGTCGCCGTCGGCCTGCTGCTCGGCCTTGCGGTGGCCCGATCCACGGTGCTACGCGCCGCCATCGGCTCGATGATCACCGCGTTGCAGACCATGCCGTCGATCGCCTGGTTTCCGCTGGCCATCCTGCTCTTCGAGCTGAGCGAGAAGGCCATCTTCTTCGTGGTGGTGCTCGGCGCGGCACCGTCCATCGCCAACGGCGTGATCTCCGGGGTGGACTACGTGCCGCCGTTGCTGCTGCGCGCCGGCCGCAACCTGGGCGCCCGAGGTCTCAACCTCTACCGGTACGTCATCGCGCCGGCCGCCCTGCCAGCGATCGTCGCCGGCCTCAAGCAGGGCTGGGCGTTCTCCTGGCGCAGTCTGATGGCCGGTGAGCTGCTCGTGGTCGGCATCTCGCAGACCTCACTCGGCGCCCAGCTCACCTACTCGCGCGAGTTGTCCGACTCGCCCTGGCTGCTCTCCACGATGATCGTCATCCTGGTCGTCGGCCTGGTCGTGGACGCCGCGTTCGGTGCGGCGGACAAGGCGATCCGGCGTCGCTGGGGCGTACTGGACCAGGCTGGTCAGTGACGTGTTCGTCTCCGCGCGCAGCGACTACGCGCTCCGGGCGATGCTCGCCGTCGCCGCCGCCGGTGGTGGCGGCGACGGCGACAGGGCCGGCGAGTTGGTGAAGGCGGCCAGCCTGGCCGAGGTGCAGGACATCCCGCTCAGCTTCCTGCAGGGCATCCTGCTCGACCTGCGCCGGGCCGGCCTGCTGCACAGCCATCGCGGCGCCGACGGCGGGTACGCGCTGACCCGCCCAGCCGACGAGATCACCGTCGGCGACGTGCTGCGCGCGGTCGGCGGCTCGCTCACGACAGTGCGCGGTCTGCCGGCCGAGCGGGCCGGCTATCACGGAGTGGCCGCCGGGCTCACTGACGTCTGGCTGGCGGTGCACGGGGCGATCGCCACGGTGGTCGACAGCACCACCCTGGCCAACCTGCTCACCCAAGCCCCGAGTCCGGTCAGCACCGACGCGCCGCTCTCATGATCGCGCTCGATCATTGATGTAGTGGCCTCGCCCGCGCGACGAGGGGCCTACTTCCTGGATCGAGCACGATCTTGAGCGGCGGCGGCGTCGCGCTCGGGCGGTGGCGTCGCGCTGCGGGCGGCGGCGTCGCGTCGCGCTCGGGCGGTGGCGTCGCG
>NZ_JAKKFF010000583.1 GCF_022229015.1 Micromonospora foliorum
GTGGCCCCCGCCCGGGAGGAGGGCCGTGCCGAGGCCAGCAGGGAGACCGAACGGACCCAGGACGGCGGGCAGGCCGCGGCCCCCGCCGCGATCGGCGCGGGCTCCCGGGGCGGTGGTGGCAGCGTGCCGCCGGATCGCCCGGTACCGGACGCCGATCGTCGCGAACCGGGCCACCACAACCGACAGCCGGGCATTGACCGCGCGGTGCGGGACGAGCGATGACACGGCTGTGCCGAACCGGGGGTGCCGCGCCGGCCCTCTCCATCGCATCGGGCGGCGTCAACGCCGCGAGTCACGCCGTCACGGCGCGGCACGACGTCGATGAACTACTACGAAATCGTCTGGGGAGCAGGCAATGAGGATGAGAACCATGCGCGCCGGCGCCGCCGGTCTCGCGTTTGCCGTACTGGCGTTGGCCGTTGGGGGTGTGCCGGCGGTCGCGCAACCGGCTGCGGTCAGCGCGGTCGGTGCGGACCTGGTGTCCGTCGCGCTGAACGGCGACTCGATGTCGCTGCGGCTGCGCGACGCCGCGCAGGTGTCCCTCGGCGTGGCCGGACACGACCCGGCCGAGGTGGTGCTCGGCCCGGATGGCGGGCTGGCCGGCCGGGTGCCGGCAGGGAAGAGCTTCGCCTTCCTCGGTCCGCCGGGGCACGTCGTGTGGTCGCTGTCCGCGGGCGACAGCGGGTTCCCCGCGCTGGACACCACCGACGTACGACCCGGCGTCGTCACCGACGACGCGGTGGCCCTCACCGTGCGCTCGGTCGAGGGGCCGGGAACGTTCACCGCGTACACCCTGTCCGGTCTCGGCACGGCGACCCCGCTCTTCGGCAGCGGCCCGGGCCTGAAGCGGACGGTGCGGCTGCCGGTGGCGACCCGGACCGGCGGCGTGGTCTGGGCCTTCGACGCGGCCGGTGACTACCGGTTGACCCTGACCGGCTCGGCCACCCTGCGCTCCGGCGAGAAGGTCGGCGCCGAGGCGACGTACCGGGTGCGGGTCCCCGCGATCAGCCCGGTCGAGCAGGCGCCACTACCGGCTCCAGCGAAGCCGGCGACGCGCCCCGACGGGCAGTCGACAACGCGCGCACTCGCCCCACCCCCGGCTGCGCCGAAGCCCGCCGCCACGCCGAAGCCCGCCGCTGCCGCACCGGCGGTCCCGAAGGCGGCGGCCACCACCGCCACGGGCGCCCGCCAGGTGATTGCCGACGGGCACGTCGACATGGGCCCCCAACTGCCCGGCGACAGGTGGACGATCCGGATCAAGGACGACCGGACGAGCCCTCCCGTCTGGCGGGAAACCGCCGACGTGGTCCTGCAGGTCAAGGACAACGCCAAGATCACGGTGCCGGCCGGCGCCGACTTCCTCGGCAAGCAGGGCGACACCGTGTGGCTGCTACCCCAGTCCCAGCAGGCGGGCATCGTCTGGCCCGGCTGGAACACCCAGCACGAGTCCGTCGTGTCGGGTGTCAAGGGCAACGTCACGTGGACGCTGAAGGGCGTCAACGGGCCCGGCCGGTTCGCCCTCTTCCTGACCGGCTCGTTCGGCAAGGCCGACGTTTTGTTCGACTCCGCCAAGGCGTTCCCGCAGCAACTGGGCGTCCCGCTGAACACCCACGCGCACGGCAACTGGGCGTTCAGCACGCCCGGCCTGTACCGCCTCGCCGTGCAGATGAACGGCACCACCAGCGCCGGCAAGGCGGTCACCGACACGAAGACGCTTACCCTCGCCGTCGGCGACAGCACCGACCCGAACAGCGGCTTCGGCTCCGGCGATGGCACCGGGAGTGGCGGGGACAACGACGGGGGAGACCAGGGCGGTGCCGGCCGTCTCCCGCGCACCGGCGCCGATAGGGTGCTGACGGCGGGCGCGGCCGGCGTGGTTCTCGTCGCCGTCGGGGTGCTGCTGGTGCTGTTGACCCGTCGCCGCCGCGCCGGCCTCGCGACGGCAGACGCATGAGCCATCTGGTCGCGCCACGGCTGCGGAAGGCGATCCTGCCGCTGCTGATCGTGGGGCTGATCGCCGGCTGCCGGTCGGAGGTGGCATTGACCGCCGACGACGACCGGGTCCAGGTCATCACGACCACCGGCATCCTGCGGGACCTGGTGAGTAACGTCGGTGGTGAGCGAGTGGCCGTCAGTTCCTTGGTGCCGGACACCGCCGACCCGCACAGCTATGAGCCGTCGCTGCGGGACGTCCGGGATGTCGTCTACGCCGACGTCGCGTTCAGCAACTACCTGCTCCTGGAGGAGCAGGCCGTCATCAAGGCACTGGACGCAAACCTGCGCGACGGTGTACCGAACATCTCGCTGGCCGAGGGCGCGGTGAAGTACGCCGCGGAGATTATCCCCCTGGTCGAGGACGTGTCACTGGACACCATCTGGCTGGGCATGCGAGTGCGCGGCACCGGTGCGGCGCAGGGCGCGAACCGCGCCTCCGACGTGCTGCTCAGTGCGACCGCCGCGGACGGACCGGGTCGGGTACGGGCGTACCTGACCGAGTCGTTCGGCAACCCGTCGTTCTACGTCGACTCCGGCGACGGGTTCGACGCCGCCAACGGCTACCGGGACGACACCGCCACGCTGCCGCCCGACGCCCACACCCACATGAGCTGGGCGTTCACCAAGCCCGGCGTCTACCGGCTGACCATGCGGGCGCACCTGGCGGTGACCCCCGAGACCGCGCCCGTGTCCCTGGGGGAGCAGGTGTTCACCTTCGCCGTCGGAGTGGACCCGCACTCGGTGCCAGGGATGGCGGGCGCGGAGGTGCTGAACGCCGGCCACGCCGACGTCACGGTCGACCTCGACGAGCGCCGGCTCTACCTGTTCGCCGACCCGGAGGGCAGCGGCGAGGCCAACCAGCGGGTGTACGACCCGGCCAGCACCGTGATCGAGGTGCCGAACAAGGCGCTGCTGGAGGTGCCCGGTGACCGCAGGTTCCGGTTCCTCGGCCGGCCCGGCACCCAGGTCTACCAGCTCCCGCAGGCGGTGCTCGGCAAGCACGTGCACGGCGAGATCGACCCGCACCTGTGGCAAAACGTCCGCAACGCCATCTCCTATGTGGAGCTGATCCGGGACACCCTGATCGGCGTCGACCCGCAGGGCACGGCGGATTACCGCGCGAACGCCTCGGCCTATATCCGGGAACTGGAGACGCTCGACACCCAGGTCCGGGACACCATCGCCCGCATCCCGCCGTCACGACGCCACCTGGTCAGCACCCACGACGCGTTCGGCTACCTGGGCCAGGCGTACGGGATGCAGATTTCCGGCTTCGTCACCCCGAATCCCGCCACCGAGCCGAGCCTCGCCGACCGCCGCCGTCTCACCGAGACGATCCGCAACCTGAAGATCTCCGCCGTCTTCCTGGAGCCCAACCTGGCGGCCCGATCCACCACTCTCACCGAGGTGGCCCGCGAGGAAGGGCTGCGGGTCTGCCCGATCTACGGCGACACCTTCGACCGGGACGTCACCACGTATGCGGACATGATGCGGTTCAACGCCGAATCGCTGCACGACTGCCTGACCACGGACAAGTGATGGAGGAGACAGTGACGGCAGGACGGGCGCGACGCCGCCCCGGTACGACAAGCGCCATCCTGCGATGCGTGGTGGCCACGGTCATCGTGCTGGCCACGACGCAGACCCCGGCCCGGGCCGAGGAGCCGACACCGGGCCTCGGCCAGTCGATCGCCGCCGACCAGCCCCTGGCCACCGGCCGGGTGGAACTGGCCACCGGGCACGTCGACATCGGCCCCCGCTACGTCGACAACCAGTGGACGCTGCTGATCCACGACGGCACGCAGGCGCGACCGGTGTGGCGTAACCCCGACGAGGCTTTGCTCCGGATCTCCGACGCCGCGCTGCAGACCGTTCCCGACGACCCGGCGTACGCCTTCCTCGGCGTCGACGCCGGCAAGCGGGTGTACGTGGTGCCGCAGACCCAGAACCAGAACGTCGTCTGGCTCGGCTGGAACACCCAGGACCCCAGGGTGATGCAGACCATCGACCGGGGCGTCACGCTGACCCTGCTCGGCGTACGGGGACCGGGAAACCTTACGACCTACCTGCAGTCGGGCAACTTCGCCGCACCCCAGCCGCTCTGGCGCTCCGCCGACCCCACCGCGCAGCCGTTCTGGGCCGAGGTCAACACCCACACCCACGCCAACTGGGTGTTCACCGCACCCGGCGTCTACCTGGTCGCGGTCCGGGCGTCGGCGGAGCTGATCAACGGCGAGACGGTTTCGGCGACCCGCACACTGCGCCTCGCCGTGGGCGACACCACCAGCGCCGACGAGGCGTTCGCCGCCATCGCGGACATCCCCGCCGCAGCCGGGCAGGCACCTGCTGGCGAGGACCGGGCCGCAGACAACGGGTCTGCCGGCACGTCGACGACACCCCTGCTCATCGCGCTGGGAGGCACGGCCGCCCTGCTCGCCGTCGGGCTGGTCCTCCTGCTGCTACGCGGACGCGGCGCGAAGCGCCGGGCGGAACAGGAACGTGCGGCTGCGGTGTCGGAGGGCCAGCGGTGAGAGCACTCGACATCGAAGGGTTGGACGTGGACCTCGGCGGCCGGCCGGTCCTGCGGGACATCCGGCTGCACCTGGACCGGGGCGAACTGGTCGGGCTGCTGGGCCCCAACGGCGCCGGGAAGACCACTCTGCTGCGCGCCGTCCTGGCCCTGACCCGCACCCGCGGTGGCACCGTGATGGTGGAGGGCAAGCCGTCGCGTCCCGGCCGTTCCGAAATCGGCTACGTCCCCCAGCGCCACGAGTTCACCTGGGACTTCCCCATCTCGGTCGAACAGGCCGTGATGAGCGGCAGGACCGGCCACATCGGCCTGCTCCGCCGGCCTGGCGTCGCCGACTGGCGGGCAGTCGGCGACGCACTGGACCGGGTACAGCTGACCGGGTTGCGGCGCCGGCCGGTCGGTGAGCTGTCCGGCGGGCAACGTCAACGCGTCCTGGTCGCGCGGGCTCTCGCCCTCGCGCCGCGCATCCTGCTGCTGGACGAGCCCTTCACCGGGCTCGACATGCCCACGCAGGAACTGCTGGGCGACCTGTTCACCAGCCTGGCGGCTGAGGATCGCGCGGTACTGATGACCACTCACGATCTCGTCGCAGCGGTGGACTCCTGCACCCGTCTGGTCCTGCTCAACGGCCGGATCATCGCCGACGGACAGCCGGCGGACCTGCAGGACGCCGAGCTGTGGACGAAGACCTTCGGGGTGAGTGAAACCTCCCCGCTACTGAAGCTCGTGAGGGCAACCTGATGTCGATCACCGATTTCCTCACCGACCTGCTCAACCCCGACCTTGCGTTCCTGCCCAAGGCGCTGGCGATCGCGGTCATGTCCAGCATCGTCTGCGGAGTCGTCGGCTGCTACGTCGTCCTGCGCGGCATGGCGTTCATCGGCGACGCCGTGGCGCACGCGGTCTTCCCGGGCATCGCGGTCGCCTTCGTCCTGCAGGGCAGCCTGGTGCTCGGTGGCGCCGTCGCCGGTGTCGCCACCGCCCTGCTGATCGCGATCTTCTCGCAGAACCGGCGGGTGAAGGAGGACTCAATCATCGGCGTCTTCCTGGTCGGCGCGTTCGCCCTCGGCATCGTGATCATTTCGCGGGCCCCCGGTTACGCCGGGTCGCTGCAGCAGTTTCTCTTCGGCTCGATCACCGGTATCCCGGACCGGGACCTGTACGTCGTCGGGGGCACCGGCCTGGTCATCCTCGGCCTGGTGCTCGCCCTGCACAAGGAATTCGTCGCGATCTGCCTGGACCGGGAGATGTCCCGCGCCATGGGGCTGTCGGTGTTCTGGCTCGACATCGTGCTCTACGTCCTGGTCACCCTGGCCGTGGTGATCTCCCTGCAGACCATCGGCAACATCCTCGTCCTGGCCCTGCTGATCACCCCCGCGGCGGCAGCCCGTCTGCTCACCGACCGGCTCGGCGTCATGATGCTGCTCGCCCCGCTGATCGGCGGCGTCTCGGCGACCGTCGGGCTGTACCTGTCCTGGAGCTACGACACACCGGTCGGCGGCACCATCGTCCTGGTCGCCACCGCGGTCTTCCTGGCCGCCTGGCTGTTCGCCCCGCGACACGGCCTCCTGACTCGACGGTGGCGACGCCCCGGCGGGCAGGAGATCGGCGACGACGCGCGTCCAGCCCTATCGGCGGCAAAGTAAAACGACTATCGTTTTCATTAAGCGTCGGTCCACTCGGGACCTTCGCGGGAGAGGAGTCTCTTCGTGCGTAGCACCATCCGTCATCTGCTGGCGTCGGGTGTCCTGGGCGTGGCACTGGTCGCCACGGCCCTGCCCGCCCAGGCCGCCACCACGTCTGCCGTGGTGTTCAACACCGGCCATCTCGACCTCGTCGACGTGGCCTACGAGGCCGGCACGCTGGAGGTCGGCATCCATGACGAGGACAATGACGTCGAGTACGGCACCGACGAGGTCAAGCTGGTCGTCAAGGGTCAGGCCAGGGTCACCGTCCCCGCCGACCCCGCCTACGCTTTCCTCGGCACCCCAGGCGTGTCCACCGTCTGGGTCCTGCCGCAGATCCAGAACACCAACCTGATCTGGCCGGGCCTCGCCGCCGAGGAGATCGAAGCCGGCGTCTTCGCAGGCGACGCGGTGACGCTGTCCGTGCAGTCGGTTGCCGGCCCCGGTCAGCTCGCGATCTACACCGAGAACGCCGTCGGCCAGCCAACCGTCCTGGTCGACAGCGGCGACGGCCTCCCGGACACCATCACGCTGACCGCCGGTGGCCACACGCACGCCAACTGGGCGTTCGACAAGGCTGGCACCTACTGCGTGACCGTGCGCGCCGCCGGCACCCTGGCCGCGACCGGCCAGCAGGTGACCTCCGACCCCGCCACGCTCCGCTTCACGGTCAAGGCGTGAACAGCATGCGTACCCGCAACAGGTTCTTCGCCGGTCTCCTTCTGACCGGCGCACTGCTCGTCGGCACCGCTACGCCCGTCGCCGCGGCACCGGTGGTGCTCTCCAGCGGCCATGTCGACATGATCGACGTCGACTACGCCGCCGGCGCGCTCACCGTCAACGTCCTGGACGGCACCGGCACCACCAGCGTCGAACGCAACCCCGCCGACGTGCTCTTCCGGGTGCCGAACACCGCCACAATCACCGTGCCCAGCGCCTCGGCCTGGTCCTTCCTCGGCACCGGCGGTCAGGCGTGGGTCCTGCCGCAGTCCAGCGCCGGACTGCTCTGGGTCGGCTGGAACACCGCCGAGGTGCCCAGCGGCATCTTCCAGAACAACCGGGTCACCTTCAAACTCACAAGCGTCTCCGGTCCTGCGGGCTTCAGCGTCTACACCGTCTCCGGCGGCACCCCCACCGTGCTGTTCGACAGCGGGAACGGCCTGCCCGACAGCCTCAACGTCAACTACAACACCCACGCCCACGTCAACTGGGGCTTCGACGCCGCCGGCACCTACGCCGTCACCTTCGAAGTCACCGGCATGCTCGCCTCCAGCGGCGCCACCGTCAGCTCTGGCACCAAGACCTTTACCTTCGAGGTTCTCTCCTGACCCGCCCCACCGCACCTGATCAGCCAACTCACCGTCGTTGTCCGACCCGGTAGGACGCGTGAGCCCCGGCGGATCCGATCGGCGCGGCGTCTACTACTCGTAGGCGCCGCGCCGAGGAGTGCCACCAGCTCCGACCTTCGCGGTGGGGCGTTGGCGGACCGCCATCGCCGGTGACAGGACAGCGTGATCAGCCCCGTGGGCCACAGGCTGGGGATCGTCGGCATCGCGGCCTGCGCCGAAGGCTGAACCGCCGCCGGCACCGCGTACCGCGATTGTTCAGCGTGCCCCGGTGCGGCAGGTGAAGACAATGACTTCGCGTCGCGGTCGTCGGTTCTGCTGGATTGTCGACGCATACATTGACGAGCATCGCCACATATGCGCACTCGTATATATGGCGGCGGGGTGTCCAGTCGCTGGTCTGCCGCCTCTTGGCGGGCGTCGGAACATCGGTTACGTTGAAGCAGGCCGTCGTCACTAAGGGTTTTCGGCGAGTGGGGTGGCGGCGTCCGTGGCGCCACGACTCACCCGAGGAGTCGCATTGCCTCTTCATCTGGCCCCGCAAATAGATCCGACGCTGCGGTCGGCGCTCGACGAAACCGTCCTGATGACACAATTAGCCGACGCGTTGGGGTCTCCACTCGGCGTGATTCTGCCACAGCAATTGGCGGACAACGTCGCCGCATTCCGATCGGTCTTTTCCGGCCACCGACTATCCGGTCAGATCTATTACGCGCACAAGGCCAACCGATCCAGTGCCCTGGTGCGCGAACTCGCCGCCACCGACGCGGGCATCGACGTGGCGTCGCTCGCCGAGCTGCAGCACGCGCTCGGTGCCGGCTTCGTGCCGCAGCGGATCATGGCGACCGGGCCGAAGAACGAGGAGTTCCTCTGGCTGTGCGCCCGCACCGGAGTCACCGTCAGCGCCGATTCGGTCGGCGAGTTGGCGACGCTCGCCGCACTGGTCACGGATTGGTCGTTGCCGCCCGTACGGGTGATGGCACGACTGTCGGGCTTCACCTCGACAGGCGTGCAGCTCGGCAGTCGCCGCAGCCGCTTCGGGGTGTCGGCCGCCGCAGTGAGCGAGGTCCTCGACACAATCGCAAAACACGCCGCTGCCCTCGATCTGGTCGGAGTGGCGTTTCACCTCGACACGATCGGGTTGCCGGAAAAGGCTGTCGCGTTGGAGGGCTGCCTCGGCGCCCTCGACGAGTGCCGTCGACGCGGTCTGCGCCCGTGGTCGGTCGACATCGGCGGTGGGTTCGGCGTGAACTACCTCGCTGACGGCACGCAGTGGGAGCAGTACACCTCCGCGTTGACCGAGGCAGTGCTCGGCAGACGGGCGCCACTGACCTGGAACGGGCACGGCTACGGGTTGCGCGCCGAGGGTGGCCACGTTCGGGGTGCGCTGAACCTGTACCCCGCCCACCGGCCCGTTTCCGGACCCGCGTACCTCGATCGGCTGCTGCGAACAACGTCCCCAGAGCAGCGCCGCCCACTCGGCACACTGCTGTTGGACAACATGTACGACCTGCACGTCGAGCCGGGTCGGGCGCTGCTCGACCAGTGCGGTCTGGTCCTGGCCAGCGTTCTGGAGGTACGCGACGAGGCCAACGGTGACACGATCGTGCGCCTGGACTGCAACGCACGCGATGTCAGCCTCGAGGAACACGGAGTCCTGATGGACCCGGTCGTCGTGCACCGGACGACCCCGGCCGCTCCGGGGCCCGCGGGGGTGTACCTGTTCGGCAACCTTTGTCTCGAAGCGGATCTCATCACCCGACGCCAGGTCTTCCTGCCGTCGCGGCCCCGCCCCGGCGACCTGCTGGCCTTCGTCAACACCGCCGGCTACCTGATGGACTTCAGCGCCACGCACGCGCTGCGCCAGCCGATCGGCCGCAAGGTCGCGCTGTACCGCGACGACGGCGCGTGGCGATGGTGCCTCGACGAGCAGTACTGGCCCGTTCACCATCGTGCGGAGGCACCATGAGGTTCGAGAGCATGACCGATGCCATCGGCAACACCCCACTGGTACGCATCGATTCCGCCGTGCACGGTCTGCGCAACATCGACCTGTACGCCAAGATGGAGCTGCTCAACCCGTTCGGCTCGCTGAAGGACCGCGCCGCGTGGAACATGGCCCGACCCCTGCTCGCCCAGGCCGTTGAGCGCGGTGACACAGTTGTCGAGTTGTCCAGCGGCAACACGGCCAAGGCCCTCGCGGTCATCGCCGGGATGCACGGGCTGACGTTCAAGAGCGTCACCAACCGCATGAAGGTCGCCGAGATCAAGGACCTGCTGCTGCTGCTCGGCGCGCAGATCGACGAGCTGCCCGGGCAGGCCGAATGCCTCGACCCCACCGACACCGACGACCCGCTGACCAGGATGTACCACCGGCTCGCCGGGTCGGGTGGCGGCTACCTGCACACCGACCAGTACTTCAACGAGCTCAACGTCGACGCGCACCTGAACGGCACCGGCCCGGAGATCGTGAAGGACCTCGACGGCCGAGCCCCGGACTACTTCATCGCCTGCGTCGGAACGGCCGGCTCCTCTACCGGCGTGGCGTCCGCGTTGCGCCAGCACAACCCTGACGTGCGCGTCGTCGGGCTGGTGGCGCACAAGTCCGACTTCATCCCGGGGATCCGCACCATCGACGAGGTGCACGAGGTCGGCCTCTTCGACCCCGACGTCTACGACACGGTGGAGACGATCACCGCCGACGACGCCATCGATGGTCTGCTGACTCTCGTGCGCCGGTGTGGCACGCTGGCCGGGCCGACCGGTGGCGGCGCCTACCAGGGCGCCGTACGCCATCTGCGCGCCATCGACGCGCAGCTCACCGAACGCCGCACGGCGGTCTTCATCGTCTGTGACCGCGTCGAGAGCTACATGAGCTACCTGCGGGAGCGGCGCCCCGAGCTGTTCGGTCGGCCACCGCGGCGTAACTCCGTCCGCACGGTTACCGACGCGGACGTGCGGCAGGCGGTGACCGTGGATGTCGCGGAAGCCGAGCGGTGGATAGCCGAGCGCCGAGGGCTGGTGGTCGACCTGCGCAGTCCGTTCGCGTACCAGGCGTTGCACATCGACGGCTCGATCAACATCGTCGACGAGCTCTTCGCCGAGTTGCTCCACGGTGGGCTGCCGTTCGGCCGCCGCCAGCCGGTGCTGCTGGTCTGCCCGGTGGGGGAGAAGTCCGCCCGCTACGCCGCTCTGTTGACCCGGATGGGGCATCCGGACGTACGCTCGCTCGACGGCGGGATCATCGCCTGGCGCGACGCCGGCGCCGAGCTGGTGCGCGACTGACATGGATGTTCTCGACGAGCTGCGCCCGTGGCAGGAGACGTTGCGCGGCCAGTTCCCGCTCATCACCGCCAACCCCGACGTGGCGTACCTGGACAGCGCCGCCACCTCGCAGAAGCCGCAGGCGGTCCTCGACGCCGTCCTGACCTATCTGACGACGGGCAACGCCAACGCCGCCCGGGGCACCTATCCGTGGGCGAACCGGACCACCACCCGCATCGAGCAGGCCCGCGACCGGCTGCGCCGCTTCCTCGACGATCCGGCGCCGCAGCGTTCGGGTGTGCATTTCGTCAGCGGCACCACCGAGGGCCTGCGCGCCATCGCCCGCGACTGGCTCGCCCCGCAGCTGCGCGACGGCGACGAGATCATCGTGCCGTTCGCCGATCACGCCGCCAACAACGAACCCTGGCTGGAAATCGCGCAGATGCTGCGGCACCACGGCATGTCCATCAACCTGCGGGCGATGCCCTACGACGCCGCCCACGACTACGACACCGACCGGCTGGCGGCGATGATCAATGATCGGACGCGCCTGATCGCCGCGACCCACGTGCACCACGTCTACGGCAACGACATGAACGTGCACCGGCTGCGCGCGGCTGCCGGACCGACCGTCCCGATCTGTCTCGACGCCGCGCAGGGCGTGGGACACCTGCCGCTGTCCACCACGGCGACCGACGTCGACTTTGTGGTGTTCTCCGGGCACAAGGCGATGGCGTTGCCGGGCACCGGCGCGATCTGGGCGCGCAACAAGCGCGGTCCGACCTACGCGCCGACCGGCTGGAACGGCTCACCCAACACCAGTGGCATCATCAGCCTGGTCGCCGCGCTGGACTGGCTCGACGCCGCCGGCCTGGACCGCGTCGCCCGGTGGAACACCGCGCTGGGCGCGCGGCTCACCGACGGGTTG
The DNA here is from genome assembly GCF_022229015.1 of Micromonospora foliorum. Taxonomy (GTDB): domain Bacteria; phylum Actinomycetota; class Actinomycetes; order Mycobacteriales; family Micromonosporaceae; genus Micromonospora; species Micromonospora foliorum. The sequence goes on from NZ_JAKKFF010000583.1 coordinate 11,749, forward strand.
CGCACGCTGTCCAACGTTGAGGTGCTGGGCTGTCAGAGCAGCCTGGCCGCCGACTCCCCGACGCAGCAGCGCCAGGGCATCGTGGCTTTTCGCCACCGTCTGATCGGCTCGAACGACCTCGGGTTCATCCTGGCCGCGCACGGCCTTCTGGTTCGCGCGGACGGTCACTGTCAGGGTGACCAGGGCGAGAAGACGGCATCCGTACGGGTGAGCACGCACGTCTACAACACCGCCGAGGAGGTGGACCGGCTCCTGTCGGTCCTGGCGGAGCTCGACCGCGATTGACCGACACGCACCGCGATATGCCGGTTCGTCTGCCGCGGATCGCCTACGCTGTCGGAAATGGCTTCCGTTATCGTGTGGCCGTCCTGTCCGCGCGCCGTCCCGGAGTGCACCCATGGCAACGACCGCCCGCGCCCCCGGCGCCGTGCTCGACCGCGCGCAAGCCGTCCGGTGGCGTGAGAGCTGGGCGCAGGTCATGGAAGGATTCGTGCCGCACCTGGCCAGCCTTGAGGACACGCTGTGCCGTGTCGCCGAGGCTGTTCGTGGCCGGTCGCCCGACCGGGTGCTCGATCTGGGTGGCGGACCAGGGCTGCTCGCCGAGCGGATGGTCCGGCGGTGGACCGATGCCACGATCGCCCTCATGGACATCGATCCCGTGCTACTCGCGCTGGCGCGCGGCGCCCTGTTGGGCGAGGTGCGGGCGCTGGAGGGCGACCTGTCGACGCCGGGCTGGGTGGACCGCGCGGGCGGCGGCTATGACCTGGTCACAGTGGTCATGACCCTGCACTACCTGCCCCCGGCTCAGGTGCGCGCGTTCTACGACGACGCCCGCCGTTGCCTGGCTCCCGGCGGGCTGCTCATCGTCGCTGACCTCATGCCCGACGAGGGCCTTCCATCGCTGATGGGCGCCTTGAACCCCGCCCCGGACGAAGCCGTCGCGGAGCTGGCCTGGGCGCAGTGGTGGAGCGGCATCGCGGACCTGCAGGTGCTGCGCCCGTTGCTGGCGCAGCGGGCGGCGATCTTCGAGAACCGCCCGCCGGCCGAGTTCACCGCTCCGGGCTCCTGGCATGCCGCCGCCGCTCGTGAGGCCGGGTTCGGCGAGGCCGGGATCCTCTGGAGATGTGGCAGGCACGCGGCGCTGGCGGCCGTGGCCTGAGAGTCGACCGTCCGGTCCCCGAGCGCTGCGGGGACGACACATGCACGTGTGGTCATCTCGCTATTAGACGATACTTAGTGAAAACGATTACCGTTCCGGATCTCAGGAATGGAGTGTTTTCGTGAAGCATGCACCACGCACGATCATCGCCGCGGCGACCGCCGCCGCGCTCGTTCTCCTTGGCGGTTGTGGCTCGGGTGACGACGCCGCCGAGGGCGGTAGCAACGCCTCGGCCGGCACCGGGCTCGCCGTGGTCGCCACCACCCCCGAGGTGGCCGACTTCGTCCGCACCATCGGCGGCGGCGACGTCACCGTCACACAGCTCATCAAGCCGAACGTGGACCCGCACGACTACGAGCCCACCCCGGCCGACATCCAGGCGATCGGCAAGGCCGCCATCGTCGTCAAGAACGGTGTCGGCCTCGAGGAGTGGCTCGACCAGACCATCGAGTCGGCCGGATTCAAGGGCACCGTCGTCGACTCCAGCCAGGGCGTCACCCTGCGCGAGGGCGGCCACGAGGAGGGCGAGGACGGCCACGAGGAGGGCGAGGGCGCGCACGAGGGCGAGGAGCACGACCCGCACATCTGGCACAACCCGCTGAACGCCAAGACGATGGTCGCCAACATCGAGAAGGGCCTCGCCGCCGCCGACCCCGCGCACGCTGCCGCCTTCGCCGGCAATCTGAGGAACTACACGGCGGAACTCGACAAGCTCGACGCCGACAACGAGGCCGCCTTCGCCCGGATCCCTGCCGACCAGCGCAAGCTCGTGACCAACCACGACGCCTTCGGCTACTACGTCGACCGGTACAAGCTGCAGTTCGTCGGCTCGGTCATCCCCAGCCTCGACACCTCCGCCGAGCTGAGCGCGAAGCAGCTCAACGACCTCGTCGCGAAGATCAAGGCGACCGGCACGAAGGCCATCTTCGCGGAGACGTCGCTGCCACCCAAGAGCGCCGAGGCGATCGCCAACCAGGCCAACGTCAAGGTCATCGGCGGTGAGGACGCCCTCTACGGCGACAGCATCGGCGCCGAAGGCACCCCCGAGGGCACCTACCTCGGCGCGGAGCGGCACAACACCCAGGTCATCGTCACGGCTCTGGGCGGCTGACATGGACGGTGTCGCGGTGGCCGACGCCACCCTCCGCTATGCCCAGGTAAGCGTCGGCTACCACGGCACGCCCGTACTCACCGACGTCAACCTCGACTTGACCCCCGGGCAGCGCCTGGCCCTGATCGGGCCCAACGGCGCCGGCAAGTCCACGCTGATCAAGTCGATCCTCGGCCTGGTTCCGGTCCTCGCCGGCACATCCACCGTGCTCGGGCGCACACCGTCGCAGGCCCGAGCCCTCATCGGATACGTTCCGCAGACCGACTCCCTCGACGCCGACTTCCCCGTGACCGCGGGTCAGGTCGTCATGATGGGTCGCTACCGACGCATCGGTTGGTGGCGTCCCACCCGCAGCGCCGACCGACGCCGCGTCCACGAGGCACTCGACCGCCTCGGCCTCGCGGACCACGCGAGGACACACTTCGGTGTCCTCTCCGGTGGCCAACGCCAGCGGGTACTGCTCGCCCGCGCCATCGCCGCCGAGCCACGGCTGCTGCTCCTCGACGAGCCGTTCAACGGCGTCGACGCGGTGAGCCAGGAAGCCATCCTGTCTGTCCTGCGCGACCTCAGCGCGGTCGGGACCACCCTGGTGCTGAGTACCCATGACCTGACGGTCGCGCGTGAGCTCGCCGACACGGTCTGCGTGCTCAACGGCCGGCAGTGGGCGGTCGGCCCGCCCGATGAGACGGTGACGGCCGATACGCTGCGCCGCGCGTACGGCGGACACGCCATCGAGTTGAGAGACGGCCGGACAGTGCTGGTAGAACCGTGATCGAGCCGTTCACCGTACCGTTCATGGGGCGCGCCCTGGCCGAGCTCGCGCTGCTCGCCCTCATCTGCGGACCGGTAAGTGTCTTCGTCTTCGCCCGCCGCCTGTCGTTCGTCTCCGACGCGCTGACGCACACCGTGTTTCCCGGCGTCGTCATCGGGTTCCTGGCCGGTGGCATCGAGGGCATCGTCGTCGGGGCGCTTGTCGCCGGCATCCTGACCGCGGTGGTGCTGACCCTGTTCAGCCGGGGCGGGGCGCTGTCCGACGATGCCTCCACCGCAGTGGTGCTCACCGCCATGTTCTCGATCGGCGTGGTGCTCGTGTCGCGGCGCTCCTCGTACACCTCGGATCTGACGTCGTTCCTCTTCGGGCGCATCCTGACGGTGACGCCGCGCCAGATCGCGGAGACCGCTGTGCTGGCGGTCGTCATCCTCGGGCTGCTGCTGATCAGCGCCCGCGCTCTGATCTTCCGGACCTTCGACCCGGCCGGAGCGGCCGCCGCCGGCTTCCGGACCGCCTGGCTCGACCTGCTGCTCAACATCATCGTCGCGCTCGTGGTCGTCGCCGCGGTACGCGCCGTCGGCACCATCCTCGTGGTGGCGTTGCTCATCGTGCCGGCCGCGACCGCCCGCATGCTCACCACACGCCTGTCGCTGATGGCGATGATCGGCACCGGCCTCACCCTCGTCGCCGCATACGGCGGCCTACTGGCCAGCTGGACCGCATCGGTCGACTACGGCATCTCCCTGACCTCGGCCTCCGCCGTCGTCCTGCTGCTCGTGCTCGCCTACCTGCTGCTGCTCCCACTGGGCGCGCTGCGGGCGAGGCGCAACCACGGGCGGATCGCCTCCAACGCAAGGAGATCGCCTCATGAACTGGTGGGATGACGCGCTGCACCGGGCCACCGCCGAGGTGCTGCTCGCCGGCGCGCTCGCCGGACTCGTCGGCGTTCACGTCGTACTACGCCGACTGTCCTTCTTCACCATGGCACTGACCCACGCCACGTTTCCCGGGGTGGTGGCCGCCTCCATCATCGGCGTCAACATCGTCGTCGGCGGCGTGGTGGCGGGCGCGATCGTCGCGCTGGGCGTCGCCGCGCTCAGCCGCCACCGAAGCCAGAACACGGCGGCGGCGACCGGAGTCATGCTCTCCGGTGGCTTCGCGCTCGGCGCCGGGCTCGTCGCCACCCAGAACGGCTTCAGTCGAGACCTGACATCGTTCCTCGTCGGATCGATCCTCACGGTCAGCCCGCAGGACCTCGTGACCACCGCGGTGGCGCTCGTCGTCGTCGCGGCCGTCCTGCTGGCCTGCGCCCGTCCACTGCGGTACACCGGCTTCGACAGGGTCGGCGCGCAGGCGGCCGGCTTCGCGACCGGTGTCTGGGACGTCGTGCTGCTGCTCGCCATCCAGGTGGCGGTCGTGACGATCGTCCCGGCGATCGGCACGATCCTCGCCCTCGCCCTCATCGTGGCGCCGGCGGCGGCGGCACGTCAGTGGTCGCACCGGCTGAGCGTCATCACCGCCCTGGCCGTCACGTTCGGTGCTCTCGGCGGGCTCGGTGGCCTGTACGCGTCGAGCCGCTGGGACGTCGCCGCCGGCGCGAGCATCACCCTGACCGCCACCGCGGTCCTGGCGCTGTCGACAGTGCTGTCTCGGCTGGTCAGATCCAGGCCCACGGCGGCCGCCCGCCCGCAGGCGCTCGCGGCATGAGCACCGCACCCCTCGACGAGACGAGCTTCGCCCTGGACCGGGCGGTGGTCGTGCTGCGCGCCATGGCCTACGAGCACCGGATACGTATTCTCGTGCTGCTTCAGGACGGTGAACAGACGCCTGCCTCGCTGGCGGAGGCCATGTCCACGGATTCGACGGTCATCGCCCGCCACCTGCGGTATCTGAAGGAGGCCCGGTTGATCCGGCGCAAGCGACGCGGACGAGAGGTCACCTACACCCTGCAGGGGGAGGCAACCAGGCGTCTCATCGCGGAAGTGCTGCACCACGCCGAGCACTCGGCCTGACCATCGCCGTGGAAGGTTCCACGTCCGGCTGCACGCTGTCGTTCGTCGGCCTTTCCCGTCTCGGGGCCGTGCAGCTGGCGGTCATGCCGATGCTGTCCGCCGCGCAGTGCCGCGCCGGCCGCGAACTCGGCTCCGTCTCCGCGGTCGCCGACTCGAAACCGGCATCCGGGGTTCTTCGGCTGGTGCGACGGATGGACGACGCGGCGGTCAGAGCGCCATCTGCATGAAGACGTCGGCGCGGGCGTACGGCGGCAGCGGGATCTGTGCCGGGCTGACGCGCCGCCGACTCCCCGACCGGCTCCGCCAACCCGATTCGATCCGGCCAGCCATGCCGATCGCTACTCACGGTGGTTCGACAACCGACCGCACTGACCAACTGGCGGTGGGCCCGGGGCCGTTACCCGTCAGCGGCCCTGCAGGCGCTTTACGTTGTCGCCGAAGGTCCACCCCTTCGACCCGTCCCAGTTCGCCGACCAGGTCATCAGGCCTTTGAGGCCGGGCACCGAGTTCCAGGCCTGTGTGACCAACGACGTCGACAGGTAGCCGCCGCCCGCCCCGATCTGCGCCGGCAGGCCCGGGACCTGCTTGTCGTACGGCACGCGGATGGTGGTGCCCTGGATGGAGAGGCCGTTGTTCAGGCACTGCGTCTGCACCGTGAAGCCCTGCACGGTGCCCGCCGGGTACGAGTCGCCGGCGCAGCCGTACATGCTGCCGTTGTAGTACTGCATGTTCAGCCACCAGAGCCGGCCGTTGTCCACGTACTTCTTGATGATCGGCAGGTACGAGCCCCAGATCGAGCCGTAGACCACGCTGCCGCCGGTGACGTAGGCCGTTTCCGGTGCCATGGTCAGGCCGAAGTTCGACGGCATCCGGGCGAGCACGCCGTCGATGATCCGGATCAGGTTGGCCTGCGACGTGGACAGGGTGTTGATGTTGCCGCTGCCGGTCAGGCCGGTCTCGATGTCGATGTCGATGCCGTCGAAGTGGTAGGCCGTCAGGATCGGCACGATCGTCGCGATGAACCGGTCGGCGACCGCCGCGGAGCTCAGGTCGATGCCGGCGGCGGCCCCGCCGATCGACATCAGGATGGTGGCGCCGGCCGCTTTGGCCTGGCACATCTCGGCCGGGGTGGCCACCTTCACGCCAGCGTCCATGCCGTTTTCCCAGAGGACCGTGCCGTCCGAGCGGATCACCGGGAACGCCGCGTTGATCACGTTGTAGCCGTGCTGGGTGAGCCGGCTGTCGGTGATCGGGATCCAGCCGAGGCCGGGGTGTACGCCGTTGGAGGCGCCGTCCCAGTTCTCCCAGTAGCCCTGCAACACCTTGCCGGCGGGCCGTGACTTCACGGCGCAGGTCCCACCGGTGGGTGGCGGCGTGGTGGGGGGAGGTGTGGTCGGTGGTGGCGTGGTGGGCGGCGGGGTCGTCGGTGGTGGCGTGGTGGGCGGCGGCGTGGTTCCCGAGCACGCGCCCAGGTCACGCCACAGCGACGGGGTCGCGGCGGGGTTCCAGCCGGCGCCGGGGTGCGCGGTGTGGGTGACAAGTGCCTGGTAGAGCCGGCCACTGTAGGTGACCTGGGCACCCGCCTGGTAGGTGCTGCCCTCGGCCCAGGCCGGCGCGGTGCAGGCGACCATCGGGACGGCGTTGGCCGAGGACACGGCGGCCATGCTGCTGGGGACGAAGGCGACCGCGGCCGTGACGGTCATCGCCGCCCCGGCTACCACTGCGAAAATCCGACGGCTTCTCATGGCTCACTCCCCAGGCGTCGACGACCCGCATCCTCCACATATTGACGTTCGTAAAGTTTAATATCAAGGGTTGTTTACAGATCCCGGGAAGTTGGGGGGCGCGGAGGCCGGCAGCCACCGCCGCCGAACGCAGTCGTCGGGGTGCGGCAGGAGATGACGGACCTCGCCGAGGGTGAGAGGGATGAGCCACTGGCCGAGGTCTGTCGTAACGTCCCGCCCCATCCGGATCCCGTGATACGAAGAGTGCGACGAATCGGGTGAGGCGGACGAACAGTGGCAGGCGACCGGGTGGCGGGGCTGCTGCGTAAGCGCGAGCATCCGCGCCAGGCGTCAGCCCTCGAGCTTTTCTTCGACCTGTCCTTCATTCTCGGGCTGACCCTGCTGTCGCGGCGGCTCTTCCATGACCTGAGCTGGGGCAACGCGTTCGAGACCTTGATCCTGTTCGCAGGCGTCTACTGGATCTGGATCGCGACCGCCTGGGCGACCGACTGGTACAACCCCAACCAGCTGATCATCAAGGGGCTCGTTCTCAGCATCATGTTCATCGGCCTGATGATGGTGGCCGCGATACCGAACGCGTTCGGTGCGCACGGATTCATCTTCGCCGGGGCGTACGTCCTCGTGCACGTCCTCCGGGGAGCGGTGTTGCTGACGCTGCTGCGCGGGCATCCGCTGCAACAGCGGTCGCTGCTGATCATGATCTGGTTCACGATCTCTGCGGTGCCGTGGCTGGTCGGTGCTTTCCGGCCGGAGGACGAGCGGGTCGTGCTGTGGCTGGTCGCCCTGGCCATCGACTACGGAATAGCCTGGCTGGGCTGGCCAACTCCGGGGCTGGGCCGAGTGCCGGACGAGAGCCTGCGCAATGTCGGCGAGCACCTGTCGGAGCGGTACCAGCAGGTGTTCATCATCGCCCTGGGTGAGGCGATCCTCGTCAGTGGTCTCGCCTACGCCAGCGCGGAAATCACTGGGCTGCGCACACTCGCCTTCGGACTGGCGTTCCTCAACGTGGTGCTGCTCTGGCGCGGTTATCTGATTCCCGGTGATCTGCGAATCGGCGGCATCCTCGATCAGAATCGCCCACGGATGGCGGTCTCCGTCGCACTGTGCCACGCGATGGTGATCGGGGGAACGCTGCTCACCGCGGTTGGCAACGAAGTGCTCGTCAGCGACCCGCTGGGTGATCCGCAGGGTGCCTGGGTGATGCTCATGGTCGGTGGAGCCGTGCTTTTCCTGATCGGTCGGATCACGTACCACCTGTTGGTGTTCCACCGTCTGCCGTGGCCCGGGCTGGTCGGCCTGGCGATTCTCGGCCTGCTGACCCCCGTGCTGCTCCTGTTCCAGCCCTTGATCATCTCGTTGGTCACCAATGCTGCGCTGTTCGGGGCCGTGGCCGTTGACCTCGTTCTGATTCGGCGATCGGTCCGGCAGGGTCGGCTGACCACGTCGTCGTGAGGCACCTCCCTGGTGGTCGACCGGGATGACAAGCGTTGATGCCTGCCCCCGGGCCGAGGCTGTCCGGATCTGCCACTGGTGCTGGGCCTCTACCGCGCCGGCAATGGGAACTCCACCACCGGCGCGGTGCGGGGCGGCGTCAGAGTCGAGAGGTGAAGGTGGCCAGGAAGCGGTGCGGGGTGACTGCGCCGGTGTTGTCGAAGCAGATGACGTCGACGTCGGCGTTGGTGGTGTACGTCCAGGGCTGGGTGAGGTGGCAGTAGTTGCTGCCTGCGCCCTGCGCCACCACCTGGGCGTGCGTCTCCTTGATACCGACCTGCGGGAAGGTCGCCAGGTAGCGGCCGGCGGGTGCCAGCGGCGCCACCGTGTTCGCACCGACACCGAGCACCGAGTTGTCGTTGGTCGGCCCGCCGACGGCGGTACCCAGGTAACCGAAGTACGACGGCGGGCCGAGCGAGCCGATCACGGGTCGCCGACGGTGGTACGAGAGGACGAAGTCGGTGTTGGTGAACGCGCCGGCCTGGTCGTAGCAGAAGACGTAGACCTGCACGTCGCTGCCGACCGCGCTCCAGGAGTAGACCTTGCAACGACGGGGACCGGCGTTTGGCTGCACGGCGGTGACCTGCACGTTGCCGGCGAGCACTCCGGCCAGCCCCACCCCGGGCAGCCGCACCAGATACTGCCCGACGCCCACCGGCCCGACCGCGTTCACGACGCCCGTGGAGTTGTACGACTGCGCCACCACGCCACCGCCCCACTGCACGTACGCGTGGGAGGTGCCGACCGGCAGCACGCCCGAACTGGTCGTCCAGAGCACGGTGAACGGGGTGTCCTCGCGCGTGCCGCCGGGCTTGTGGCACTGCACGTCGACGATCTCGTCGGCGCCGGACTGGAACCAGCGAACCACCTCGCAGTAGTGACCGGTCCGGTTCACCGGGGTCACGTGCGGCACGCCCCGCGAGCTGGCACCCACCTGCGGAAAGCGGACCTGGAACCGGCCGGGTGCGAGCTTGACGCCGTCGGCCCAGGCGGCCGGGAAGGCGGTCTTCCAGCTACCCCATTGCCGGCTGGTGTCCAACACCGTCCAGACCGGCACGGTGGGGTCCTTGACGTACGCGAAGCCCCAGCGGTCGGCGGTGGCCGCCGCGGCCGGTGCCGGCGGCGCGAGTGCGCCGGCGGCCAGGACGGCGGCCAGGGCCGCGGTGACGAACGATCGGAGACGCATCTGTTCCTCCAGTCGACGGGAACATGTCGGAGAGGAGTGTGCGCGGGGTGATCCCATGGTCACAGTCGGCTACATCGTGCTCCGGTGTCGGCTGTCCGCCACTCGTGGCCGCACACCGCCGCCACTCCGCCTCAGGTGGGTGCCGGCGAGTCTTCACCTCGCTCTTCTGAGGGAGTGAAACCCACTCAGGGAGGGAGGCGTTGAGGCGTTGGCTTGGCGAGGGTGCTGGTATGTCCGCTTGTAGAGGTCGTCGCTGGGCGTACGGCGCCTTCGTCTGGTTGATTTTCTTTGTGGTGTCCCACGTGATCCTGGTGTTCTTCCCCGGGGACGATCCAACCGGTGATGGACCGTGGGGCATGAGGGCCTACGTGATCTTCAACGTGGTGCTCATCTCGATGTCGGCCATCGGGGCAGCTGTCGTTCTGGCCACAGTCCGCCCGCGGGCTCGACATCTTCCCCGGTGGTTACTTCTGATGCCACTGATGTCTGGCAGCATGCTGCTCGTCATCCGGGGTGTTCCAGGAATGGTGGAGAACCTTCTGATGGTCACCGGTATCCGGCGCGGTGGCCTCATGGGGGTGTCGGACATCTCCACGGGCGAGTTCTGGACCGGCATCGGAATCAACACCTACTTCTTCGCAGGAGCAGTGATGCTGGTTGGGACAACCGTTTCCTACGGCCGCCGATCAGCGGAGAGCGCCCTGAGCAACGGAGCGACCGGCAGCCGTTCTTGTCGTAGATCCGAGTCAGCTGCCTGAGCGCCCTATTCCGACGCTGGTTGACGGCGGATGACCAGTAGGGCGATGTCGTCGTTAGGGTGTTCCTCCGCGGTGGTGGCCATGATGTGGTCGCACAGAGTCTCGGCTGGCCCGGACCGTACGGCGTCGGCGAGGCGTTCGATGCCGGTGTCGATGAGTTCGTTGCGGCGTTCGACCAGTCCGTCGGTGTAGAAGACGAGCGCCGCACCCGGCGGTAGGTCCAGCACGGTGGTGCGGCGATTGGCCAGTGGTCGGCCCACGCCGAGTGGCCGGTCCACCGTCAGGTTGACGAGCTTGGTGGGTTGGCCGGGGACAGCCAGCAGCGGTGGCAGATGGCCTGCGGAGGAGAGGTGCACCGTCGCGCGGTCGGGTGCGATCAGGGCGTAGACGGCGGTGGTGAGGGTGCCCGCTTCGAAGTGGTGAATCTTGCGGTCGAGGGAGGTCAGCGCCTGGGCGGGATCGTCGGCATCGAGTGCGTAGGCGCGTAGCGCGCTGCGGATGCGTCCCATGACGACGGCGGATGGCAGCCCGTGGCCGGAGACGTCGCCGATGACGGCACCCAGCCAGCCCGAGGGCAACGTGAACACGTCGTACCAGTCGCCGCCGATGCCCAGGTCGTGACCGGGTGCGTACCGGGCGGCCAGTTCCAGGCCGGGGATGTCGGGTAGCCGGCCTGGTAGCAGGCTGTGTTGCAGGGCCAGCGCTGCCTGCCGGTCGAGGACCTGAGCTCGGGCTTGACCTGCGAGGCTGGCTCGATCGGCAACGAGCTGCAACAGCTGCACGTCGTCGGGGCCGAACCGCCGCAGAGCCAGGGAGCCGACGTGTAGTACGCCGACGAGGTTGCCGTTGACGAGCATGGGCACGCCCAGCAGGGCACGTATGCCCGTGGCAAGCAGGATGGGATTGACCACGTCGTCGGGCGTAACGTTGTAGATCGTGACCGGCGCCCGTGTCGCCGCCACTCGCCCAGCGAAGCCGCGTCCGACCCGGATGCGGAAACCGCGGCGCACCTCCTCCTCCAGGCCCTTGGCCGCTGTCGCGACGAGTTCGCCGGTGTGGTCGTCCAGCAGCAGGATGGTGGCGGTGTCGACCTTGAGTAGGTCCCGGATGCGTTCGAGCAGCTCGTCGAGTAACTCGGCGACGTTGAGCCCCGACAGAGCGGCATCGGTGATCGCTCCGATACGGCGCAGCCGCTCCTCATTCGTCATCAGCTCGGCATCGGCCACCCAGGAAGCCTAGACGCCGGAGCGCCGCCACTAGCATGCCAGCAGCGAGATCAACAGTGTCGCGCCTCCGAGGTGGGGTACCTTCCCATGTCACATCGATGCATTGGTCGTCCGGCGAACACGTTCCGGAGAGCCCTCCTCGCCCGTCCATCGGTGAGGTCACCGGCTCCACGTTCCACAGGGAGGAGTAGCAGTGGCGAACCCACCGCTCGACCAGCATGCTCCCGCCGCCGGAAAGCCGCTGTTCTCGTCGTCGTTCACCCTCGCAGACCTCGCCCGCGTTCGACACGAGGTTGAGGCCGTCAGTCGCCGGTGCGGCCTTGACCACGCCGAGATCGAGAACTGGGTCACGGCGGTCAACGAATTGATGATCAACGTGATTCGGCACGGGGGCGGCAGAGGCGACCTACGCCTGCTCCTGGACGGTCAGCTCACCTGTGAGGTCACCGACCAGGGGCGAGGCTTCAACACTGCTCACTACGTTCCGCGCGCCGAGCGTCCGCCCCTGTCCGAAGCTGGAGGAATGGGCCTGTGGGTGGTCGGGCGGATGGCCGACTACCTCCTCGTCGACAGCGGACCAGCAGGCACCATCATTCGCATCGCGGCACGCACCCGCGACCTGCTCGGGTAGCCGTCACCGGCGCGGCCGGCAGGCGTTCGTCGCCGCGGTCTGGGTGGTCCGGGCGGGCCCGGCGTGATGCCGAGCCCGCCCGTTTCAGTCCGGCCAGTTCAGGCGTCGTGGATCTCGCCCAGCAGCTTGTAGGTCTGCGCGCCCTCGCGCGGGTCGCGCACGGAGCCGACCATGATCATCACGCGAGGGAGGCGAGCCGGAACTGCTGGTTGGTTTGTCCGTGGCAGTCGTAGAGCTGGATCTGGGCTCCGTTGGTGGTGCTCCAGGCGTCCAGGCATCGTCCGGACTGGGCGTTGCTGATGGTGCCGTTGGAGTTGACGTTCCACTGTTGGTTGGTCTGGCTGTGGCAGCTGTAGATCTGTACCGCCGCGCCGTTACCGGTTCCGGCCGCGTCGAGGCACATGGTCCCGTACACCTGGAGTTGTTTGGTTGAGGTGTAGGTCCATGCCTGGTTGGTCTGTTTGTTGCAGTCGTAGAGCTGCACCCGGGTGCCGTTGGTGCGTGAGGCGTTGGGCACGTCGATGCACCGGCCGGACTGCGTGCCGACGATCTCGCTGGCGGAGCCCGGTGGCACGGTGGGGGTGGGTCCCGGGGTGGTGGGCGTGGGAGTGGGCCCGGGACCGGCGCTGTTCAGCGCCTCGAGGGTGGCCGTGTAGGCGGCCTTCTTGTTGCCGTTGCACTCGAAGAGCAGCGGAGTGCCGCTGGACCGCCACGAGTCGCAGTCCCGCACCCCCCACACCGTGATCCCGTTGCAGCGAGCCACGGCCAGACAGTCGTTGACCACGTTGCGGTAGGTGTTGGCCTGCGTCGTGCCGGAGCCCTCGATGTCCAGCTCGGTGATCTGCACGTCCACCCCGAGGGCGGCGAAGCTGGAGAGCGTCGTACGGTAATTGCTGTTGTACGGTGAGTTCGCGTTGAAGTGGGACTGGAACCCGACGCAGTCGATCGGCACCCCACGAGACTTGAAGTCGCGCACCATGTTGTAGACGGCCTGCGTCTTCGCCCAGGTCCAGTTGTCGGTGTTGTAGTCGTTGTAGCAGAGCTTCGCGTTCGGGTCCGCCGCGTCGGCGGCGCGGAACGCCGCCTCGATCCAGTCGTTGCCGGTGCGCTGCAGGTTCGAGTTACGACGGGCGCCGCTGTTGCCGTCCTCGAACGCCTCGTTCACCACGTCCCACGAGTAGATCTTGCCCCGGTAGTAGGTGGCCACCCGGTTGATGTGGTTGAGCATCGCGTTGCGCAGCGCGGTGCCCTCCATGCTCTGCATCCAGCCCGGCTGCTGCGAGTACCAGGCCAAGGTGTGGCCCCGGACCTTCCAACCCCGGGAGATGGCGTGGTTCACGATCCGGTCGGCGTTGCCGAAGGTGAAGGTGTTCTGCTGCGGCTCGGTCGCGTCGATCTTCATTTCGTTCTCGGGTGTGACGCTGTTGAACTCGCGGTTCAGGATCGTCGTGTACGCGCTGTCGCTGAGCTTGTTCGCGGCGACTGCGGCACCGAAGTAGCGGCCAGACTGGGCCGCGGCCGCGCCGAGGGTCGTCTCGGCGGCCTGGGCCAGGTTCGGCAGCAGCGACACGGCCAAGGCCAGAATTATCGCAGCTGTTCCGGAAAAAGTGAGAGTGCGTAGTCGGGTACGCCCGGTGGGACGGGTCCGGGTAATCATGGTGATCCTCCGGTGGTGGGATGGGAGAAGCTCTGTCGCTGTTCGAGTGAGGACCCGGCTCAGATGGCAGCGGCCACGATGCTCAGTCCGCCGAGCAGGCCGGAACTCACTTCGGGCGTCCGCCCGGATGTCAGGCGACTCGAGCTACCTGACCAGCGGGCGGAGGGCTGCGATGAGTGGGTCCGTTCGCCCGCTGGGTGGTGGTTGCGGGCGCTGGCTCTAGGTGGTGGACGTGGGAACCTCGCAGGTGGGTGGGCCAGACGCTCGCGTGAGGCGCCTCCAGTGCTGAAGGGATGATGTTAACGTTCACGTCTATCGATGGCTCTCAGGCTGGCAGAAAGTTCCAAGTTTTTCAACCGGTAGTTTCGGAGCTGTTGCGGGCACGGAGATTGAAGGTTTGAGTCCCTTCGGGGCGAACAAGATCAACAAAGCGCCTGACCCGTCGATGACGAGGTCAGGCGCTCTGTTGATCGTCCACCTACGTTGCTGGGAGTCGCACGGCGTCACGCAACCTCAGTTGCTCTCCGGTGGCGTGGACGTGCTCGACCAGGCTGACCGGTGCTAGCCGATTCGGACCGCAGCGGCCGTGCCGGCGGGGCAGATGACGAGCAGGCAGCTCTCGACCCGTACGTCGTCGATAACCGGGCCGAAGGCATCCGCCGTGGTGCTGGCGAACTGCAGAACCGTGGCGGCGGACAGGATGTTCGTGAAATAGAAGGTTCTGTACACGTATCCCATGGCCGATGGCGTGTGGCCAGCAGTGTCGAAGGAGAAGCTGTCGACCGTGTGGCCGTTGGCCGTGACCTTGCCCGTCACGATGAGGGGGCCGTTGTCGGGGTTGCCGGCGAGGGCGTAGCTCACTCGATAGGTGGTGAGCAGCTTCGTGGGCAGCGTGCGAGCGACCGCACCCGGGCTGAACCCGTTGAGGTCGAGTGACTGGTTGCCTTCCGCGGCCTGCCAGTCGCGGGTCAGGCCGACGGTGCCGGCGGTGACGGTCCATGCGCCGAACTGCTGGCCGGCGGCGAACTCCGTGAAGTCGCTGGGAATGGCCGGATTCTCGAAACCGTCGGCGAAGACGGGGGCCGCCGCTGCTGGACTCGCCGGGAGGGCGGTCAGGAGGGCGGTCAGCGCCATGGCCAGCGCCACTCCGATTGCCGTGCGACGGGTGCGTGGACGCTTCGTCACCATGCTTGTCCTTCCGACGTGGGCATCGGCTGGGGCGGGCCGGGCTCCGTTCCGCGACTCGACCACCGAACGCTGAAGAATCGATGCCCGCGAGTGACGTTACGGTGACGCCGCAAAGCCTGGCAAGGCCCGCCAATTCCCGGAAACCGGCCAAAATTGACAAGGATTGAGCATCGGAGGGACTTGACATCCACCCGCCGCAACCAGTGGCTGGAGTCGGTTGTCGACCGCGACGGCGGTCCAGGGCGCCTTCTGGAGACCATCGGCTGGCAGACCAACTCCGGACCGGATCTGCCGTGACGCGTCGGCGTCAGCAGACGATGACCAGGTTGGCCATGTCGACGACCGGCCGGTAGCCGAGATCGGCGTAGATCTTGTTCGAGGTCGGATTGGCTTGGTCGGTGAACAGGCAGACCCGCGCGCCCTCGGCCTGGATTCGTCGGGAAACTTCGGCGACCGCGTTGCTGGCCCAACCACGCCCGCGCTGGGCCGGCGGTGTGTACACCGGGCCTACGCGGGCCACTCCGAACGACGGTGGGTTGGCGCCGGTGAGGTGCACGGGCTTTCCTGTCTCGTCGGCCCAGAACCACAGCCGTCCGGCTTGGAGCCGGCGCAGCATCTCGGCGTGGTCGGGCACTTCGTGCGCACTGGTACCGCGTGGGCGGCCCGCCTGTTCGTCGGCGTCGCCCATGAACGCGGCGAACCACTGCGTGACCAGTTCCACGTCATCCACGGTCGCGACCACCAGGCCGCCAGGCGCAGGTGGCGGCCACGCCAGCTCGGCGAGCTCGTGCAGCCGTGTGTGCTGGGTGACCTGGACTCGACCCCCGCCGAGCCGGGTCAGCTCGGCGGCGCACAGTTCGACGGCCGGCAGGGCCCCGTTGACGGCGATCACCTCCTCCTCGCGTTCGTGCAACGCCCGGGCCAGCGCAACGGCCGCGTCGTCGGGCATGGGCAGCAGAAACGGCGGGTAGGGGGCGTACGGCGCGGTGCGCATCGCGGCACCGACCACGGCACCGGAGTCGTCGCTGACCACCAGCCACCAGGTGCGGTCGGGTTGCGAGATCCCCTCGGCCCGCTGGGACATCAGCCGGTGCGCGACGGTGGTCACGACCGTGCTGACGACCGGATCGGCGCGCAGGTAGTCACCCGCGGCGACCAGGAACTCGCCCGGGTCGGTGAAGAACCGCAGCCGCAGTTTGGCCATCGGGACAGTGCTCATCTGCGTACGCTAGCCACCGTCGTACGACGTGCACACGGGATTTTCGTACGGCCGAGGACTGCATCCGCTGAGCCAGCCGAGATTCCTGCGAACGGGCTGCCGCCGCAAGGTCGGTCTGGCTGGTGATGCCGCATGAGGCGTACCGCACTGTTCGCCTGACCGACGACTCGGTGTGACGTCTCAGCCAGCTCCATCACCATCTATATATTCATGACTGGACATCACCCACACCACTGCCACCACGATCACGGATCCGACGACGAGGTGCCGTACGGCCAGGTCGAGGTCCCCGCAGGCTTCGGCCGACGGGCCCTTCTCGCCGGTGCCGGCGGGACGCTGATGCTGGCCGCGCTACCGACCGCGGCCCGGGCGGCCAACACGACGATGGCTGGCGCCCCGACCGCGGCGGTCGGCGCCGGCCGGGCATCCCTGATCACCCAGGGCACGATGCTGGTCCACACCGACATGCACAACCACACGGTCATGTCGGACGGTGACGGCAGCGCCGAGGCCGCGTTCGCCTCGATGCGCGAGGCCGGTCTAGACGTCGCCGCGCTGACCGATCACGCCACGCTCTTCTCCATCGACGGGCTCAGCTCGTCCGAGTGGCGGACGACCGGTGACCTGGCCAACGCGGCCAACGACCCGGGCCAGTTCACCGCGATCCGCGGGTTCGAGTGGTCGCATCCTCTGCAGGGGCACATCAACGTCTGGAACACCTCCGACTTCGCCGACCTGCTGCGGGCCGGCAGCCCCGGCAGCCTGTACACCTGGCTCGCCGGCCGGCCCGGAGGTCTGGCGAGCTTCAACCACCCCGGTCGGGAGGCGGGCCGGTTCAACAACTTCTCCTTCACCGCCTCGGCCCGGGAGCAACTCGTGGGCCTGGAGATGTTCAACCGGACCGACGACTTCCTCTTCGAGGGCTGGTCGTCGGGCCTGGCGTCACCGCTGGTGGCGTGCCTGAACGCCGGTTGGCGGCCGGCGCTCACCGGCGTCACCGACGAGCACGGCACCACCTGGGGCTTCCACGAGGGCAAGGGTCGCAGCGGCCTGTGGGTCGCCGAGAACACCCGCGCCGCGGTGTTCGAGGCGATGGCCGCTCGCCGTTCCTTCGCCACCCGTGTGTCGGGGCTACGGGTGGACTCCACCGCCAACGGCGTACGCATGGGTGGGGTGCTGAACGTGACCTCCGGCGACGTCCGGTTCCTGCTGGATTTGGACCGCGGCTCGGCCTGGGACGGCAAGCCCCTGCGGATCCAGGTCCTCCGTCCCGGCACCTCGGCGCCGACCGTCGTCGATGTCATCGACACCGTCAACGGTCAGGTCACCGACTTCACCGTGCCGCTCAACGTCACCGACGGCGACTGGGTGGTGCTCCGGATCTCCGACCCGTCCCTGCCCAACGGCACCCCCGGCCCGGCCGGTCACCCGTGTAACGACTTCGGTGTGGCCTACACCAGCCCCTGGTGGCTCCGGCCCTGACCGTCGAGGTGCCGGTCCCGGCACGGCCGGCCAGCCGCAGACGGCTGCGTGGTCGTTCCGGGACCGGCATTCGGCTCCGCGGGATGGCCGCGCCCCAGCGTGGTCAGCGGGGTAGTGGAGGCAGCGTCGGGCTGTCGAGCCAGGCATCGAACAGATCATCCAAGGGCGCGCGGGCGAAGCGCTGGGCGTGCAGTCGGAACTGCTCGCTCGTCACCGTCGAGTGCCGGTGTTCGGCGACCCAGGCGCGCAGGAGCGCGAAGAACGACTCGTCGCCGACCCGCTTCCGCAGGGCGTGCACCGTGAGCGCGCCGCGCTTGTAGACCAGCGGGTCGAACATCCGGTCGACACCGGGGTCCGCGACGATGACGCTGCGGGGGCGATCCGCGATCCACGCGTACCACCGCGCGGCCAGGGCATCCGTCGGTAGGTCGCCGCAGACACCGGACCACAACCACTCGGCGTACGTGGCGAAGCCTTCGTTGAGCCAGATATGCCGCCAGTCCGCCACCGTGAGGCTGTTGCCGAACCACTGGTGGGCCAGTTCGTGCACGACGAGCCGCTCGTGCGTGCGCCGCCCGTCGACGTGGTTCCGTCCGAAGACGGCCATGCCCTGCGCTTCGACGGGATCGTCGAGGTCGTCGTCGGCGACCACGACGACGTACTCCCGGAACGGGTACGGCCCGAAGAGCCGCTGCAGCGCCGACATGATCTCACCGTGCCGACCGAAGTCGTGGGCGACGTTCCGGCGCAGCGCGGGCGGGATCGCCGCGCGCTGCACCACCTCACCGACAGCCAGGTCCACCACCTCGTAACGTCCGATCTGGACGCTCATCAGGTACGGCGAGGTGGGCTCGCGCCGCTCGTACACCCAGGTCGTGCCGCCCGCGCCTCGCCGCTGGAGCACGGGATCACCGGTCACCAGCACCGTGTACGGGGAGGAGGTCGTCACTGTCACCCGGAAGGTGGCCTTGGCGCCGGGCTGGTCATCGCACGGAAACCAGGACGGCGACCCGTTCGGCTGGCTGGCCACGAGTACCCCGTCGGTGAGTTCCTCCCACCCGAGTTCGCCCCACCGGCCGGAGATGGGCACCGGCTTTCCCGCGTACCGGATCTCCACCCGGAAGGTGTCCCCGGCGGCGATCGGCCGCTCGGGTTTGATCTGCAGCTTGTCCGGCCGGTGCAGGTACTTCGCCGGGCGCCCGTCCACCCGGACGTCCTGGACCCGGAGCCGACCGAGATCGAGAGTGAACCGCGACAGCGACTGCCCGGCCACCGCGGTGATGTCCGCCCGGCCACCGAGACGGTTCGACACGACCCGGTAGTCGAGGTCGAGGTCGTAGTGCAGCACCCGGTAGCCGCCGTTGCCGTGTTCGGGCAGGTAGGAGTCGCCCGAGCGACCGGCGCCGGGCGTTGCGCCGCTCCGCGCCGACGCCTTCGGGTTCACGCCGACCGTGCCGCTGGCGCCGCCCAGGTGGTGATCGGGTTACCCAACCACCGGCTGTCGCACGGCACGGCGTCGCCGCGGGTCACCAGCGAACCGGGCCCGACGGTGGTCCGCGCCCCGATGCTCGCGCCTGGTAGGACGATGCCGTGCGGGCCCAGCGCGGCTCCCGCGCCCAGTGTCACCACGTCCATGCTCATCACACGATCATGGAACAGGTGGGTCTGCACCACACAACCGCGGTTCACCGTTGCGCCGTCGCCGAGGCGCACCAGGTCGTACTCGGGCAGCCAGTAGGTCTCCAGCCAGACGCCTCGGCCGATTTTCGCACCGAGCGTGCGCAGCCACGCCGTCAGCAGTGGCGTGCCGGTCGCAAAGCGGACAAACCACGGCGCGGCAAGGACCTCGACGAACGTGTCGGCCAGCTCGTTGCGCCACACGAACGAGGTCCACAGCGCCCGCTCGGCGACCCGGAAGCGCCCGACCAGCAGCCACTTCGCGGCCGTCGCGAGGGCGGCGGCGACGATCGCGGCGCCCAGCAGCACCGGCCCGGCGGCGAGCGCCGCCGCCCACCACCCGGCAGCCCGCCAGACGAACGCGAGTACGGCCAGGACGCCGATCGCCAGGGCGCCGGCGCACATCACCGGAACGATCCGGCACAGCTCGATCGCGGCCCGGGCCAGCTTCAGCCGGACCGGCGGGTCGAAGGTGCGGCTGGTGTCGGCGGCTTCCACGGTCCGGCGCAGCGGCATCGGCGGCGCGCCGAGCCACGACGAACCCTTCTTCGCCTTGAACGGCGCCGACGACAACACCCCGACCAGCCCACGCTTCGGCACCGAACGCCCGGGCGCCGCCATTCCTGAGTTGCCGAGGAACGCCTGCTTACCGATGCGGGCCGGGGCCACCCGCAGCCACCCGTGGCTCAGCTCGTATGTCGCGACCATGGTGTCGTCGGCCAGGAAGGCCCCGTCGGCGACAGTGGTCATCGCCGGCAGTGCGAGCACGGTGGACGCCTCCACCCCGCGCCCCACCTTCGCGCCCAGCAACCGCAACCACACCGGCGTGAAAAGACTGGCGTAGAGCGGGAACAGCCCGACCCGTGCCATCCCCATCAGCCGCTCGGTCGTCCACACCTGCCACGCCACCCGCCCCTGCACAGGGTGGTACCCGGCGCGCAGGCCGATGCTCAGCGCCCGGACGGCCCCGAGCACCAGCAGCGCATAGCCCACGACGTAGGCGACGGTCGCCACCGCGACGGCGGCCAACACGGCGCCGACCGCCGGTCGGACGGCGAGCGTCCAGCCGAGCAGGGCGAGCGCCGGCAGGGCGGCCACGACCGGAACCAGCCCCAGCAACTGGGCGGTCATCCCGTATGCGAGCGGCCAGAGGCGCGCCCCCGTCCGCGATCGAGGGGGACGCTGCCCGGGCCACCCGTCCGAGTCCTTCCCAGCGGCTGCGGCCGGTGAGCCGGCCCACTGTTGGTTGGCCGGTACGGCGCCGGTCACCGTCGAGCCCGCGGCGACGCGGGCGCCCTTGCCGACCCGGGCGCCCGGCATCAGGGTGCTGCGCGATCCGACCCGGGCGTCGGCACCGACTCGCACCCTGCCGATCCGGACCACATCGCCGTCGACCCAGTGGCCGGACAGGTCGACCTCCGGCTCGATCGCCGCGCCGCGGCCGAGCTTCAGCAGGCCGGTCACCGGCGGCGCGGAGTGCAGGTCGACGTCAGCCCCGATCTGCGCGCCGAGAGCCCTGGCGTAAGTGATCATCCAGGACGCTCCGGCGACGCTCGTGGCGCCGGTCAGCTCGGCGAGGCGTTCGGCGGCCCACAGCCGCAGGTGCACGCCGCCACCGCGTGGGTAGCTGCCGGGGCGTACCCCGCGGAGCAACAGTCGCGCTCCCGCGGCGGCCACGGCGATCCGGCCCAGCGGACTGAACAGCAGAAGCCAGCCCAGCGCCACCCACCACCAGGACACGACCGGCGCCCACGACGCCGGCGCGAGCAGGACGAGGACGTTGCCGAGGGCGGCCAGGACGGTCAGCCAGCGCAGCCCGACCAGCGCGAGCATCGGCACCATCAGCGCGGCCTGGATCAGTCCGGCGCGCCTCGGCGTCGGACGGACCTCTCGGCGCGTCGCCGCCGTGGTGTCGAGCGCGTCGAGCACGGCCGCGAGCCGCGACAGTTTCGGGTGGAGGTAGATGTCGGCCACCGAGACGCGCGGGTACCGGCGCCTGATCCATGCCACCAGTTGCGCCGCGTTCAGGCTGCTGCCGCCGTGGGTGAAGAAGTCGGCGTCGGCCTCGATGGGGCGTACACCGAGGATCTCCGCCCAACCGCCCGCGAGCCATTCCTCCGTCGCGGTCAGCTCACCCGCAGCGTTCTCATCGGTGGCCAGCGGCCAGGGCAGCGCGGCCCGATCCACCTTGCCGGACGTCCGGGTCGGCAGCGCGTCCACCACGGCCAGCAGCGGCACGAGCGCGGCCGGCAGCTGCTCACGGATCCGCAGCGCCGCCGTCGCGGCATCGAAGGCGACGCCGTCGTGCGGAACCACGTACCCCACCAGCAGTTGGTTGCCCGCGGCGGTGCGCTGCACCGCCGCGGCGGCACCGGCGACGCCGGGCAGTGCCTGCAGCGCGGCGTCGATCTCACCCAGCTCGATCCGGCGTCCGCCGAGCTTCACCTGCTCGTCACCGCGGCCGACGAACAGGAGCCCTTCGGGCTCCGCGCGGACGATGTCCCCGCTGCGGTACGCCCGCTGCCAACCGAGCGCGGGCAGCGTCGCGAACTTCTCGGCGTCCCTGCCCGGATCCAGATAGCGGGCGAGGCCCACCCCACCGATCACCAGCTCACCGGTCTCACCCATCGCCACCGGAGTGCCGGAGCCGTCGACCACGGCGAGCTCCCAGCCGGCCAGCGGCAGCCCGATGCGTACCGGTCCCTCGCCGGTCATCCGCGCGGCGCAGGCGACCACTGTCGCCTCGGTCGGTCCGTACGTGTTCCAGACCTCCCGGCCCTCGACGGCCAGGCGCTGTGCGAGTTCCGGTGGGCAGGCCTCCCCACCGAAGATCAGCAGCCGGACCTCCTCCAGCGCCTCGACCGGCCACAGCGCGGCGAGCGTCGGCACCGTCGATACCACCGAGATGCGCTGCTCGGCCAACCACGGACCGAGGTCGACGCCGCTGCGGACGAGCGACCGCGTGGCCGGCACCAGACACGCGCCGTGCCGCCACGCGAGCCACATCTCCTCGCAGGACGCGTCGAACGCCACCGACAGCCCGGCCAGGACCCGATCCTGCGGGCCGATCGCCTCGCTGGCCTCGTCGGCGAGGAACAACTGCGCCTCGGCGTCCACGAAAGCGGCCGCCGCCCCGTGGCTGACCGCAACCCCCTTCGGGGTGCCCGTCGAGCCGGAGGTGAAGATGATCCAGGCGTCGTCGTCCGGGCCGGGCCGGCCGGTCCGACCCGCGGGGGTACGGCGCAACGACACCGTCAGCCCGTCACCGAGGACCGCCACGACCCCCGCCTCGGCGAAGACGAGCTCGGCGCGTTCCTCCGGATCGTCCGCGTCGACCGGCACGTAGGCCGCGCCCGCCGCGAGAACGCCGAGGATCGCCAGGTACAGCTCGGCCGTACCGGAGGAGATCCGGACGCCCACGCGGTCGCCGACACCGATGCCGTGTCCGGCGAGCGACCTCCGGACTGCCTCGACCTCGTCGGCCAGGTCGCGGTACGTCAGTGCCGTAGCGCCGTTGTCGAGAGCAGGAGCCTCGGGGTGCGTGCGCACGGAGTCGTCGAGTATGTCGACGAGCGTGCGGCGGGCCGGGGCCGAGGGGGATCGGAACACCGCCGGGGTCACCCGTGCGGTAGCCACCGGAGGAGGCGCGACCACCTGCAGATCACTCGTCACGGGCACCGGGTGTTCACCATCTTCACCTCGCGGATCGGCGTCAACCAGGCGTGCGGCATGCGGACCCGCCCTGGGCAGCCCTCAACGCTACGTCGCACCCGGCCGGGAAGGCGGGTAGGCAACGGCTTCGTGTCCACCACCACAGCGATCGTCGAACGGCTGCGATATGCCGCGAAGTGACCGAGTCGGTGCCGCCGCCCTCCACGCCTACCGCGGCGGCCGACGATGTCGCGTGCCTACTCGGGCCGTTCGTCGCTGCGGATGTGAACGGTCCCGCCGCCGCTGCGCAGATCCTCCGTCACCTGCTTCTCGGTCAGGGCGACAAGGTGCGAGTCGACGGTCGCCTCGTCCTTGAGCCGCGCGTGCGTTTCGTGAACGCGGGCGGAAAGCTCGGCCTCGTCGGCATCCGGAAAGCGTTGTTTCAGCGTCTCGACCTGACGTTGCAGGGCGATCTCCGGGTCAACGAGACCGCCGGTGGCCGCGGGTTCGGTCATCACACACCTCGCCTTCGTCCTTTGTGTCTTGGTGGTGGTGCCCTGAACATCCGCTCGACACGCATTCGTTCGCGCAACGTTCACCTTCGATGTCGGCCCTCCCGCGCCGTCGGTGAGACGTTCGAGAACCTCGGGTCCTCACCCGCTAAGCGGCCATTCAACAACCTAACCTCCTAGGATGCCTTACGGATTGTGCCGCAACCGACCCACGTCACCTACGAATCCGAGCTGACGACGAGCGAGCCCACGAAGTTCGAGAATTCGCGCCCAGAATCGGTAACCAAATCGGCCGGCCGACCCGTCAGTCAGGTGACAGACCGCCGCTGCGGGCGGTCGGGCGAGGAGGGGTACGGGATATGGGCGACGTCCGTGGGCGTTTCAGGGACGACCTGGCCCGACACCCCGCGCCGCCGTTGGGTGATCTGGTCCAGCAGTCGGTGGTGCAGGGCCGCCGGCTGCGTCGCCAGCGCCGTCTGGCGCAGTTCGGCGCCGGCGGATCGGCGTTGGCGGTGCTGCTCGTGATCGGCCTGGCCGCCGGGCCGTTCGGCGTCGGTGCGGATGACGCCGGTCAGCCCGCCGGGCCGAACGTCGGCGGGCCGGGTGGGCCGGTCGCCATCACCACGCCATCGCCGGCTGAGGTCCCCGATGGTGCCGCCCCGGGCCGGTTCGAGGGGGGCGCCGACGAGGAGCCGCGAGGAGACCCCTATCGGTCGGCGCCGCCGAACCCCCCGACGACGGTGATCGACACCGTGAGGGTGGGCCCGGGGCCGGACGGTGAACTGCTGACCACCACACCGCAGGGCGCTCTGGAACTGCTGACCCGGCTGCTGCCCAAGGGGAGCACCAGCGGTTACGCGAGTCTGCAGAGCAGCGGCGCGGGTCCCGGCATGCCGTACGTCCAGCTCTACCTGGATCGAGGCGATGGACCGGGCATGGTGCGGCTCGCCATCTACCAGGACGACCTCGGCGGCGGCCCGCGCCCGGGGACGGTGGAGCTGACCGAAGTACCCGGCGACTGCGTGCGGAACAAGGTGGTCACCGTGCACCACCGCGGTGGCCTCCGGATCGATCTGATGATCTGCACCTGTCTGATCTGGGAGGGCAAGGGGACGTCGCCGGCACTGCCCGTTCTCTCCGTGAGGGAGGCGACCGAGATCGCCGCCAACTCGATCTGGGGGACGAAACTGCCGGCCGGGCTCGTCGTCAACGGCGCCAAGAGGTTCTCGACGCTGGCCCGGTCGAATGGCTGACGAAGACTTCGTGGAGTTCGCGCAGGCGGCCGCTGGCCGCCTGCGCGACGCCGCGTTCCTGATGTGCCGCGACTGGCATCTCGCCCAGGACCTCACCCAGACGACGCTGGCCAAGGTGTACGCCCACTGGAGGCTGGTCCGCCGGGCCGACGACCCCCACGCGTACGCCCGCAAGGTCCTGCTGCGCTGCATGATCGACCAGCAGCGGCGTCGCTCCAGCCGCGAGTTGGCGGTGTCGGCGCCCCCGGATCGGGGCGAGGAACATCCTGCCGAGTTGCGCATGACGTTGCTGGACGCGGTCGCCACCCTGCCGTTGCGGGATCGGGCGATCATCGTCCTGCGCTACTGGGACGACCTGAGCGTGGAGACAACTGCCGAGGTTGTGGGCGTCTCCACCGCCGTCGTCAAGAGCCAGAGCATGCGCTCCCTCAACCGTCTGCGCGAGTTGCTCGGCGAGACCCGTTCGGAGCTGTTCGCCGAGGAACGCCATTGACCGGTCCCGTCGCCGGGCGGGGTGCGGCGGATCCCGGCGGTGTCGGGCCGCCGGTCGGGAATCGCCGCACCGGTCATGCGGCCGCGGCGAGCGTGCCACCTCGGATCGTCGCCTGAAGCGCCACCTGCGGTGGCAACTGTCTGCGTTTGGGGAGGTTTCGGTGTCCGTATCGAGCAGCAGGACATGCCGAGGCCGGAGCCGAGGCTCGGTCGCGGTCGTGCCGGCGGTCCTGACGGCGTTGGCGGTGATGGCCGCAGGCTGTCATCGGTCGGAGCCCGACGTCGGCCCTGGTGAGCGACACACCGCGACCGCGGCACGGGCCGATCCGAGCATGCTGCTGGGGGCGGGCGATCTGGGTTCGGACTGGCATGAGGACGAGGCGCGAACCGGTCTGCCTCCCTGGCCGTGGGAGCAGGACACCTGCCCCAACTACCAGAGCAGCGACTACCCGGCCAAGTCGCATCGGCGCGCTGCCGTGGAGCGCTCCTACCGGCCGTCCGACGGCTCGTCGCCAGCCCACCACGTGGTGGAGACGTACGAACCTGGATGGGCCGAGCGGAATGTCGAGGACGTCCGTCAGGTCCTCCTGCGGTGTGCGAGCTACCTGGTGCTGGGATCGCAGGTCTCGTTCGACGTCGTCGATCCACATTATCTGGAGGGCGTCGGCATGCTCATTCGAGGACGCATCGCGCATGCCGACATCCCGGACACCGTCACGTACTTCGTGATGCTGAGACGAGGCGAGACGGTCTCGACGGTCAGGCTGCCCGACTCGGGCAGCCAGGCTGCGGTGGACTCGATCGCGGCGAAGGCGGTGGCCCGTCTTGGCTGAGGGGAGAGGTCGGCAGCTGCAACGCCGCTGGGTCGTCTCCGCGGTCACCATGTCTCTCGCCGGCGTCGCGACGGCCGCCTTCGGTGCCACGCGCGGTCGCTCCGACAACATAGCCGGCCCAGCGCGCAGTTCGTCCCCTGCCATTCCGATCCCCACGACGCCGGCCATCGACCGGGTCGACCAGGCGAGAACGCGCATCAAGGCCTACCTGGAGCGGTACGACGGCCGCGTGGCGGTCGCGGCACTGGACCGACAGGGAACGGCTGCGGTGACGGTCGGCGGCAGACGGTTCGAGACCGCCAGCATCGTCAAGGTCAACATCCTCGCGGCCCTTCTGCTGCGCCAGCGACCGCCGGGCAGGGCCCTGGGTTCTGACACCCGACGGTTGGCCGAGGCCATGATCGTGTCCAGTGACAACGACGCGGCGGTAGCCCTGTGGCAGCGGATTGAGGGCTCGCGCGGCCTCACCGCCGCAAACCGCGCACTCGGTCTGCGGGAGACCAAACCCAACCCGCACTGGGGACTCACCACGACCACGGCTGCCGACCAGCTGCGTCTGCTGACCGCGCTGACGTCGCCGACGGGACCGCTGACCCCGCAGGACCGTGCCTTCGTCATGGGCCTCATGAAAAAGGTGATCCCCGAGCAACGATGGGGAGTCACCGCCGCGCGGGAGCCGGGCAATCGTTCCGTGTACGTCAAGAACGGTTGGGACACCGTTGATGTCGACGGCGGCCGCTGGCTCGTCAACAGCATCGGACGGGTCGTCGAGGCCCGTCATGACTGGCTGATCGCCGTGCTCTCCGACCATCACGTGAGCCAGAAAGAGGGCATCCGCGTCGTCGAGAAGGTCGCCACGTACGTGCTGAAGGAGATGCGCGCCGCCACAGCGGGCGACGGTCCTTCCCAGGGGTAGACCCGACGTCGGGGCAGGCCGACCGTGGGTTCGGTCGACCTGCCCGGGCCGGGCGCTCGTCATTGTCGGCAGAAAAGAAAATTCAGATCTTGTACCCATCCGTCTGCGGGTCGGCCTCGAATGCCTCATGACAGCAGCAATCGAGTACAAGCATCTGAGGAGTTCGTATGAAGCGGCGCCTGTTTGCCACGGTCGGCGTAATCGCCGTGCTGGCCCTGTCCGCCTGCGGCGGCACCGACACCGAGGGCACCGCCAGCGGTGCGCCGAGCACGTCGGCCAGCGCGCCGATGGTCTCGGCGTCGCCGTCGATGCGGCCGCAGGTAGGCGGTACCGGAAGAACAATCCGGCCCAGGGCGCGAACGCCCTGGGCCGGAGTGGTGCTGCAGCAGTCGGTCGTGCCGATCAGGTGACGTTGATGTCGCTGCACCACATGTAGGTCTGGTCCAGGTGCGACGCCCTCCAGAGCACGAACAGGATGTGGTTTCCGGTGCGTGCCGGGAGCGAGACGTTGAACGAGATGTTCTGCGCCGGCGCGTAGCGCCCGGTCGTCGTGAGCAGGTCGAGGTTGCCCCACCCAAGCTTCTGGGTGGCTGGGTTGAACCCCTGCTTGGTGACGTAGACCTGGAAGTAGTCAGCGCCGTGGCTGGCCTGGTCGTACAGCTGGACCGTGAGGTTGCGGCTGACGGTGGTCGTCTTCCACGCCCCGGGCTGGTTCACGCTGTCGTTCCTGGACAGGGCGTTGCTGCACAGCTGCCCGTCCGGGGTGCGAGCCTGGTACTGGCCGGCGAGGCCGTCCCGCAGCTGGCTCATCCAGTTCCACATGGTGTCGGGGTTGGCCTGGAACGCCCGCCAACACATGGGGTCCTGCTGCTGCATGGCCGGGTTCATGTGCTGGCTGCCCCAGGTCTTCCAGCACTGGTAGGCGCGACTCATCGGGTTGATGATCGTGCCGTGGGCCTGGGCTGCCCCGGTGAAGGGCAGCATGCCGGCCACGATGGCGAACACCATGACGAGCGCTCGAAGCGACCGCCGGACGGGTGACCGGGATCGTCCGCCGGATCGATCGGACTTGAGTGAACGCACTGTTCATCCTCCGCTCTTCGGAACTACAAATCAGTATGGGAACGCTCCCAAGCCAACTGTTACATCTATTGGCCTAGATATCAATACTCATCTATCTATGGTCGGATGTGGATCGAGCTGACCGGGCTGTCCGTAGCCGCCCGGTTCGGATCCGGATGCGGGTACGACCACGCCGCCGGCCCCGGGATGCTCACAGGCCGGCTGCTGCGTCGTACCGTCTGCGCTGGTCGGCCATCTCCGACTCGGTCAGCGCCTCCTTCAGCGCCAGTTCCGCGTACTTGGGCGGGAGCATCTGCCGCACCCGGTCGGTGAACATGACCTCGGCGGTCGCCTCGACCACCTGGATGCCCGGCGGCTCGGTGGACATGTCCATGATCACGGGACCGGCCAGTTTGACCGCCACGTCCCAGGGGCGCTTCTGTTCGGCGACCCCGCAGAGGTGGAAGCCGTAGACCGTCTGCACGTCGGCGAGCGCGGTGGCCCCGGTCGGCTCGTAGCCGTAGACGCGGACCCCGCAGATCACCGCCGGCTTCGCCGTGGTGGTGGCCTGCTGGGCACTGTGTCCGGCGTGGTTGTGCTGCCCCGGGTCCGTCTGTTCGAGGGTGGTGCGCATCCGGGCGGTGACCTGCGTCTGCAGGTCCGCCGGCTCCGCCTCCGGGTCGGCCCGGTTGACCAGTACCACCGCGCCGGCCGACACCGCCAGCAGGATCACCGCCACCCACACGAAGCGGTTTCGGTACCAACCCGCGAAATTCTCTCGGGAACTCATGATTGCTTCTCACCTCGTCGCCGGTTCTGGTGCTGGCAGGCCGAATCGGATGCCCCTGGTGGTTCGGGCGTCGGGCGCGTCGGCTGTCGGGGACACGTGTCGGGGTGTACCTACGGCGGGCGGGGATGACTGCCCGGCATGATGCCCGTCGTCGTAGAGATGGCCCGGCGATCCGGCAGGCGGGCGTCCGCCAAGGGCGGCGCGCTGCCGGCGCTGCGATGCTCCCGTGCTGGCCGTTCTCAGCGCGGTTGCCCCCGCGCTGCGGCGATATGAGCCATTCCAACACGTCTGGGCCGGCTCTGGCAACATCGACGAGCATCAGCGTAGATTTGGCCGGGCCGCCCGCACCTTCGTCGCGCACGAGTGCTCATCGCCGCACCGCCGCTGGTCTCCCCGAACAGATCCGCGGCGAGCGCAACCGGGATCGGATATGGTCCGTTACGCCCGACTTGACGCTTGTAAAGGGAAAATATGAGCCGTTTGCCATATGTGAACCCTGCCGATGTCCCGGCGCCGGTCCGCGACGCGCTGCAGGCCGCGCGTCCCCTGAACTTCTTCCGCGTCATGGCCAACGCCGAGACGGCGTTTCCGGACTGGATGCGCTGGGGAGGCACGCTGCTCACGAACCTGGCCCTCGACCCGCTGCTCCGCGAACTCGCGATCCTGCGAGTTGCCCAGCTGAGCGACATCTCCTACGAGTGGGTTCAGCACACGCCGATCGCCCGCTCCGTCGGCGCCACGGACGAGATGATCCACGCGCTCGGGCGCGACGAGATCGGGGACGACTGTTTCACGTCAGGCCAGCGGATCGTCCTGCGTTTCACGACCGAAGTCGTCCGCGACGTCCGCCCGCCCGACGACACCGTCATCGTACTGACCGGGCTGCTCCCCCCGCGCGAGGTGGTCGAACTCCTGATGGTGATCGGGCAGTACATGATGATCGCCCGGGTCGCCGCGGTGGCGGACCTGGACGTCGACGAGCCGATGGGCGCTGCCGTCTACGGTGCCGCGACACCGACCTGACCGCGGCCGTGCGGGCCTGACTAATGTCATGAGTACCTGTGCACCCCGCATCGAACGTCGTGACTAAGCGCACTGGAGCCCGCCCCGTCTTGTCGATGAGACTCGATTCGACGCCGGAACAACCAGCCGGCCGGATTCGAGGGGCGGCGGGACGGTGGACGAACGCTACGACAGCTACTGCGCCGCGGATCCGCTGTTCTACGACTCGCTCGGCAGCGCCGTCGCACAGCCCGTCTTCCCGGCCGCCGAACGGCCGATGCCGACCGGCTGGCGCCGCGAGCCGCTCGACGACTGGCTGATCTACGCGCCCGACGGCGGCTCGCTGCCGCAGCAGGGCTGGAAGATCCACATCTCGGCGGGCCTGGCGAACGCCGAGCGGGTGCTGGACGCGGTCTGGAACTACTGCGTCCCCCGCGACCTGTCCTTCAAGTTCCTGCGCGGGCCGCGCACGCTGCTGCTGCGCAATTCCAAGTACGCCGCCCGGGCCGCCAGCGGCAAGTTCGTCACGGTCTACCCCCGCGACGACGCCGAGCTGGAGCTGGCCTGCAAGGAGCTCGACGAACTGCTCACCGGCGAACCCGGCCCGTACATCCTCAGTGACCTCCGCTACGGCGCCGGCCCGGTCTACGTGCGCTACGGCGGCTTCGCCGCCCGCTACTGCCACTCTCCGGACGGCCAGGTGGTGCCGGCGATCGAGGACGACTCCGGCACGCTGGTGCCGGACCGCCGAGAGCCCGTCTTCCACGTACCGTCCTGGATCACCCTGCCCGACTTCCTCGGCCCGCACCTGGCCGCCCGGAGCGGCACCAGCACGGACCAGGTGCCGTACCGGATCGAGCGGGTGATCCACTTTTCGAACGGCGGCGGGCTGTACGTGGGCAGGGACCTGCGTACCGACACCGAGGTGGTGCTGAAGGAGGCCCGACCGCACGCCGGCCTGGACGCCGACGGCACCGACGCCGTCGCCCGGCTGGCCCGCGAGGCGCAGGCCCTGCGGCAACTCGCCGACCTGCCGCAGGTGCCGCGGGTACACGACGAGTTCGCGCTCGGCGAGCACCGGTTCCTCGCGCTCGAGTTCATCGAGGGCCGGCCGCTGAACAAGGTGCTGGTCGACCGGTACCCGCTGATCGACGCCGACGCGACCGACAGCGACCGGGCGGCGTACGCCCAATGGGCCCGCCAGACCTACGAGCAGGTCGAATCCGTCGTGGCGGCGATCCACGAGCGCGGCCTGGTCTACGGGGACCTGCACCTGTTCAACATCATGATCCGGCCGGACGACCGGGTCGCCCTTGTCGATTTCGAGGTGGCCGCCCCGATCGCCGGGCACCGCCGACCCGGGCTGCGCAACCAGGGCTTCGCGGCACCGCGCGACCGCAGCGGGCCGGCGGTCGACCGATATGCCCTGGCGTGCCTGCGGTTGGCGCTGTTCCTGCCACTGACCCAGCTGGTCCGCCTCGCCCCGGCGAAGGTGACCCACCTGGCCGACATCATCGCCGCGAACTTCCCGGTGCCGAGGTCCTTCCTCGACCCGGCGGTGGAGGAGATCAGCGGTGTTCGGCGGGTCACCGGGGACCCACGAACAGACGTCGGCGCGGACGACTTCCGCACCGTGCGGGACCGGCTGACGACGGCGATCGTGGCCAGCGCCACCCCCGAGCGCGACGACCGGCTCTTTCCCGGTGACATCGAGCAGTTCCGCAGTGGCGGCCTCAACCTCGCCCACGGAGCGGCGGGAGTGCTGTACGCGCTCGACAAGAGCGGCGCCGGGCGGTGGCCCGAGCACGAAGACTGGCTGGTGCGGCGGGCGACAGCGCCCCCGTCCGGCACCCGCTGCGGCTTCTACGACGGGCTGCACGGCGTCGCGTACGCGCTCGTTCACCTCGGACGTCGGCAGGACGCGCTGGACGTGCTCGACATCTGCCTGCGGGAACCCTTGGACGGGCTCGACCACAGCCTGGCGAGCGGACTGTCCGGGATCGCGCTCAACCTGGCCGAGATGGCTGCGCGTACCGGGGAGGTGTCGTTGCACGACGCCGCGTGGCGGGCCGCCGAGCGGGTGATCGGGCAGCTGGCTGACGACCCCGGCCCGGACGTCAGCGGCGGGCGTAACCCGTACGCCGGGCTGCTGCGCGGCCGGACGGGACCGGCGCTGATGCTGGTGCGGCTCTACGAGCTCAGCGGCGACGAGGAGTTGTTGGGGCACGCCGCCACGGCACTGCGTCAGGATCTGCGCCGCTGTGTGCTGCGCCCGGACGGCGCCCTGGAGGTGAACGAGGGCTGGCGCACCATGCCCTACCTGGCGCACGGCAGTGTCGGTATCGGGCTGGTCCTCGACCAGTACCTGCGCCACCGGGCCGACGACCAGTTCACCGAGGCGAGCGCCGGCGTCCGCCGCGCGGCACGCTCACCGTTCTACGCACAGTCCGGGCTCTTCGCCGGCCGGGCCGGCATCATCGCCTACCTCGCCGCCTCGACAGACGACGCCGACCGCCGCGAACTCCACGCGCAGCTGGATCGGCTGGCCTGGCACGCGCTGCCGTACCGGGAGGGGACCGCGTTCCCCGGTGAGCAGTTGCTGCGGCTCTCCATGGACTTCGGCACCGGCACCGCCGGCGTGCTGTACGCGCTGGCCAGCGCGCGGCACGACGAGCCGCCGGCGCTGCCCTTCCTCGCGCCCCTGCCGGGCGCGAAGAGACTCCCTCGCGACAGCGGGGGCGACCTGATCGGCGAACGGAAGGAAGGGAGGTGAACGACATGGCACTTCTGGACCTCCAGGGCCTGGAGATGGCTCCGGCCGACCGCACCGGTGGCGGTAGCCGGGCGAGCCTGCTGCTCTGCGGCGACAGCTCGCTCTCCGTCACGACCTGCAACTGATCCACGCACACGTGGGGCCCTGGGTGGGTAGACGTGCCCACCCAGGGCAACCGCGTACCAACGGGAGGACCGATGCCGACGTTCGCCGTGGGGGACAGGCTGCTGCGGCAGACGGTCCTGGCGGGCGGCGGCTGGACCGCCGGACTCGCGGCGGTCGCGCTGCTCGGCGCGGCCGCCGAACTGTTGCTGCCCGCGGCCCTCGGCCGCG
>NZ_JAKKFF010000584.1 GCF_022229015.1 Micromonospora foliorum
CGGCCAGTCGGTGCGGGGCAGGTCCAGACCCCGGTACGCGGACAGCCCGCCGCTGCACAACTCACCGTCCGGGATCCGTTCCCGGTCTCGCCCGTTGATCGCGGCGACGCGTACGTTGTCCCATTCGCGGACCGCCGCGCCGGCCTTGATCGCCGCCTTGCAGGCGCTGGTGGCCGCGTAGCGGCCCTCGGGGCCGCAGGCCGCCGCGCGACTGACCGGGTCGGTCGGGGCACCGTGGGCGGCGGCGGGCGTGGCGGCCAGGGGCACGGTCGCGGCAGCGACCAGCACCGTGGCGAGGAGCCGGCGTACGGGCATGAGGATGACCTCCGCCCACTGGTACGGCTGCGAGGCGGCAAAGGTTCGACGCTGACCGGCCGGGAATCCGGCGGGTGGGTGTGGCGTTTCGATACACGGAACCGCTTGCACCGAGGAGGCAGAGATGAAGGTACGTAGCTCGTTGCGTGCACTGAAGCAGAAGCCGGGTTCGGTGGTGGTCCGCCGTCGCGGCCGGGTGGTCGTGGTGAACCGCGCCAACCCGCAGTGGAAGAGCCGCCAGGGCTGATCCAGCCCTTGACGGACATACCGTCGTCAACGCCCTGACCGGGTCATCCGGTCAGGGCGTTTCGCGTGTGGCGGGGCGAGCGGCCGGGTCAGGCGGGCGCGCCGCCGAAGCCGATCTCGTTGCCGTCCGGGTCACGGAAGATGGCCTTGCGGACGCCGTTGTCGTAGGTCTCGCGCTCGGCCGGCTCCAGGCCGCGCTCGGCGATCTGGGCGAGCCGAGCGTCGAAGAGAGGTCAATGGCCATCGGGCCATGGTAAGGGTGTGGACCGACGCACCGACCCGGACAATGAAAAGACACGCTTCGCGGATGGGCGCTTTTCTTGACCCGAACCCGCAGGTGGCGTGTGCCCGATGTTGGACGCTCAATCACGCCTGTGCATTGTTGCCGCGACGGCACGATGGACCGCTTGAGCAATTGTCGGGTCGGAGAATCTGGCTCTCGCGGCGCGCTCGGCGCGCCGCAGTTCCGAGCCGAGTCGGAGTGGATGCGTCGATTGCAGGATATCGCGTATCCATCGCTCAAGATCCGCTTCGTCCACCGGGGGGCTCCCGGACCGCGCGGCCCCCCGGTCGAAGATAGACGCCGACTGGCCTCATCGCCACTCATTAATCCCCCATGCACGTCACAGCCATGCTGAGCTGCTGATATGCCGCCCGAGACAGCCCAGGCGGCGATCGGGCTCCCGACCAACCCTGGCAGCCGATGTCGCTGAGTTACCAACTCGTAACGCGCAAATTTCAGATGACGGAAATTCCATATCCCATTACGCCGATAGGCATTACGGGATCTCGGAGATGGCTCTCGACAACCCCTTCCTGGTATGACGCGGGTGACGCGCGACATCGAGCCGCACCACTTCCCTTCGGCCAGCTGACGGCCACCCTGATCGACGTCGGCAATGACCGAGGGGTTGACTTGCCAGCGGAACATCGATAGGACTTTGAAGGTCGCCAAAAACGGGGAGAGGCATCTATGCGTATTACGTGCGGAGTAAAGCTCACCCAGAGCGGGGGCGTTGCTCTCTTTCAGGACGACGTGTTGGAGTTCAACGTCGAGGCGCAAAAGCTGGAGAACAACCGCCGATACAGCGACGTGGACGACCTCACGTTGATCGCCCGGATCCTCGGCGACTTCGGGTACAAGATCTCCGACGTCGACCAGTGGGCACTTGACGGCTGGGACGGCGCCATCCACGGACAGGCCCACCGGCTCAACAACGGCAGCCCTGTCGACGTCCGCCTGGCGCCCTACCGGGAGACCGAGCGGGTGCCGAATCCGGCACAGCCGGGCCACCGTGGCGAGTTGCCCATCGGCGACGCCACCGTCCCGTACGTCAGCCACGTGCACGTGGCGAGCCACCTCGCCGCCGCGTACAGCACCAGCCCCTTCGCCCGACGGGGCGAGCCCAGTCTCGTCCTGGTCTGGGACGGCGGTTGCTTCCCCCGGCTCTACTCCGTGGACAAGGACGGCCGCATCGAGCCCGGCGGCGAGGTCTTCCCGCTGATCGGGCACTTCTACTCGATGGCCTCGCAGCACTTCGGGCCGTACCGCCGCGACAAGCTGTCCCGCAACGTCGACGACCTCTCGGTGGCCGGGAAGCTGATGGCCTACATCGCCCTCGGCACCGCCCGGGAGCCGATCAAGCAGGTCCTCGGGGAGCTGTTCCACGAGCACTTCGAGGCCAACAGCCCGGCAGTCCGCAAGTACCGCGAGGAGATCATCGGCTGCGGCAGCACCGGCGAGCCCTCCCACGCCTACGTCCACGCCTACCTGGAGGACGTCCGTCGCCGCACCGACCAGCTGGGCGTCTCCGACGACGACGTGCTCGCCAGCGTGCACGAGTTCATCGAGGAGTTGCTCGTCGAGCGGCTGGTGGCCAAGGCCCAGTCCTGGAAGGGCGACGGCCCCTGGAACCTCTGCTTCGCCGGCGGCTGCGCCCTGAACATCAAGTGGAACAGCGCCATGCGGGCGCACAAGGCCATCCGCGAGATGTGGGTGCCGCCCTTCCCGGACGACTCGGGTTCGGCCGTCGGCACCGGCGCCATCCTGGTCAGCGGCGAGCAGCGACTGGCGCCGATCTCGTGGAACGTCTTCGCCGGCCCCGACCTTGTGCACAACTCGCACGTCCCGGCGGGCTGGACGGTGGCCCCGTGTCGACCGGAGGAGCTGGCCCGGCTGCTGCACCGCACCGGTAAGCCGGTGGTGGTCCTGCACGGCCGCGCCGAGTTGGGCCCTCGCGCCCTCGGCGCGCGCAGCATCCTCGCCCCGGCGGTGGACCCGGCCATGAAGGACGAGCTCAACCGGATGAAGCGTCGGGAGAACTACCGGCCGGTCGCCCCGATCTGCCTGACCGATCAGGCTCCGGCGGTCTTCGACCCGGGCACTCCGGACCCGTACATGCTCTTCGACCACCGGGTACGCCCGGACTGGGTGGACCGGATTCCGGCGGCGATCCACCTCGACGGGACCGCCCGGTTGCAGACGGTCAGCGCCGAGGACAACCCGATGCTCGCGGCCGTCCTGCGCGAGTACCACAAGTGGAGCGGGATCCCGGTGCTCTGCAACACCAGCGCGAACTACAACGGCCGCAGCTTCTTCCCCGACGTGGTGTCGGCGATGGAGTGGGGCCAGGTCGACCTCATCTGGAGCGAGAACGCGCTGTACCGCAGAGTCACCTCATCAGACGCGTCAGCGAGCGTCACCGGCACCGGTGTCAGCTGACATCCGGCGCCTGCCGGAGGGTACGAACGCCGGCGCACCACCGCGCCCCCCGCTGCGGGAGCCGGCCTTCCGTACCCTCTGGCTGGGCGACCTGGCCGCCCGCTCGGCACACCAGATCACCGCCTTCGGGCTGCCCCTGCTGGTCGTGACGTTGCTGGCCGGCAGCGGCACCCAGGTGGGGTTGGTCGGCGCGGCCCAGTTCGTGCCGGTGCTGGCCTTCTCCCTGCTCGTGGGCACCTGGACGGCCCGTACCTCGTTGCGCTGGATCCTGGTCACCGGCAACGCGGCGCGCGGCGTCGTGCTGTTCGGCATCGGGGCCCTGGCCGCCACCGACCGCCTGGTCTTCACCGCGCTGTTGGTGGGCGCGTTCCTCATCGGCTCGGCGGCGGTGCTGCACGACATCGGGTCCCAGGTCACCGCCCCCCGGTTGCTCGACGGCGACCGACTGGTGGCCGGCAACGGCCTGTTGCAGGCCACCACGTCGGTGACCCAGATGGCCGGTCCGGCGGCGGCGGGGTTCATCGTGCAGACCGCCGGCGCCTCCTTGGCCGCCGTGGTCACCGGGGCGCTGTTCTGCGCGGCGGCGATGGCGATGGCGGCCCTGCCGGCTCGCGCGCTGCGGCCGGCGACCGACCGGGGCGACGCGCCCACGATCCGGGCCGGGCTGGCCTACGTCTGGCGGAGCCGACCGATCCGGGACCTGTGCGTGCAGTCGGCCCTGTTCAACCTGCACGAGCAGGCCTTCGCGACGGTCTTCCTGGTGTACGGCGTGCGGACCCTCGGGCTCTCCGGTGGCCTGATCGGCCTGGTCATCGGGCTCGGCAGCGTCGGGGCGCTGGTCGGCTCCCTCGTCGCCGGGCGGGTCGGGGCCCGACTGCACCTCGGCCGGGCGCTCACCGTCTCGATCACGGTCGCCGCGCTCGGGTTGCTGTTGGTGCCCGGGCTCGCCGCGGCTGGCACGGCGACCGTGCTGCTCGGGGCGGGCTTCGTGATCAACGGGGCGGCTCTGGCGGTCTACAACGTCCTGGCGGTCACCGTACGCCAGCAGGTCCCGCCTCCGGTGCTGCTCGGCGCGGTGACCGCGAGCTACCGCATCGCGGCCTTCGGTTCGCTGCCGGTCGGGGCGCTGCTCGGCGGGGTGTTGGCCGACCTGGCCGGGGCGACCACGGCGGTCTGGGTGGTGGCCGTCTCGCTCACCGTCTCCTCGCTGCTGCTGTACGCCTCTCCGCTGCGCACGGCGGCCCAGATGTCCGAGGTGCAGGCCCTCGCGGACACGACGACCCGGAAGGAACGGTCTACCCGGCATGGCGACTGACGTGACCGACGGCATCGCCGCCGTCGACGAGGAGACCTGGGCCCGGCTCGCCGCCGACGCCGAACCCGACGCGGCCCACGGCTACCTGCTGTTCCGCGAACGGCTGGAGCCGGGCACCGCGGTGCTGGTCACCGCCGACGACGACCGGGGGCCGGTGGCCGCGATCCACGCGGTCACCGCCGTGGCCGGGACGAACCTGTTCAGCCACCCGTGGAAACTCCTCACCGAGGAACAGTTCCTCCGGCTCACCCCGGACGACGACGCGACTCGGATCCGGGCCGAGTACCGGGCCCTGCTCGGCGCGCTCGGCCCGGACGTACCGGAGTCGGGCGACCTCGCGGGCTGGCTCACCACCACGGTCGGCGAGCCCCTCGTCGTCCGCACCTACGACCGCAGCCCGCTGTTCACCGCCCCCGACGTCGACACCGACCGCCGACGGCACGCCGGCCGGGAGGTGGTGGCGGCCCTGCAGGAGCTGGTCCGGCAGGGCCGGGCGGGAGCGGTGGTCCTCCCGTACGTGGCCACCGACGACGAGCTGCTGCGAGGCCTGTTGGAGACCGCCGGCTTCGTCCGGGGCTCGGTCACCGCCGCGTCCGCGCTGCACCTGGCCGGCTACCCCACCTACCAGGCGTTCCTGGACGGGCAGAACGCCGAGACGCGCCGCAACTACCGGCTGGCCGAGCGCGAGGTGACCCGGGCCGGGCTCCAGGTCCGCGAGGTGCCGCTGGCCGAGCACGTCGACCGGATCGTGGACCTGGAGGCCCGCACCGGCGAGCGCAACGGCGCAACACCGAACCGGCCCCAGCTGCGGGCGGCCCGCGCGTACCTGGCGGCGGTGCTCCCCGGGGCGATCCGGGTGGCCGTGGCGGGCCGTTCCGACGCGGAAGTCCTCGCCTGCACGGTGCAGATGTACGGCCGGCACGGTTGCTGCACCCTCGGCTACGGCAGCGACTACGACGTCACCGGTACGAGCGTCGCCTACCACCATCTGGTGTTCGGGCAGCCGGTCGAGTCGTGCATCCGGGCCGGCGTACCCCGGTACCGCCTCGGGTTCGAGGCGTTCGCTCCGAAGTTCCGCCGGGGTGCCCGGGTCGCCAAACGGGAGCTGTGGCTGTGGACACCCGATGAGCGACGGCGGGAGTCTTTCGCCCGTCTCCTCCGATTCCTCGACGAGCGCACCACCGGCCACCTGGCTGCCTTCGTCCGCTGATTCCCCCTCATTCCGCGTCGCATCCGACGCACGACCACCGGGAGACCGACATGCCGCTGGCCCCTCGTGCCATGGTGATCTCGCTGCAGAAGACCGGCACCCACCTCATGCAGGGTCTGATGACCAATCTGGGGTACAAGATGGCTGGGGTGCCCCGGCCGACCCCGCGCAACACCCCGGAGTTCACCGACGCGCAGCGGCGTCAGATCGCCGCGCTCACCCTGTCGAAGTCCGACTACGACGAGCTGCTGGAGCTGGAGGGCACGGAGGAGTACCTGCTCCGCACCCAGGAGGCCTGGTCCGCCCTGGGCTGGCACTGGCAACGCCGGCTGGGCCAGCACGTCGTCAACCGGTACGGGCAGACCCGGTTCGACTTCGCCGACTCGGTGATCACCAACCCGCACCTGCCGTACTCCCGGTTCGCGGACACCCCGGCCGGGCTCTGCTGGATCTTCCACGAGCTGGACATCAGCAAGGTGGACGGGTCCTTCTTCGCGGAGTGGGTGGAGACCGCCACCCCGCCGCTGGTCTACAACTACCGCGACCCCCGCGACGCCCTGGTCTCCATGGTCAACTTTCTGGAGGGGCGGACCCGCGAGGGGTACGGCAACTTCTACGAGTTCGACATCTTCCACCGCATCCTGACCTCCCTGCCGACCTGGGAGGAGAAGCTCGACTACGCGATGCGGGACACGTCCTTCCTCGGCCGCGACCAGTTCGAGAGGGGACTGTGGCTGCTGCGCCACCCCGACGTGTGCAAGGTCAGCTACGAGGATCTCGTCGGCGAGCGCGGGGGCGGGTCCCGGCAACGCCAGCTCGAGGCCGTGGACCGGTTGCTGAGCCACGTCGGGTCCACCGCGGACGCCGAGGAGGTCGCCGGCAAGGTCTACGACCAGGGCTCCTGGAGTTTCTTCCGGGGCACCACCGGCACCTGGCGGGAGCGGTTCACCAAGCGGAACGAGGCCCGCTTCACCGAGCTGTTCGGCGACATTCTGGAGCAGTACGGCTATGAGTGAGGCCCGCGCCTTCCTGCTGCTCGGCGGCTACCGGGTGATCGCCCGCAACTGGGGCTTCCTCGCCGACCTCGCCGGTCGAGGGCTGCGGATCCTGCTGATCACCTCCGAGCAGTGGCGGGCCGACACCACGGCCGCCATGGCCCGGGGCGAGGGCCCCGGGACGTACCTCACCGACGCGGCCTTCGTCACCGGTGAGGTCGGCATCGAGGGCAGTTTCACCTCCGGTGTGGTCGCCCACGTCCAACGCTGGCAGCGGGAGTACGACATCGTCGGGGTCTACGCCGCGGGCGAGATGCTCGTCGAGCAGACCGGGATCGTGGCGGATGCCCTCGGCCTGCCCGGGCCGGGGGTACGCGCGGCGCGGGTGTGTCGCAACAAGTACCTGCAACGGTTCTACCTGGCGCAGTGGAGCCCCCGGCTGGTCGTCGTCCCACCGCAGGGGCGCGCCGGGCTCGACGTGGGCTCGGTGCGGTTCCCGGCGGTGCTGAAGCCCTCGGGCCGGCGGTCGAGTTCCGGGGTCCAGGCGGTGCGCGACCCGGGGGCCCTGCCCGCGTTGCTCACCGAGTATCCGGCGGCGGAGACCCTGCTGGTCGAGGAGTACGTCACCGGCGCCGAGTACTCGGTGGAGGCGGTCGTCCAACACGGTCGGATCGTCTTCGAGTCGGCGACCCAGAAACGGACCACCGAGGACGACTCGGACTGGTTCGTCGAGATGGCCCACACCGTGCCCGCCCCGCCCGGCGCGGAGCACGAGAGGCTGCTGGCCGCCAACCGCGACATCGTGGGCCGGCTCGGTCTGGTCGCCGGCATCGTCCACACCGAGCTCCGCCTCGACCGGGACGGCCGGCCGGTGCTGATGGAGGTGGCCGCCCGTACTCCCGGCGATGGCATCATGCCGCTCTACCACCTGGCGACCGGTCGGGCGCTGGAGCAGACGATCATGGAGGTGGCGCTCGACGAGCCGGCGACGCACCCCGCACCCCGGCGGTACGCCCGCCAGGTCTACCTGCCCCAGCCGACCGGAGTGTTGCAGGACGTGAAGCTGCGTTGGCCGGGCGTGGAGCCGCAGTGGGTGCCGGAGGGACAACCGTGGCCGGTCATCACACCGGGCGAGGCCGACGACCCGCCGGCCCTGCGGCACGTCATCGTGCTCAAGGAACGCGGGGCACGCCTCGGTGAGCTGCGCGAGTCCGGTGACCGAGGGGTGACGTTCCTGATCGACGCCCCCACCCTCGACGAGCTCGACGAACTGGAGCGTCAGGTGAGCGCGGCGATCGACGTCATCGTCGATCCGTGACCACCGCCGACGGGCGTACCGACCAGACGGTGGTGACGCGCCGAATCGACTAGGGTGCTTCGAGAGATCGCCCCGATGAGGAGGAACCGGTGTTCATCTTGGAGCTGTCCTTCGGCGACGAACCCGACCGGCTCGCCGCCCGACCGGCGCACCGGGAGCGTCTCCAGGCCCTGCACCAGGAGGGCCGGCTGGTCATGGCCGGGCCGTTCGCGGACGACTCCGGAGCACTGCTGATCTTCGACGTCCCGGACGCCGAGGCGTTCGCCGCGATCGTCGCCGAGGACCCCTACTACCGGACCCCCGGGGTGACGATCGCCAGCCAGCGGGAGTGGTCACCCATCGTTCGGTAGCCAGTCGGTCTGGTCGGCGCCCCGGGACTGCGGGGTGCCGGTCCACCGACGGCCGCGGGGACGCTCTGGACGGCACCGCCAGCAACAGCGAACGCCCTGGTCGGATTATCCCGACCAGGGCGTTTCTCAAGGGTGGAGCCGAGGGGACTCGAACCCCTGACCCCCACACTGCCAGTGTGGTGCGCTACCAGCTGCGCCACGGCCCCTTGCTGTCGTCCCGGTCGCCCGGGCACTGGGAAACTATACACAGACGGGCCCGCATGGTCATCTCGCGGGGGTCCCCCGCCGAGCCGGGTCAGTTGAGCGCCACGTCCGGCGGGAAGTGCGCGACGGCGGCCATCATCCCGCCCTGCCGGCGCAGCACCATCGGCCACAGGTCGTCGGGCCGGTCGACGAAGGCGTCCCCCGGCAGCCCGTCCAGCACGAACCAGGACCCGTCGGCGATCTCCTGCTCCAACTGGCCGCTGCCCCAGCCGGAGTAGCCGGCGAAGACCCGAATGCCGCCGATGCTCTCCCTCAGCCGCTCCGGGTCGACCGAGAGGTCGATCGTGCCGACCGCACCGGAGACCTGGTGGAAGCCCTTCACCCGGCGCATCGGGTGGCGCATCCGGGCGAGGCAGATGGCCGAGTCGGGCTGCACCGGGCCGCCCTCGAAGAGCACCGCCGGGTGGCGGGCCAGGTCGCTCCAGTCACCGAGCACCTCGGCCACCGGCACCTCGGTGGCCCGGTTCAGCACCACGCCGAGCGCGCCGCCCGGCTCGTGGGCGACCAGCAGCACCACCGTACGGTCGAAGTTCGGGTCCTTGAGCGCCGGAGTCGCGACCAGCAGCCGCCCGGTCATCGACTCCATCGCTCGTCCGCCGATCGCCTGGCCCTCTCCCTGCATGCCACACACCCGTCAACCGTGAGCCCGCGCCGGGGGCCGGTCATCGACCGGATCCGCCCGGCGCATCGGGTTCAGCCGCGCTGTCAACGCCATGCCTGGCACCATAGCCTGCGTCCTGGGTGCTGGCTAAGGTCTGACCGGCGGGTGATCGGACAGTTAAGACGAAGGGCCGGTACACCCGGCGACAGACGTCCCGGTGATCGACGGATCGGGACCACCGACGGCCGGGAAACGCCCGAAAGGTCCGTCACATCCCGATAGATTCGGCTGATCGGGAGGGCGACCGCGGTCGCCCCTGCCCGCGACACGGAGGCGGGTGGCGATGGCAACTGTCCGGGACGCGACGTACGACGTGCTCCGTACCCTCGGTATGACCACTGTCTTCGGCAACCCCGGCTCCACCGAAGAGCCGTTCCTGCAGGACTTCCCCGCCGACTTCCACTACGTCCACGCGCTGCAGGAGGCGACGGCCGTCGCGATGGCCGACGGCTATGCCCAGGCCGGCGGAGTGCCCGCCCACGTCAACCTGCACACCGCCCCGGGCACCGGCAACGGCATGGGCAACCTGGTCACCGCCTGGCACAACAAGACCCCGCTGATCGTCACCGCCGGCCAGCAGACACGGGAGATGCTGCTCCTCGAACCCCGGCTGGCCAACCGCCGACCCACCGAGCTTCCGCAGCCCTACGTGAAGTGGGCCTACGAGCCGGCCCGGGCGCAGGACATCCCCGCGGCGGTGCTGCGGGCGTACGCGACGGCGGTGCAGCCACCGGCCGGGCCGGTCTTCCTCTCCCTGCCGATGGACGACTGGGCCCAGCCAGCCGACCCGCCGCCCGCGCCCCGAACGGTGGCCACCCGGTTCGCACCAGACCCCCAGCGGTTGGACGAGTTCGTTCGGGTGCTGGCCGGCAGCCGCAATCCGGTGCTCGTGTACGGGCCGGGGGTGGACCGCTCCGCGAGCTGGCCGGCCGCGGTCACGCTGGCCGAGCGGCTCGCCGCGCCGGTCTGGTCGGCTCCCGCCCCCGAGCGGGCGGTGTTCCCCGAGGACCACCCGCACTTTCGCGGCGTGCTGCCGTACGCGATCGGTCCGCTCGCCGAGGCGCTGCGCGGGCACGACACGGTGCTGGTCGTCGGCGCCCCGGTGTTCCGCTACTACCCGTACGTGCCAGGTGAGCACCTGCCCGACGGCGCCCGACTGCTGCACGTCACGGACGACCCGGACGAGGCCGCGCGAGCCCCGGTCGGTGACAGCCTGCTCAGCGACCCGGGGTTGGCCCTGGCCGCGCTTGTCGAACGGGTGCCACCGAGCGACCGGCCGGCGCCCGCGCGCCGGAACGCACCGCCACCGCCGGAGGTCGGCACCCCGCTGAGCGCCGACGCCCTGTTCGCCGCGCTGGCCGCACACTGGCCGACCGACGGCGTGCTGGTCCAGGAGTCGCCGTCCAATCTGTCCGCGCTGCGTCGTCAGCTGCGGATCACCCGCCCGGCGTCGTACTTCACGATGGCCAGCGGCGGCCTCGGCTACGGCCTGCCGGCGGCGGTCGGCGTCGCGCTGGCCGAGCGGGACACCGGGCGTGGTCGCCCGGTGGTGGCGGTGATCGGCGACGGCTCCTTCCACTACTCGGTGCAGGCACTCTGGACGGCCGCGCGCCTGGCACTGCCGGTGGTGGTCGTCGTCCCGGTCAACCAGCAGTACGCGATCCTCAAGGCGTTCGCCGAGCTGAAGCACACTCCCGGGGTGCCCGGCCTGGACCTGCCGGGGTTGGACATCATCGCGATCGCGGCCGGCTACGGCTGCGCCACGGAGGTGGTGCAGACGCCCGACCAGCTCGGCGCGGCGCTCGCCACCGGGCTGCGCGCCGACCGGCCCACGGTGTTGCCGATGCCGATCAGCACCGAGGTGCCCAGCCTCCTCTGAACCGGTCCGGTCAGCGCGCTGCGATCGACAACGGGGCACCGGTGAAGACGTCCAGCACCGGGCGGGCGCCCAGCGGCGCCGCGAGGGTGACGGTGACCGGCTCCAGCTTCAGCAGGTCGATGCATTCGCCGGTGGCCCGGGTGACGCCGCCACCGACCACCACGACGTCCGGCCGTTCCCACACCAGCGGCGTGATCCCGGTGTCGCACGCGCCGACGCCGAGCCGCACGGTCAGCCGGGCGCCGTCGACGGCCGCCAGGTCCTGGGCCGCCACCAACCCGTCCGGTAGCGGCCGTGCCGGCACGGTGGGCTCCGGGACGGCGGTGACCGCCGTCGGCGCGACGGCGAGCCGGACCACCGGGGTGGCCAACTCCTTGATGGTGAACAGCCAGGCCGGAACCTGCGCCACGCCCCGGCTCGTACGGACCGGCACGGCGCCGAACGTGACCCCGGTGACGGTGAGCGGCAGACAGGCCGTCTGCGTGCTGCTCGTGGCCCACCCGTC
Source organism: Micromonospora foliorum (assembly GCF_022229015.1). Lineage (GTDB taxonomy): Bacteria > Actinomycetota > Actinomycetes > Mycobacteriales > Micromonosporaceae > Micromonospora > Micromonospora foliorum. The sequence goes on from NZ_JAKKFF010000584.1 coordinate 11,781, forward strand.
CGGCCCCGGTTCGACGGTGGGGCCGCCGGGGGTGGGCCGGCCGGGCCGCTTCGGCCGCCCCGGGCAGGGCAGCGGGTCACCCTGGTCGAGCTGCCGGTACGCCTCCGCGGCGCTGACCAACGGCAGCCTCAGCCGACCGTCGGGAAACTGGATCTCGCCGCCGACCCGGGTGGGCGGTATCCCGACCTGCGCGCGGTACCACCCGGCCCGGAAGGCCGCCTCGGTCTCGGTTGTGAAGCCCGGGTCACCGGTGAGCAGGGTCGGCCCCTCCAACGGCACGTAGCCCGTGCGCCACTCGGGGCCGGGCCGCCACGCCTCGGCGACCTGACCGGCCCGCTGGTCGAACGCCTCCGCGCCGTGGGTGGGGCTGCGCGGGCCGCCGGCCGGACCGGCATCGGTCGCGGCGCAGCCCGCCGCGAGCAGCAACGGGAGTACGAGCAGCAGGCCGGATCGACGCATGCACGGTTCGACGCGTCCGCCGACCGGCCGGTTCCCGACCTGGGCTCAGGTCTCGCCACCCAGATCCGTCTGGTACGCCTCCCAGAGCAGGTCGGCGCCGCGCCGCCGATGCCGGGCCAACCTCCGCAGCAGGTGTCCGGCCCGATGCCGCAGCTCGTCGGGGTGCGCCTCGGGCCGCTCGGCGATCTGCTGGACCGCCAGGATCGCGGCGACGATCGCCGTGTGCTCCCGGGTCAGCAGCCGCACGCCGTGGTCCAGTCGCGGCGACTGGGTGAGCAACTCCCGGTAGAGGCCGGTGGGGCCCTCGGTGGCCCGGACGTGCTCGGCGAAGCCCTGGCGCACCGGACCCAGCCGAAGGAGAACGTCTTCGCGCCAGCGCGGCTCGGTGCTGGCCACCGCGACGGCCCGGCCGAGGGCGTGCACGTCGCCGGCGAGGCCGGCCGGGCGCGGCTCGCCGGGTAGACCGATGGCATGCTGGTCGGCGGGGAGCCCCGCCGGATGCGCGACGCGCGGTCGGGCGACGAGTGACGGCTGCTGGACCGGACCGGCGACCATGGCACCTCCCGCGCGGCGCTGTTACCCCATACCGCGATGGTGAGGCTGCCCGGCGTGCCCTGTCCAGGGCCCTGAGCAGTCTCATCTGCCCCGTTCGACCCAGCGACCCCACCAGCCACGCTGGTGTGGCCCCCAGCGCCGCACAGGCCGCCTGGGACGACGACCGCCTCAGTCGGTCGACGGGCGCTCTGCCAGCCGGCGCAGGTGGTCGGCCACGGCGCGCGCATCGCCGACCCGCTCGTCGCTTGGTCGACCCGTCGTGATCGCCTCGACCAGCGCCCGCAGCTCCGACGGCGGCAACACGGGCAGCCCCATGCCGCGCAGCGGGATGGTGACCCCCCGGGCACTGCCCGGGTCGGTTGCGTGGATGGCCCGCACCTGCGGTTCGCCGGCCGGACCGTCGTCATCCGCCTCGCGGTACGACACCGCACCGGACTCGATCCGGGCGGTGGCGAGGTCGACGATGCGGGTGCGCAGCGCACCGCGTACCCGCGCCCGGCTGCCGTCCAGCCAGGCGGCCGTGCGGAGCACCCGCAGCACCAGGTAGAGGCCGAGCAGGACGAAGGGCAGGCCACACAGGCCGATGAACGGGCTGGGACCGGACTGGTTCGGGTCGGCGGAGTCGCGGAGCGCGGGCGGCAGCAGCCCCGGTGGCAGATCTCGAGCCTCCTCGTAGGAGGCGAACGCGTCGCCCGGGCCGGTCAGTCGGCGCAACAGCCCGTCGGCGACGAGGGGCAGCGCCACGAACGCCGCGCCGACGGCCGTGAGGAGGACGCCGGCCGCCACCGCCACGACGCGCTGGCCGGGCGAGGCGCCGACCGACAGGCGCAGCTCCTGGTTGGTCACAGGGGGCAGCGTAAGACCCCGCGAACAACGAAGCGCCCCGGCCGGTCGGCCGGGGCGCTTCGTTCGAGGTGGTGGAGGTGCCGGGAATCGAACCCGGGTCCTTCGCCGGTTTGTCAGGGCTTCTCCGAGCGCAGCTCGCTGTGCCTCTACTCGGCCCCACCGCTCACGCGAGCAAGTTGGTGTGACGGGCCCAGTCGCTGATTAATCTCGCCGCACGGACCCCGCGACCGGGTCCGATTGGCCAGCCTCCTAGCTGATGCCGGCTACTGGGACGAAGGCGTTCCCAGACCGACAGACTTAGCTACTCGCCTCAGGCGGCGAGAGCGAAGTCAGCGCGTTGGTTATTGGCGCTTATAAAGTTCCGACGACCGATTCTCGAGACGACGTCGGCTTCCTCGGCTCGCTTCCCCTGTCGCTGCGTACGAAGTCGAAACCAGTCACCCCCTCGACAGACCGCCGATGTGGCGGCACTGACAAGCCTAACGCCTGGCGCAACAGCTTTCATCCCGAGCCCCGGGCCGGCACGCCGACCCGGACAAATGGGATGAACTAGTCGTCCATTCCCTTGCCGCGTCGACCGGACACCCGGGCGATCTCCCGGTCCGCGTCGCGCTTGGCGAGGTCCTGACGCTTGTCGTACGACTTCTTACCCTTGGCCAGGGCGATCTCGACCTTGGCCCAGCCGTCCGAGAAGTAGACCTGCAACGGGACGATGGTGAAACCGCCCTCGCGGGTCTTGCCGAGGAGCTTGTCGATCTCGACCCGGTTGAGCAGCAGCTTGCGGGTACGCCGGGGCTCATGGTTGGTCCAGGTGCCCTGGGTGTACTCCGGAATGTGCATCGAGTGCAGGTACAACTCGCCGTCACGTTCCTGCGCGAACGCGTCGACCAGCGACGCTCGACCGGCCCGCAGCGACTTGACCTCGGTGCCGGTCAGCGCCATGCCCGCCTCGTACGTGTCGAGGATCGCGTAGTCGTGGCGCGCCTTCTTGTTGGAGGCGACCACCTTGCGCCCCTTTTCCCGTGGCATCGGTGCCACCCCCTCTCCCACGTCCGCGGCCGGGTTCACCCCGGCCGGACAACCGATCATGCTACCCGAATGACAAGGACCCTCCCGCGCCGTTTATTTCCGGCCGCGGGAGGGTCCCCGGGAGACGACGGGACGACCCGTACGGTGCCTAGACCCGCAGGTAGAAGCGCAGGGTGATCCAGGCGGTGCCCGCGCTGACCAGACCACCGACGCCGGCCATCAACGGGAAGATGAACAGGATGTCGCCCCAGGTGATCGGCGAGAGCAGACCCTGCAACGCGCTCAGTGACCCGTCGAAGAGCAGATACTTCGCCGCGACAAGGGCGACCAGACCGAGCAGTGAACCGATCAGGCCGGCCACCACGGCCTCCAGCACGAACGGCGCCTGGATGAACCAGTTGGACGCGCCGACCAGCTTCATGACCGCCACCTCACGCCGCTTGCTGTACGCGGCCACCTGAATGGTGTTCGCGACCAGCAGCAGGGCGGCGATCGCCATCACGACGGCCGCGGCCAGGGCGATGTTCTGGATCGAGGTGAGGATGTTGAAGATCTTGTCGAGCAGTCGACTCTGGTCGATGATCTCCTCGACGCCCGCCGTGTCCTTGTACTGGTCGTAGACGTCCTTGTACTGCTCCGGGTTGTTCAGCTTGAGCCGGAACGCCTCGGGCAGCTGGTCGGGCTTGACCGCGTTCACCAGGTCCGGCGCGTCCTGGTACATCTCCTTGAAGCGCTTGTACGCCTCGTCCTTGTTGACGTAGAGGACGTCCTTGACCAGGGGGTCGCTGTCGAGCTTGGTCTGCAGGTCGGTGCGCTCCTGCTCGGTCACCTCCTGGGTCAAGAAGATCGAGACTTCGATGTTCTTGTAGTAGAGGTCCTTCATGTCGTCGACCTGGCGGTACATGAGACCGCTGGCGCCGAGCATGGTCAGCGAGACCGCCATCGTGATGATCATCGCGATGGACATGGTCACGTTGCGCCACAGTCCGACCAGTACCTCGGACAGGACGTATTTCACGCGCATCGGGATTTCCTCCGGGTCTCCGGCATGAGGTGTTCGTCGTCAGGCTGCGCAGGGGTGGAGCGCCGGCTCACCCGTAGACACCGCGGGCCTGGTCACGCACGATGCGACCGCTCTCAATCTCAACGACGCGGCGGCGCATCTGGTTCACGATGTTGGAGTCGTGGGTGACCATCACGACGGTCGTGCCGGTGCGATTGATCCGGTCCAGCAGACGCATGATCTCGATCGAGGTGTCCGGGTCCAGGTTTCCGGTGGGCTCGTCCGCCAGCAGGATCAGCGGACGGTTCACGAACGCCCGGGCGACGGCGACCCGCTGCTGCTCACCACCAGAGAGCTCGTGCGGGTAGCGGTGCTCCTTGCCACCGAGCCCGACCAGCTCCAGCACCTCCGGCACGACCCGGCGGGCAACCGCCTTCGTCTTGCCGATCACCTCGAGGGCGAACGCCACGTTCTCGTAGGCGGTGCGGTTGGGCAGCAGCCGGAAGTCCTGGAAGACACAGCCGATCGAACGCCGGAAGTGGGGTCGCTTCCAGGAGCGCATCGACGTGACGTCCTTGCCGTTGACGACGACGCGCCCCTTGTTGGGGGCCACCTCGTGCAGCAGCATCTTGATGATCGTGGACTTGCCGGAGCCGGATGGACCGATGAAGAAGACGAACTCGCCCTTCTCGATCGAGACGGACACGTTGTCGAGCGAAGGCCGGGACGCCTTCGGGTACGTCTTCGTCACTTGCTCAAGCTGAATCACGGGTGGTGAGTCTACGCGGTGTAACAACTGAGCCAAGCCCCACGCCCCGCCGAACCGGCGCGAGTCGTCGAATCAGGCTTCTACCTGGAGATCGACGAAGCGCTCCGCCCGCGCCCCGTCACGCACCGTCGCCAGCGATCTGCCGCTGCTTGCGCCAACGGATGCCCGCCTCGATGAAGCCGTCCAACTCGCCGTCGAAGACCGCGCTCGGATTGCCGGTCTCCTGCTCAGTTCGGAGATCCTTCACCATCTGATACGGGTGCAGGACGTACGAGCGCATCTGGTCGCCCCACGAGCCGGCCGCGTTCTCCTTGAGCCCTTCGAGCTTGGCCTGCTCCTCCTGGCGCTTGCGCTCCAACAGTCGGGCCTGGAGCACCCGCAGCGCGGAGGCCTTGTTCTGCAGTTGGGACTTCTCGTTCTGGCAGGTCACCACGATGCCGGTCGGGATGTGCGTCAGCCGCACCGCCGAGTCGGTGGTGTTGACGCTCTGCCCACCCGGGCCGGACGAGCGGTAGACGTCGACCCGTACCTCGTTCTCCGGGATGTCGATGTGGTCGGTCTGCTCGGTGACCGGCAGGACCTCGACGCCCGCGAAGCTGGTCTGCCGACGACCCTGGTTGTCGAACGGGCTGATCCGGACCAGCCGGTGGGTGCCCGACTCGACGCTGAGCGTGCCGTACGCGTACGGCACCTTGACCGCGAAGGTGGCCGACTTCAGGCCCGCCTCCTCGGCGTACGAGGTCTCGTAGACCTCGGTCGGGTAACCGTGCCGCTCCGCCCAGCGCAGGTACATCCGCAGCAGCATCTCGGCGAAGTCCGCGGCGTCCACGCCACCCGCGCCGGCCCGGATGGCGACCAGCGCCTCCCGGGAGTCGTACTCGCCGGAGAGCAGGGTGCGGACCTCCATCTCCTGGATGGCCTTGGTCAGCCCGGTGATCTCCGACTCGACCTCGGTCAGCACGCCCGGGTCGGCCTCGGCCTCGGCCAGCTCCAGCAGCACCTGGGCGTCGTCGAGGCCGGAACGCAGACTGCCCAGCTTGCTGATCTCGCCGTTGACGTACGACAGCTGCGAGGTCACCTGCTGGGCCTTGGCCTGGTCGTCCCAGAGGTCGGGGGCGGAGGCCTCCTCCTCAAGGCGGGCCTTGTCCTCGTGGAGACGGTCGATGTTGAGGACGGCCTCGATGTTTCGCAGGGTCGCGTCGAGTTCCTTGAGCTGTTCGGCGTAATCGGCAGCGGTCACGACAGACAAGCGTACTGTGCCGGGAGCCGAGCAGCTCGTTGTGGATGCGCGAACTGACCGCAGGTCACCCGACGGGGGCGGACTTCAACCACGACAGGGCCGCCCGGTGGTAGGCGACGGCGAACTCCAGGGCGCTGGCGTCGTACGTCTCGCCGTCCCGTTTGGCGTTCTTCACCTGTTCCCGGACCTGGGCGAGGGCCTCGGTGTGGTATTCGTTGGCCGAGGCGTACAGGCCCTTGAGCTGGCTGGCGGAGTGCAGGTTACCGAAGGCCATCCGCAGCGCTATCGGGTTGCGGATGGTGTCCCGCCCCGGGTTCTCCGCGAGCCAGCGGGAAAACGTCCGTTTTCCGCTGGCGGTAAGTGCGTACGGCTGGCTCATCCGCGGACCCGGCTTGCCGAGCCGCACGAAACCCCGCTCAGCCAGCACCGGCAACTCGCGGTACACCTGACTGCGGGTCATCGACCAGTACGGCGCCAGACGGCGCTCAGCGGCGGCCATCAACTGACCGCCTGTCATCGGGCCCTCATGGAGGAGGCCGAGCAGGGCCGCCGCCGTAGGGTTGACTCCGGAATCCGCCATGCCCACTACGCTGCCACTTTGCGCACGCGGCGTCCAGGATTTGCCAGTTTGCCACCCAACAGGACTTCCTAAGTGCACTGTCGGCGGCAGACTGTCCGTTGAGGACTATCGATGGATTGCCGCATTCCGGGCGTCCGCCGGCGGCGCCACGCGCGCCGCCGGCGGGTCGTCGCCGGTCAGCCCATGTGGGGGTACGTGTGGTCGGTCGGCGGCACGAAGGTCTCCTTGATCGTCCGCGGGGAGATCCAGCGGACCAGGTTGAGCCAGGAGCCGGCCTTGTCGTTGGTGCCGCTGGCGCGGGCGCCACCGAACGGCTGCTGCCCGACCACCGCGCCGGTCGGCTTGTCGTTGATGTAGAAGTTGCCGGCCGCGTACCGCATGCGCTCGCCCACCGACTCGACGACCCGGCGGTCGGTGGCGAACACCGAGCCGGTCAGCGCGTACGGGGCGATCGACTCGGCCTGGGCGACCACCTCGTCGAAACGGGCGTCGTCGAACACGTGCACGCCCAGGATCGGCCCGAAGTACTCGGTGGTGAAGGTCTCGTGGGCGGCATCGCCGCACTCGAAGAGCGTCGGCCGGACGAAGTACCCGACCGAGTCGTCGGCGGTGCCACCGGCCAGCACCCGGCAGGTGTCGTCGCCGGCGATCAGCTCCAGCGCGGCGGTGTGCCGGGAGAACGCCTTGTCGTCGATCACCGCGCCACCGAAGTTGCTGAAGTCGGCCACGTCGCCGTAGGTGAGCGAGTCGGTGGTGGCGGCCAGCCGGTCCCGCAGGCCGCCCTCCCAGATCGAGCGCGGCACGTACGCCCGCGAGGCCGCCGAGCACTTCTGGCCCTGGTACTCGTACGCGCCACGGATCAACGCGGTGTGCAGGGCGTCCACGTCAGCGCTGGTGTGCGCGACGACGAAGTCCTTGCCGCCGGTCTCGCCGACCAGGCGCGGGTAGCCCCGGTAACGGGCGATGTTGTCGCCCACGGTCCGCCACAACTGCTGGAAGACCTTCGTCGAACCGGTGAAGTGGATGCCGGCCAGATCCGGGTCGGCGAGCACGACATCGGAGACCTCCTCGCCCCGGCCGGTGACCATGTTGATCACGCCGGGCGGCAGGCCGGCGGCCTCGAACAGCCGCATGGTGAAGTGCGCGGCGAACTGCTGGGTCGGGCCCGGCTTCCAGACCACCGTGTTGCCCAGCAGGGCCGGCGCCGACGGCAGGTTGCCGGCGATGGCGGTGAAGTTGAACGGGGTGACCGCGTAGACGAAGCCCTCCAGCGGGCGGTGGTCGAAGCGGTTCCAGACGCCGGGCGAGGACGCCGGCTGCTCCTCCAGCAGGCGACGCGCGAAGTGCACGTTGAACCGCAGGAAGTCGATGAACTCGCACGCCGCGTCGATCTCCGCCTGGATGGCGGTCTTCGACTGGCCGAGCATGGTGGCGGCGTTGAGGGTGTCGCGCCAGGGACCGGCGAGCAGCTCGGCGGCGCGCAGGAAGATCGCGGCGCGCTCCTCGAAGGGCAGCGCACGCCACATCGGCGCGGCGTCCTTGGCCGCCCTGGTCGCGGCACGCGCGTCGTCGTGGGTGGCGTGCGCGGTCACACCCAGCACGTGGGCGTGCTTGTGCGGCTGCACCACGTTGATCGGGTCACCGCCGGCCATCCGCTGCTCACCGCCGATGGTCATCGGCAGGTCGATGCGCTCGGCGGCGAGCTCGGTCAGCCGCCGCTGGAGCCGGTCCCGGTCGGGGCTGCCCGGCTCGTAGTTGCGAACCGGCTCGTTGCGCGGCTCGGGAACGGAGAACACGGCATCCATCAAGGCTCCTGGCGATCTCGACAGCAGTGGCGAAACCGGACCCGCGGGCACCGACCGGACGGCCGGACACCGGACGCCGCACGGGAGGCCGAGCAGCGGCGGGACCTCCCATGATTCTCCCACGACGGGCCGCACGACCCACCTCGGCCACCGGCCCTGCGCCAAGGACCGCCCCACCCCTCCTCCCCTTACCGACCGGCCTCGATCCGTCCCGCCGTCCCGGGGCGACAGGCAGCCCAGCGGGCCCGCGTACCCTGAATGGTCGGTGACCTGCCGCCTCGAAGGGGAGACGATGACCAAGCAGCCCGGCCGCGTCCCCGCGGTCAAGCAGCCCGGCCGCGTCCCGGCCGCTGAGTCGGACGAGCCGGCGGTCGACGCGGCCAGCGCCGGCAGTCGGCCGTTGCCCGCGCCCGGCGCCGCAGTGCTCGCGCTGCTGGCGCTCGGGTGGCTGGCCGCCATGCTCTGGTCCACTCGGGAGGCCATCACCTCGGCGGCGGCCGGGGTCACCGCGATCAGCCTCTCCGCGTTCGCCCTGCCCGGCGTGATCTCGGCCGCGCTGGTGGCCGGGGCGGCCGTCGCGCTGGCCGGTGGAAACCTGCTGGCCCGCCGGTACGGCGACTGGGCCACCCTGCGCTTCGCCGGAGCGATCGGCGGCGGAATGCTGGTCGGGCTCGCTGCCGCGGTGGCCATCAACCTCACCTACTTCGACACGTCCACCACCAACGTGATCGCCGGCACCACGGCGGCCGCGGCGATCATCGGGGGCGCGTTGGCCGGCGCGCGGACCGCCCCGGCGATCGGTGCCGTGGTCACCGCCGCGCTGGGCACCCTGATCTTCGTGGTGGCGTTCAGCCGCGCCCGGGACCCGCTTTTCGACCTCTTCGGTGGCGGCGACAGCCAAGAATCGTTGATCAACGCGGCCAAGTGGGTGTCCCGCACCGAGTCGCTCGTCGCCGGGATTCTGGCCGGGTTGCTGGCCTTCGGCTACCTGACCTGGGCACGGCGTCGAGCGGTCCGCCGCGACCCCGAGGCCCCCGCGCTGCGCTGGCCGGCGTACCTGCTCGCCGGCGCCGGGCCGGGGCTCCTCCTGCTGCTCGCCGAGGTGATCATCCGAATCGGCGGCCGGTCGCTGCTCGACCTCGCCAGCGCGCTCAGTGAGGCGGACGCGGTGGCGCAGACCTCGCTGGGCACCTCGCGGGTGGACAACGGCATCTGGGTGCTCTTCGTGGGGGCGCTGACCGCGCTCATCGCGTTCGGCCGCACGCTCAGCCCGGCCCACAGCGACGACGACGACCCGGCCGACGGCCCGAACCCCGCGGACCAGCTCGTCGACCCGGCGGACGACAAGCCGGGCTACGCCAAGGCGTTCGACGACGACCCGGCCGAGACGTTCGACGCGGCCGAGACGTTCGACGCGGACCCGGCGAAGGCGGAGCCGGCGAAGGTTGATCCGGCGAAGGCGGACCCGGCCCGCTGACGCCGGACCTGGGCCGACGTCCGGCTGCCTGGGCCGGTGTCCGGCTCAGGCGGGTCGCCCGGCGTCCGACTGTCAGGCTGGTGTCCGGCTCAGGAGGGTCGCCCGCTGTCCGGCTGCCTGGGCTGGTATCCGGCTCAGGCGGGTCGCCCGGTGGCTCATGCGGCCGGGGGCCGACGTCCGGCTCAGTCGGCCGCGCGGAGGAGCTGGTCCAGCTCCGTCACGTCGTACCACTCCAGCTCGTGGTCCTCGGCGCCGTCGACGGTGAACTGGGCGTCGGGGTCACCAGCCGCCGCCTCGGCCACCACGTCGGCCGCCGCAGCGACCTGCTCGACCGCGTCCGCGCCGTCCACGTGGATGGCCGCGACGGCGCCCACCGGCACCGTGTCGGTCAACGTCACCGTGCTCGAACCCAACTCACCGTCACCGCGCCCGAGCGCTCCCGACGGCAGGTCGACCGAGACGACGACGCGACGGCGGGGAGCAGTCGGGTCGGCCCGGAGCAGGTGCAGGGCGTCCTGGGCAGCCCGGATGAACGCGACGTACTCCAACTCCTCCTCGTCGCCCTCGGCGTACCACTCGCGAAGCGCCGGGGTCACGGCATGCGCCTGGTCGGCGGTCAGCCCCTCCTCGCGCAGCCGGGCCAGCATCGGTACGGTCGCCGGCACGTACACCCGGACAAGCTCGTCGGTCACCGGTCGTCTCCCCGCGTCGTCCTCCACCGGCGGCCGCCGGCACGGGCGCAGATCATGCCGCACGCCGTGACCGTCATACACCCCGCCTCCGGCCGGAGGAAGTTCCCCGCCGGTGTGTCCCCATCGGTTGGCCTGCCACCCGACCCGGTCCGGCGCTGGGCGGTCGAGCCTGTCGGTGGCAAACTGAGCCAAACGACACCAACCCCGGGAGTTCCTGTGGAGCCGAGGTTCCTGCTGCTCTCCGACGTGGCCGCTGAGCTCAACGTGTCGGACTCGCAGGTCTACCACATGGTGCGCAGCGGCGAACTGCCGGCGATCAAGATCGGCGGGCGCGGCCAGTGGCGCGTCGAGCGCGCCCGCCTGGAGGAGTACATAGCGCGCAAATACGACGAAACCGCAGACTGGGTGCAGAGCAACCCGCTGGTCGACCGCGACCCCGAGTAGCAAAGCCTGACCCGCCGGGTCTACCCAGCCCGGCTCACCCGACCTGCCCGCCCACCTGCTTGGTCTCCAGCCCGCTCGGCCTGCTCAGGCATGATCCACTCGGTTTTGCGGAAGTCGGGGTGTCGGGGCTACCGGGATGCCGCGATATCAAGGAACGCGAGTGGATCATGC